>NZ_JAPJAV010000009.1:0-211359 GCF_035616495.1 Mycobacterium sp. 663a-19 | reverse complement strand
GTGCCACCATGCCCCGGGCCCCTCGGCGAACGCGCCGACTGGTGGTGGTACGACCCCTTCCAACCCCAACCACCACCCACCACCAACTAAGCCCAAACAGGCTGGGGCATCAAGAAATTCGTCCGGGTGAGAAACGGATCGAAGGCGTTTGCAAGACTTCCCCGCGCGAACGCGTTCACTGGCTCTAGCGTGAGGGCGTGACAACAGCCAACCAAGCCGACGGAACATCGTCCGTCCCAAGGTCCCGCAAGATCCTGTGTGCCGTCTATGGTGTGATCGCTCTCGCCGCGCTGATTGCGACATGGCGTAACGGTGGCCCGTACGTCCACAGCGCCGCCGACTTCTTAGGCACCTTTTGGCGCGATGCCAAGGCCACGTCGGCCTCGCGTTTTGTGGCGGCCGACGCCTTGATGTTGGGTATTAGCGTCGTCATTCTGATGGTCATTGAAGCCGCGAAGCACAGCGTGCGCTTCGTCTGGCTTTACGTTGTCGGGTCATTCTTCATCGCCATTAGTGTGATGTTTCCGCTGTTCCTGATCGCCCGGGAGTTACGCATGGGTGCGTCCGACACGCCGCGCCTCCGCACAACAGATACGGCTCTGCTCGCGCTTGTCGCCGTCATGACCGCGGCCCTGACTATCTGGATCGACATGGGGTGAGGTTTGTTGGGATCGGTAGCAAACCGGCCCCTCTGTAAGGGGTCTCGATCAGACAATTACCCACACGACGGAGTCGCCGTGAGCCGAGGCATCGTCAAGCAAAGGGATCGAGGCCAAGCCGTGTCGCACTATCGCACCGTGAAGAAGATGCTCGGCGCAACGCTGCTGTCAGGCGGCGTCGCCGTGGCACTTTTGGGGGTGGGAGCCGCTACCGCCCATGCCGAGCCGTACTTCGGGCCGTGGACATGCTGCCCGGGACAGCAACAAGGACATCCCCAAGGGCCCGGTCCGGGATGCCCATTTTCGGGAGCGGGGGTTAATTGGGACACGAATGTCTGCCACACGTGGTGGAGCGTCTACTACGGGCACGGAAATGTTGGGCCCACCACTTGGGACGGCCCTGATCCACCGCCGCCGCAGGCGACGCAGAAGCCATGGTGCGGGTTTCCGTTCATGTGTTCGGGAACGCCGTAATCAGAGGGGCTGGCAGCTGTCGCCACAACATTCCGCTGCGCTGGCGGATGATGGAGGTGATCGCTCCACCTCGCACCGAGGCAAGGTAATGCCACAACCAATCGATCGCGCAGCTATCGCCGCGGACCTCGACCGAGCGCGCACCGACTTCCATCACCTCATTGAGTCGGCCAATGACGATGATTGGACCAAACCCACCAAGGGCACCATGTGGAACAACGAGGAGTTGTTGTTCCACATGGTGTTCGGATACATGGTTGTGCAACGCCTCCTGTTGCTGGTGCGCTTGTTTGACCGGCTCCCGGATTCTGTTAGTCGCGGCTATGCGCGACTGCTCAATCGGGTCACACCCGCGTTCGAACGGATCAACTTCTACGGATCGCGTTTCGCTGCTCGCATCTACAACCGAAAGCGGATGGCCGCCAAGCTAGACCGCGTGATCAGTTCGCTGCAACGCTCGCTACATCGAGCACCCGAGGACGCCTTCAGGCGTGGCATGCACTATCCCGACGACTGGGACCCGTACTTCCGCGACTACATGACGTTGGAGGATGTTTACCGCTACGCCGGTCAGCATTATGACCATCATCGGCGGCAGTTAACGCTGACGAAGCGGGCCTGAAGGCAGGGCCCTAAGGCGCCGGCGTTCCGGGCGGCACCGGACACCAGAAAAGGCCGCAATTCATCGGAAGCAGCCTGCCCTCGACAACTGTGTTGGTCTTGGTCCCGTCGCCGTTGTCGACCATCTTGTGGTACCAGTCGTGGCAGACCGACATGTCCCAGTTGACGGCGTCGGGAACCGGGCCGGTCATGGACAGGCCGCCACCCGGAATGATTCTGAAGTTGTACGCCTGCGGCAATGGTTGCCCGGGGCACCACGTGCCGCCGCCCTTGTCGGTGTCGGCGGCACCCGCTGCCGCCAGTCCCACCGCCATGCCGCCGGCCAGCAGCGCCGAGGTCATCATTCGGGTGACCGCGCGAGTGAAGTTCATCGGGACGTTCCTTCCATCCCAGTCCGGACAACCGGACACCATTTTCCGGTTCCAACCGGAATGCGTTTATTGAACTCCCGGCACGCCCTTGCGTACATAGATTTCGTCAGGCTGTTACGTCAGTGGCGAGCGGGTGGAGTCGAATTCGATGGGTAGCGTGACGGGTCCGCCGAGCGCGTTCACCGGCTTCCACGGTGCGGGTCCGGTGCGTCGGGCATTGGGCAGGCGCCGCGTCAGGACCGCCAACGCTTCAGCCAACTCGAGGCGGGCGAGATTGGCGCCGAGGCAGTAATGCATGCCGCCGCCGAACGTCTGCACGGGCGGGGCGCCCTCGCGGGTGATGTCGAGGCGGTCGGGGTCGTCGCAGACGGCGGGATCGCGGTTGGCCGCGCCGGTGTTGACGACGACGATTGTGCCGGCAGGGATTACGACGCCGGCGAGTTCGACATCCTCGACGGCCGCGCGCAACGTCACGAACGTCATCGGCGAATGCCGAATGAGCTCGTCGACGGCCTTGGCCGCCAGCTCTGGGTGCCGGCCGAGCAGGGCCCACTGGTCGGGATGATCGCACAGCACATGGACCGCGGCGCCCAATTGCAGGCGGGTGGTGTCGGTACCGGCCATCAGCAGTGCTGCGACGAGCATCCGGAGTTCGTCGGGGCTGAGCCGATCGCCGTCATCTTCGGCGCGGATCAATCCGGAGATCAGGTCATCGGTCAAGGTATGGCGACGGCGCGCGATCATGTCGTCGATGTAGGCGTCAAGCGCTTTCCATGCGGTCAGGATCGCCGGCGTCGCTTCGGCGGCGTTCCAGCCGAAGGCCTTCAAGATGTCGTCGGTCCAGCCGGAGAACAGTTCCCAGTCCTCGGCTGGCGCGCCGAGTAGTGCGCAGATGACCGGGATCGGGTACTGACGGGCGATGTCGGTAACCACGTCGCAGCGCCCGCTCGCGCTGACGTTGTCAACCAGTCCGTTGATGATGCCGACGACCGTGGTGCGCAGCCGTGCGGTCGCTTTGGGAGTGAAAGCCTTGCTGACCAACCGGCGCAGCCGGCGGTGTTCGTCGCCGTCGAGGCTGAGGATGTTGGTGGCGATGCGGTCCCACAACGGGCCGCTGGTAATACCTTGCGCGGCAAGGAACATGCCCTGCGGCACCCGGAACCGCGGGTCGCGCAGCGCGGTGTGCACGAGCTCATACGTCAGCAACTCGGGCCCGTACGGCCCCATCGCGATCGGCGCCTTGTCTCGGGCCCGCCTGATGATCGCGTGCGCCTCGTCGGGGTGTCGAGCGTTTGCGTAGTCGATTGCGGGTAGATCGGCTTCGAAAACACTTGGGCGGTTGTCAGCAAGGGTGGTCATGACTCGACTATGGGATTTCGGCAGGGCCCGATCATCGGGGAGAACTCGCAAATGCCAGGAGCGTTTGACTCTGCGGCTATGGCGACAAAGTTCGAGTAGGCCCCGCCCTGAGCGCAGAGTGAACGGGCCCGCGCACGCTGCGGACGCTCGACATACGGGATTCCCCTGATGTTTGCGGCGTCCCGCCCCGAGATGCTGGCTAGCATGACCGAAACTGATCGCGCGGAGTTGAACTGGAGCGACGTGCTGCCAACCGGGACGGTGACGCTGCTGCTCGCCGACGTCGAGGGCTCGACGCGGCTGTGGGAGACCCAGCCCGAGGAGATGACGGCCGCCTTCGCGCGCTTGGACCGGACGCTGACCGACCTGCTCGCCGCCCACGGCGGGGTGCGGCCGGTCGAGCAGGGTGAGGGCGACAGCTTCGTGGTCGCGTTCGCCCGCGCGACCGACGCGACCGCGTGCGCGTTGGAGCTGCAGCGCGCGCCGCTGGCCCCGATCCGGCTGCGCATCGGTGTGCACACCGGCGAGGTGCAGCTGCGCGACGAGGGCAACTACGTCGGACCGACCATCAACCGGACCGCGCGGCTGCGCGACCTCGCGCACGGCGGCCAGACGGTGCTTTCGGGCACCACCGAGGATCTGGTCGTCGACGCGCTCCCGGCCGATGCGTGGCTGACCGATCTCGGCAGGCACGAACTGCGCGGCGTGGCCCGTCCCGAACGGGTGGTCCAGCTCTGCCACCCGGACATCCGCAACGACTTCCCGCCACTAAGGACGTCGAAAACCGTTGTTGCTCAAAATCTTCCGGTGCAGCTCACCAGTTTCGTCGGCCGTGGCGCGGAGATCGACGATGTGCGGCAAACCCTCGCCGCCGACCGGCTGGTCACGTTGACCGGCGCCGGTGGTGTCGGCAAGACCCGGCTGGCCATCGAGGTGGCGGGCCAAATGACCGACGACGTCGACGACGGGGTGTGGTACGTCGACCTTGCGCCCATCGCCGACCCCGAACTGGTGCCGGTCACGATGGCGGGTGCCCTCGGGCTGGCGGATCAGTCCAGCCTGTCGACAACGGACACGCTCATCCGCTTTGTGGGCGGCCGTCGGATGTTGGTGCTGCTGGACAACTGTGAGCACCTCGTGGACGCGATCGCCGAGCTGACCACCGCGCTGCTGAGCGCCTGTCCGGGGCTGAGGCTGCTGGCGACGAGTCGGGAGCCGATCGGGGTGGCCGGCGAGGCGACTTGGCGGGTGCCGTCCTTGTCGTTGGACGACGAGGCCATCGAGCTGTTCGTAGACCGGGCCCGCCGGGCGCGATCCGATTTCACCATCACCGATGACGACCTTCCCGCAGTCAAGGAGATCTGCCGTCGCCTCGACGGCATGCCGCTGGCCATCGAACTCGCCGCGGCGCGGGTGCGGGCGTTGTCGCTCGACGAGATCGTGGACAGCCTGAACGACCGCTTCAGATTGTTGATCGGCGGGCGGCGCACCGCGGTGCGCCGACAGCAGACATTGCGCGCCTCGGTGGACTGGTCGCACGCGCTGTTGACGGAGCCCGAGCGGGTCTTGTTTCGCCGGCTTGCGCCGTTCATGGGTGGATTTGACCTCGCCGCCGCGCGTGCCGTCGCCGGCGGCACCGAGGTGGAGCGCTACCAGGTCCTCGACCAGCTCACCCTGCTGGTGGACAAGTCGCTGGTGGTCGCCTCTGACCAGTCGCGCACGGGCGGCAGGATGCGGTACCGGCTACTCGAGACCGTGCGCCAGTACGCCCTGGAAAAGCTCGGGGAGTCCGGGGAGGCCGATGCCGTGCGGACGCGTCACCGCGATTACTACACGGCGATGGCCGCCCAGCTCGACGCACCGGCGAGCACCGGACACCAGCGGCGCGTCGAGCAAATCGAGGCCGAGATCGACAACCTGCGCGCGGCGTTCTCGTGGAGCCTCGAGAACTGCGACGTCGAGCTGGCACTGCAGATCGCGTCGTCGCTGCAGCCGCTGTGGCTCACCCGGGGCCGCCTGCGCGGAGGGCTGAGTTGGATCGACGAGGCACTGTCCGACCTGGACACCGTCGACCGCGAGCTGGCACCGGAGGTGCTGGCGCGGGCGCTGGCCGACGCGGCGCTGTTCGACGGCTGGGTCGGCGTGCCGGAACGTCAGGAGCAGGCGAACGAAGCCCTGGCCATCGCTCGCCAACTAGACGACCCGTCCCTCCTGGTCCGCGCCCTCACCGCCTGCTGTGGCACGGCGGCGTTCAGCCCCGAACAGGCGGCAGCGTACTTCGCCGAGGCCATCGAGTTGGCACGCGACGTGGACGATAGATGGCGGCTCAGCCAGTTGCTGGGCTTTCAGGCATACGCGGCCGCCATGGCGGGCGATGCGAAAGCTTCGCTTGCGGTCGCCGAAGAAGGACGCGAACTTTCTGAAGCGATCGGTGACCGATTCGCCGCCGGTCTGTGTCGCGTGTGGGGTGTCGGCGGATCAGCCGCGGTGCTGGGCGACCTCCGAGGCGCCGAAGCAGGGTTACGGGAATTGATCGCTGACGCCGATGCTGCCGGCGACTCATTGTGCAGGTTCAACGCGTTCCTGAACCAGAGCACCATCCTCGCGTGGCAGGGCAAGACGGCCGAGGCGCGAGCGGCTGCCGACGCGGCCATCGAGTCCGCCGCCCAACTCGGCTCGGTGATGGAGGGACTCGGCTATCTGGCGTCGGGCATTGCAAACTTAGCCGCCGGCGAGGTTGCGGCCGCGAACCATGCTTTCGCACAGGGCTATAGCCGCATACCGGACGTCGCGTTTACGACGGCGAACATGCAATTTCGGGCCCAAACCGAGCTTGCCGCAGGCGATCTCGTGGCGGCCCGGTCATGGGCCGACCAAGCCGTGTCGGCAACCGCCGGATTTCACCGGACATGGGCCCTGACCACTCGCGCCCGCGTGGCACTCGCCGAGAATGACGCGGAAGGCGCCGAGCGTGACGCGCACAGCGCGTTGGCGTTGGCGGCGAATGGCGAGGAACAAATATGCGTGCCCGACATCTTGGAGTGTCTGGCTCGGTTGGCCGCGCAAGCCGAGAGCTACGCGGAGGCGGCCCGGCTGTTCGGCGCAGCGGAAGCCCTTCGGCACCGCACCGGCGAGGTCCGGTACCAGATCTACCAGGCCGACTACGAAGCGTCGGTCGCTGCCCTCCGAAGTGCCATGGACCAGAACGACTTCGACGCAGCCTGGGCCGAGGGCGCCGCACTGTCCACCGACGAGGCAATCGCCTACGCGCAACGCGGCCGCGGCGAACGCAAGCGCCCGTCCACCGGCTGGGCCGCGCTCACCCCAGCCGAACTCGACGTCGTCCGTCTCGTCAGTGAGGGCCTGGGCAACAAGGACATCGCCACAAGGCTTTTCGTCTCGCCACGCACCGTCGAGACCCACCTCACCCACGTCTACACCAAGCTGGGTCTGACGTCGCGCGTTCAGCTTGCCAAAGAGGCAGCCCGTCAAACCGGCTCTTCCTGAACGAGGCTGCACCAACTCGCGTTTTTGGGATCGGTAGCGAACCGACCCTGATGCACTCACCGGTGCAATACTCATCGTCAGCATCACAGCGTCGAGGAAAGGCGCAATGCAATGTCACACAATGACAAGGTCAAGAAGCTCTTGGTCGGCGCGCTGCTATGCGGTGGCCTCGCGGTGGGCGGTTCGTGGCTGGCCGCCGGCACCGCCCAGGCGGACAACTTCACCGTCCCGCACGACTGGTGCCCGGGCCAACCGCTGCCGATGCCGGATGTCCGTTGGGACATGAACGTCTGCCACCACTGGTATTGGGTCCCGGTCGGGGGCATGGGCAACGTCGGCCAGTTCGTGTGGGAGGGCAACGCTCCCCGGCAGCCGCTGGGTCCGCCCCCGTGCTACGGCGCCCCGATCTGCCTGCCCGGGCTGTAGCCGGCCCCTAGCCGATCAACACCGCGTACCGCGGCTTGATCACCTCGTCGATGATGGCCAGCCGCTCGTCGAACGGGATGAACGCCGACTTCATCGCATTGATGGTGAAGCGCTCGAGGTCGCTCCACCCGTAGCCGAAAGCCTCGACCAGCCGGTGCATTTCGAGGCTCATCGAGGTGTCGCTCATCAGCCGGTTGTCGGTGTTGACGGTCACCCGGAACCGGGTGCGGGCCAGCAGGTCGAACGGGTGGTCCGCGATGCTCTTGACCGCGCCGGTCTGCACGTTCGAGCTGGGGCACAGCTCAAGCGGAATTCGCTTGTCCCGCAATATCGATGCCAGCCGGCCCAGCCGGACGCCCCCGCCCTCGATCACGTCGATGTCGTCGACGATCCGCACCCCGTGGCCCAGCCGGTCGGCGCCGCAGAACGCGATCGCCTCGTGGATGGACGGCAACCCGAAGGCTTCACCGGCGTGAATGGTGAAGCGCGCGTTGTGGTCTCGCATGTACTCGAAGGCATCCAGGTGCCGCGTCGGCGGGTTACCTGCCTCGGCGCCGGCAATGTCGAATCCGACCACGCCCCTGTCGCGGAAGCGGATCGCCAGCGCGGCGATCTCTCGGGATACCGCGGCATGACGCATGGCGGTGACCAACAGGCGCACCACGATCGGCCGGCCCGCGGCGGCGCAGGCCTTCTCCCCCTCGGCGAAACCCACCAGCACCGCTTCGACGATCTCGTCGAACCACAGGCCGCGGTCGATGTGCAACTCGGGGGCGAACCGCACCTCGGCGTAGACCACCGAATCGGCGGCCAGGTCCTCGACACACTCGTAGGCCACCCGGTGCAGCGATTCGGCCGTCTGCATCACCGCCACGGTGTGCGAAAACGGCTCCAGGTAGCGCTCCAGCGAGCCGCTGTGCGACCGGGTGCGAAACCAGGTGGCCAGCTCGTCGATGTCGGTGGCGGGCAGCCCGTCGTAGCCGATCTGGCCGGCGATGTCCAGCACGGTCGACGGGCGCAGCCCGCCGTCGAGGTGATCGTGCAGCAGGGCCTTGGGCGCCTTCCTGATCTCCTCCAGACCCAGGGGTGTGGTCACGCGCCGATCCGATCGATGATCAGCGGCCGTGACACCGGTGGTGTGTCCCCGACGCTCCAGCCGCCGTCCAGCTCGGCCATCGCGGCGGCGAAGCGTTCCGGGGTGTCGGTGTAGAGGGTGAACAACGGCTCGCCGGCCGCCACCGGCTCGCCGGGACGGCGGTGGATCTTGACGCCGGCCCCGGACTGCACCCGTTCGCCCGGGCGGGACCTGCCCGCACCGAGCCGCCATGCCGTCAGCCCCACTGCCATCGCGTCGATATCGCCCATTGTGCCGCCCCGGGGCGCGGTCACGGTCTCGGAGTGCGCACCGATCGGCAACGGTATCGACAAGTCGCCGCCCTGGGCCGCGACGAGCCGCCGAAACCGGTCCATCGCGGTGCCGTCGCGCAGCGTCTGCGCGGGTTCGGCGCCGTCGACCCCGGCGAGCTCGAGCATCTCGGCGGCCAGCCGCAGCGTCAGCTCCACCACGTCGGGCGGCCCGCCGCCGGCCAGCACTGCCAGGGACTCGGCCACCTCCAGCGCGTTGCCGACGGCCGCGCCCAGCGGGGCGTTCATGTCCGTCAGCAGCGCGCGCGTCGGCACCCCGTGCGCGGCGCCCAGCTCGATCATGATGTGCGCCAGCTCGCGGGACTGGGCCTCCGACGCCAGCAACGCCCCCGAGCCCACCTTCACGTCGAGCACCAGCGCCGCCGCGCCCTCGGCCAGCTTCTTGCTCATCACCGAGCTGGCGATCAGCGGCAGCGACTCGACGGTCGCGGTGATGTCGCGCAGCGCGTACAGCTTGGCGTCCGCGGGCGCCAGCTGGCCGGCGGCGAAGATCGCCGCGCCGACGTCGACGAGCTGTTCGCGGACCCGCTGGTTGGACAGCCGGGCGGTGAACCCGGCGATGGATTCCAGCTTGTCCAGGGTGCCGCCGGTGTGCCCGAGCCCGCGGCCCGACGCCTGGGGCACCGCCGCACCACAGGCCGCGACGACGGGCACCAACGGCAGCGTGATCTTGTCCCCGACCCCGCCGGTGGAGTGCTTGTCCACGGTGGGCAGGCGCCGTCCGTCGCGGCGCAGGTCGGCGAAGTCCAGCCGCTCGCCCGACGCCAGCATGGCCGCCGTCCACGCCGCGATCTCGCCGCGGTCCATGCCGCGCAGCACGATGGCCATCAGCAGCGCCGCCATCTGTTCGTCGCCGACCCGGCCGTCGGTGTAGGCGTCGATCACCCACGCGATGGCCGCATCGGACAGCCTGCCGCCGTCGCGCTTGGTCCTGATCACCGTCGGCGCGTCGAATGCCAAGTCGGTCAAGGGCGTTCCCGCGGCAGGTCGGCGCCGAACGCGTCGGGCAGCAACTCGTCGAGGCGGCGCGGCCCGGCCGGGTGATCGATCAGCAGCCCGGGCCCGCCGTGCTCCAGCAGCACCTGGCGGCAGCGCCCGCACGGCATCAGCGGGGATCCCCGCCCGTCCACGCACGCCAGCGCGACCAGCCGCCCCCCACCGCTCGAATGCAGGGCGCACACCACACCGCACTCCGCGCAGAGACCAAGGCCATATGAGACGTTCTCCACATTGCAGCCGGTGACCACGCGGCCGTCGTCCACCAACGCGGCCGCGCCCACCGGGAACCGCGAGTACGGCGCGTAGGCTCCCGTCGCCGCTTGAATCGCGCTGTCCCGCAGCGCATTCCAGTCGACATCGTCCATACCGCAACCCCCGCTCACCGATGGGCTGGCTTCCTGGGCCGGCTTTTGCAGCCACCCTAACTCCGGCACGACACGGGCCTGTGGCCGGATCGTCGTCCTACCACGGCGCATCGCGGCCGGGCTAAGCTCGGTTGCCCGGCTTGTTCACGAAGGCGGTGGGAACTTCAGTGAGTGCACAGACGACAACCGCGGACCCGGCCACACCGGCGCCCTCGCGCAAGCGGCGGCCACCGCGGACGCTGTACCGGGGGGATCCCGGCATGTGGTCGTGGGTGCTGCACCGCATCACCGGCGCGACGATCTTCTTCTTTCTGTTCGTCCACGTGTTGGACACCACCCTGGTCCGGGTGAGTCCGCAGACCTACAACGAGGTGGTCGCGACCTACAAGACGCCGATCGTGGGCCTGATGGAGTTCGGCCTGGTCGCCGCGGTGCTGTTTCACGCGCTGAACGGGGTCCGGGTCATCCTGATCGACTTCTGGTCGCAGGGCCCGCGCCACCAGCGGCTGATGCTGTGGATCGTCGGCGTCGTCTACCTGCTGCTCATGGTTCCGGTCGCGGTGGCGATGGGCATCCACATGTGGGAGCAGTTCCGATGAGCTACCGCCCGGCCAGCCTGGACAACCCGCGCTCGCCCCGCCGTCGCGCCGGCATCCCCAACTTCGAGAAGTTCGCGTGGCTGTTCATGCGGTTCTCCGGCGTGGTGCTGATCTTCCTGGTCGTCGGGCACCTGTTCGTGATGCTGATGTGGGACGACGGCGTGTACCGCATCGACTTCAACTATGTGGCGCAGCGCTGGGCGTCGCCCTTCTGGCAATTTTGGGACCTGACGCTGTTGTGGCTGGCGCAGCTGCACGGCGGCAACGGCCTGCGCACCATCATCGACGACTACAGCCGCAAGGACGGCACCCGGTTCTGGCTGAACAGCCTGCTGCTGCTGTCGATGGGATTCACCCTGGCGCTGGGGACCTACGTGCTGGTGACCTTCGACCCGAACATTTCCTGATCGAGGGAGGCGACCCGGTTGCTGCACCAACACCGATACGACGTGGTGATCGTCGGCGCGGGCGGCGCGGGCATGCGCGCGGCCGTCGAGGCCGGTCCCCGCGTGCGCACCGCGGTGCTGACCAAGCTGTACCCCACCCGTAGCCACACCGGCGCAGCCCAGGGCGGCATGTGCGCCGCGCTGGCCAACGTCGAGGACGACAACTGGGAATGGCACACCTTCGACACCGTCAAGGGCGGCGACTACCTCGCCGACCAGGACGCCGTGGAGATCATGTGCAAGGAAGCCATCGACGCGGTGCTCGACCTGGAGAAGATGGGGATGCCGTTCAACCGCACCCCCGAGGGCCGCATCGACCAGCGCCGCTTCGGCGGGCACACCCGCGACCACGGCAAGGCCCCGGTGCGCCGGGCCTGCTACGCCGCCGACCGCACCGGCCACATGATCCTGCAGACGCTCTACCAGAACTGCATCAAGCACGACGTGGAGTTCTTCAACGAGTTCTACGCGCTGGACCTGGTTTTGACGCAGACGCCGAGCGGACCGGTGGCCACCGGGGTGGTCGCCTACGAGTTGGCGACGGGCGATGTTCATGTCTTCCACGCCAAGGCCGTCGTGATCGCGACCGGCGGTGCGGGCCGCATGTACAAGACCACCTCCAACGCGCACACGCTGACCGGCGACGGCATCGGCATCGTGTTCCGCAAGGGACTTCCGTTGGAGGACATGGAGTTTCACCAGTTCCATCCGACGGGGCTGGCCGGGCTGGGCATCCTGATCTCCGAGGCCGTCCGCGGCGAGGGCGGCCGGCTGCTGAACGCCGACGGCGAACGGTTCATGGAGCGCTACGCCCCGACGATCGTCGACCTGGCGCCGCGCGACATCGTCGCCCGCTCGATGGTTTTGGAGGTTCTGGAGGGCCGCGGAGCGGGACCGAACAAGGACTACGTCTATATCGACGTCCGCCATCTCGGCGAGGACGTGCTCGAGGCCAAGCTGCCCGACATCACCGAGTTCGCCCGCACCTACCTGGGTGTGGACCCGGTGCACGAACTGGTGCCCGTCTACCCGACGTGCCACTACCTGATGGGCGGCATCCCGACCACCGTAACCGGACAAGTGTTGCGGGACAACACTTCCGTCGTCCCGGGCCTGTACGCGGCCGGCGAGTGCGCGTGCGTGTCGGTGCACGGCGCCAACCGGCTGGGCACCAACTCGCTGCTGGACATCAACGTCTTCGGCCGCCGCGCCGGCATCGCCGCGGCCTCGTATGCGCGGGGTCACGACTTCGTCGACATGCCGCCGGAGCCGGCTGCGATGGTGGTGGGCTGGGTTGCCGACATCCTCTCCGAGAACGGCAACGAGCGCGTCGCCGACATCCGGGGTGCGCTGCAGCAGACGATGGACAACAACGCCGCGGTATTCCGCACCGAGGACACGCTGAAGCAGGCGCTGACCGACATCCACGCGTGCAAGGAGCGCTACTCCCGAATCTCCGTGCACGACAAGGGAAAACGCTTCAATAGCGACCTGCTGGAAGCCATCGAGCTGGGCTTTCTGCTGGAGCTGGCCGAGGTCACGGTGGTCGGCGCCCTGAATCGCAAGGAGTCCCGCGGCGGGCACGCCCGCGAAGACTATCCGGACCGCGACGACGTCAACTACATGCGCCACACCATGGCCTACAAGCAGGGCACCGATCTGCTGTCCGACATCGCGCTGGACTTCAAGCCCGTCGTACAGACCCGCTACCAACCCAAGGAACGGAAGTACTGATGGCTCTTGAACCAGACGTCGACACTTCCGCGCCGCCCCTGCCGCCCGTCCCGGAGGGCGCGGTGATGGTGACCGTCAAGATCGCCCGGTTCAACCCCGAAAACCCGGACACGTACGCCGATTCCGGTGGCTGGCAGAGCTTTCGGGTACCCTGCCTGCCCAGCGACCGGGTGCTCAACCTGCTCATCTACATCAAGAGCTACCTCGACGGCACGCTGACGTTCCGGCGTTCCTGCGCGCACGGGGTGTGCGGGTCGGACGCGATGCGCATCAACGGCGTGAACCGGCTGGCGTGCAAGGTGCTGATGCGCGACCTGCTGCCCAAGAAGCGGGCCAAGTCGCTGACCGTCACGGTCGAACCGATCCGCGGGCTGCCGGTGGAGAAGGACCTCGTCGTCGACATGGAGCCGTTCTTCGAGGCCTACCGCGCGGTGAAGCCATACCTGATCACCACCGGCAACCCGCCGACGCGCGAAAGAATCCAGAGCCCGGCCGATCGCGCCCGCTACGACGACACCACCAAGTGCATCCTGTGCGCGGCGTGCACCACCAGCTGCCCGGTGTTCTGGCACGAGGGCAGCTACTACGGTCCCGCCGCGATCGTCAACGCGCACCGCTTCATCTTCGACAGCCGCGACGAGGCCGCCGCGGAGCGCCTCGACATCCTCAACGAGGTCGACGGCGTGTGGCGATGCCGGACCACGTTCAACTGCACCGAATCCTGCCCGCGCGGGATCGAGGTGACCAAAGCCATCCAGGAGGTCAAGCGCGCGATCATGTTCTCGCGTTAGTTCGGCGAGCAGACGCAAAAGCCCCTCATATCGGCACGAAATGGGGGCTTTTGCGTCTGCTCGCCACACTTTGGGCGCGCTCATCTGCGCGGGTCACACAGCTCGTGATGGCTGCTTTGGTTGCCCCCCAACCGTTTTGCCTCATACATCGCGGCATCGGCGGCGGTGATCAACTCCCCCAGCAGCGATTGCGGTTCGGACGCGGTGTCTTCGAGATGGGCGCAGGCCGTGCCGATGCTGGCGGTCACCCCCGCCGCCGACGCCGCGATGGCGCGACACATCTGCGCGGCCAACGACTCGGCGTTGCACGTCTTGGAGGTGCCGGCCAGCAGGAATTCCTCGCCGCCGCTGCGCGCCACCACCGCCTGGTCGTCCGACGCGGACAACAGCGCCTGAGCGACCTGAACCAGTGCGCGGTCCCCCGCGGCGTGACCGAGGCGGTCGTTGATCGCTTTGAAGTGGTCGAGGTCGATCAGCATGACCACCAGGTGGGAGTCGATGCCCCGGCGGGCCAACACCATCCCCAACGCCTCGTGCTGAAAGGTGCGCCGGTTCAGCAGGCCCGTCAACGGATCCCGGTCGGCTTGCAGCAGGTCTCCCGTCAAGGCGCGCATCAGAATGCGAATGGCCAGCGGCAGCGCGATGTTGACCTCGATTACCAGCCACAGATCCACCCCGGCGAGGCTGGGGTGTCCGGACCTCGCCAGCGACAACGCCTCCCAGGATCCGACCGCGGCGGCGACCGCGAAGTTGTACAGCACGAATCCCGTGGTGTGAAAGAACGCCATGTAGGCGCCGAAGGTCGCGAAGGCAATGCAGCCGATCAGCGCGGCGAGCGGGTTCGGGTGTGCCAGGCATGCCAAGGCGACGGCGGTGTTGCAGGTGATGGCGAATGCGATTGACTGCCCGCGCGTCGGCCAGCGCCACGCCCACAGCGCGACGCCCGCCACCCCGCCGGCGACGGCCGCCCACGTCATCGCCACCGGCACCGCCCCGCGCGGACCGTCGGAGCCGCCCAGCAGCGCGAGCAGGCACAACACCATCGACGCCGAGATCAACGCCATCACGGCCCGGGTGGCGCCGCTGATGCCCCGCGACGCGAGGTAGCCGGAGAGCCAGTCGTACTGATCGGCCCGCCGGCTAAACAGCGCGGTCATCGTTGACTCCCAATCGCCACCACCGCTCATCGACGCTCATCGACGTCGAAAGGCTAGCCGCATGCTACGGCGCTCCCGCGGCCCACGAGGCAGAAGCCATCGAAGTCACCCATCGCGCTGACCGCGCTACGCGCCGCGAGCGTGCGCAGTTGTACGCCATTTACGGCGTGGCGCCGTACAGACACGCACGCTCGCGGAGAGGGGTGGGGGCGCGTCACACTTTGCGTGCCCGTCTCGTCTGAGGGATATGACACAGAAAACCCGCATCGAGCCCCTGCCCCCCAACCGCGCCGGCCTGCTGACCCGCGTCATGTACCGGGTCGCCAAGCGGCGCTACGGCCAGGTCCCCGAACCATTCGCCGTGTCCGCGCATCACCGCAAGCTGCTGATCGCCGGCGCCGTGCACGAGACGATGGTCGACCGGGCGTCCAAGACGCTTCCGGCCAGCGTGCGCGAGCTTGCCGTGTACTGGACCGCGCGCCAGATCGGCTGCTCGTGGTGCGTCGACTTCGGGTCCATGCTGCAGCGCCTCGACGGCCTGGACATGGAGCGGCTCAAGGACATCGACAATTACGCCACCTCACCGGCATTCAGCGACGACGAGCGCGCCGCCATCGCCTACGCCGACGCGATGACGACCGACCCGCACACCGTCACCGACGAGCAGGTCGCCGACCTGCGGGCCCGTTTCGGTGATGCCGGGGTGTTCGAGCTCACCTATCAGGTCGGTCTGGAGAACATGCGGGCGCGGGTGAACACCGCCCTGGGCATCACCGAGCAGGGCTTCAATTCCGGTGACGCCTGCCGTGTTCCGTGGGCCGACGAAACGCAGGTCCTGAGCTGACTAACGCTCTTGCGCCGGGGTGATCTCGATGTAGGCGGTCGGCATACCGAACGCCGCGCTGCCCTTGTCCAGACTGCGCTCGAATAGCCTCATCGGCAGGCTCCAATTGCCCGCGATCACCTTGTCCGCGTGCGCATGTTCGGACTCGGGCAGGATTCGGGCCGTCCCGGCAACCGCCTGCCCTTTGGGCTTGCCGCGGAGGCTGCAGGGCACCACCACGACGCGCTGATTGTTCTTGATTCGCTTGACCTTTCCGGTGGACGGATCGGTTCGCACATAGATCTTCCCGTCGGCGACACCGTGATTGATCGGGCTCGGCATCGCCTCGCCGGAACGCTTGAACGTCACCAACAAGATCTGCCGCGTGTTTTCGAAACCGGCGAAGTCGTTGCCTTGCGGAGTCAGAGCGTCGAAGGCGCTGCGGTGGCGCAGCTTGTCCATGCCCCGGAACATCAGTTTGCCCATCGCCTCGGCGACCCTGCCCGCCATGACTCAGGGCCGCCCACGCCGCAGGGGGGAGCCGGTGAACTTGTCGGGATTGGCGATATCCCATAGGGCGCAGACCTTTCCGTCGCGCACCGTCATCGCCATCACCCGCGGGCACATCTCCCGGTAGCCGTCGCTTGCGGGGAAGCCCGCCGTGTAGATGCCCAGCTCGCCGTTGACCAGCCCCAGCTCGTAGGCCGTGAAGAACTCCGGGCCGTAGCGGCGGGCCAGGCCGAGCATGAACCGCACCACCTTGTCCGGCCCGTGGATGACCTGAACGGCCGTGGGCGCCTTGCCATTCGAATCGCCGGTGAAGATCACGTCGGGATGCAGCAGCGCAACCACGGTCTCCACGTCGCCGGCGGCCATGGCGGCCATCAGCTTCCCGACCGCCTCGGCGTGTGACGGGTCGGGTTCCGGGGGCGGCTCGGCGGCGACCGCCTTGCGGGCCCGCGACGCCAGCTGCCGGGCGGCGGCCTCGTTGGTACCCAGCACCTCGGCCACCTCCGCGAACGGCACCGCGAACCCGTCGTGCAGCACGAACGCGACCCGCTGGTCGGGGGTGAGCCGCTCCAGCACCACCATCGCCGCGAACCGCGCGTCCTCGGCGGCCACCACCGCGGACAGCGGGTCGGCCCGATCGAGGCCGGTGACCACCGGCTCGGGCAGCCAGTTGCCGGTGTAGGTCTCGCGACGGTGCGCCGCCGACCGCAGCTTGTCCAGGCCGAGCCGGCTCACCACGGTGGTCAGCCAGGCCCGCAGGTCGACGATCGCATCGTCCCGCCCGTGCCAGCGCAGCCACGCCTCCTGCACGATGTCCTCGGCATCGGCGACGGTGCCGGTCAGCCGGTAGGCGACCGCCATGAGATGCGGCCGCAACTCTTCGAACTCACTGACCTGCTGCGCTGCGGTCATATCAGCGAGCCTAGCGTTACGCTCACCGACAACATGACTCGCAATCTCTGGCTGCACTTCACCCGGCACGGCCCGGACTTCACGCCGCCGGTCATCGTGCGCGGCGACGGCGTCACCATCTTCGACGACCGCGGCAGGAGCTACCTGGACGCGCTGTCCGGCCTGTTCACCGTGCAGGTCGGCCACGGCCGCGCCGAGCTCGCCGAGGTCGCGGCCCGGCAGGCCGGCACCCTGGCGTTCTTCCCGCTGTGGGGATATGCCACCCCGCCCGCCATCGAGCTCGCCGAGCGCCTCGCGCGCTACGCGCCGGGCGAGTTGAACCGGGTGTTCTTCACCACCGGCGGCACCGAGGCCGTCGAGACCGCGTGGAAGGTGGCCAAGCAGTACTTCAAGCTGACCGGCAAACCCGGTAAGCACAAGGTGATTTCGCGCTCGGTCGCCTACCACGGCACCACGCAGGGCGCGCTGGCGATCACCGGGCTGCCGTCGTACAAGGCGCCGTTCGAGCCGGTGACGCCGGGCGGTTTCCGGGTGCCCAACACCAACTTCTACCGCGCGCCGGAACCGTTCCACACGGACGTGAAGGCCTTCGGGCAGTGGGCCGCCGACCGGATCGCCGAGGCCATCGAGTTCGAGGGGCCCCAGACCGTCGCGGCGGTGTTCCTGGAACCGGTGCAGAACGCCGGCGGCTCCATCCCGCCCCCGCCGGGCTACTTCGAACGGGTCCGCGAGATCTGCGACTCCTACGACGTGCTGCTGGTCTCCGACGAGGTGATCTGCGCGTTCGGCCGGATCGGGTCGATGTTCGCCTGTGACGACTTCGGCTACGTGCCCGACATGATCACCTGCGCCAAGGGGATGACGTCGGGCTACTCGCCGATCGGCGCGATGATCGCCGGCGACCGGCTGTTCGAGCCGTTCGACGACGGCGCGACGATGTTCCCGCATGGCTACACCTTTGGCGGGCACCCGGTTTCGGCCGCCGTGGCGCTGGCCAACCTCGACATCTTCGAGCGCGAGGGCCTCAACGACCGTGTCAAGCAAAACGCACCGGCCTTCCGCGCCACGCTGGAGAAGTTGTACGACCTGCCGATCGTCGGCGACGTTCGCGGCGAGGGATACTTCTACGGCGTCGAGCTGGTTAAGGACCAGGCGACCAAGCAGACCTTCAGCGACGAGGAGCGCCGGGCGCTGCTGGGCCGGGTGTCGGCGGCGCTGTTCGAGGCCGGATTGTATTGCCGCACAGACGATCGCGGCGACTCCGTCATCCAGCTGGCGCCGCCGCTGATCAGCGGTCAGGCGGAGTTCGACACCATCGAGGCCGCCCTGCGCGGCGTGCTAAGCGAGGAGTCCCGTCGGCTTTGACCGCGAAACTGCAACTGGCGACACATCGCCCGAGTGGCCCCGTCGGTAGTTGCAGTCTCGCGGGAGGTTAGCCGACGGCGAGGATCCGGTTGACCTCGTAGGCGGCCAGCAGCACCTCCCGGGAATGCGCCGCCGTCGGGCTGCTCACCATCCGCGTCTGCGCGTTACACAGCCAGGCGAGCGCGGACCGCAGGTCGGGGTCGGTTGCGGCATCGCGATGCTGCTTCAGCTCCTCCAGCACCTGGTCGGACCCGGAGCTGCGCACCTGGGTCCCCTTCTCGACCTGCTTCAGCAGTCGACTCAGCGGCCGGGGGCCGGATTCACCAGCGCCATCCCGGGGGCCCAACCACCTCGACCACAACCGATCTTTCGGAATAGAGGTCAGCGTAGTGGTTCGGCGCCGTCCGCGCGCGCCGGGGCGGGTTTTGTAACATCCGTCCCATCAGTCACAGCGCGGCTTCGCGGAATTGGGCCGCCGATCGCCTAGTCTGCTCAAACAATGAGCCTGTCACGTTCCGCGTCATGCCTGGCAGCGGCGGTTTTCATGGCCGCCGCGCCGATCGCCGCGCCGCTCGCCGCGCCGATCACGCCGCCCGCCAACGCCGAGCCCGCCCCCGGGCCCAATGCCGGCCCCGCCGCTTGCCCGTACAAGGTGACGACCCCGCCGGCGGTGGACTCGTCGGAGGTCCCCCAGGCCGGTGACGCGCCGGTCCCGCTGGCGGTGCCCCCCAAGCCGGTCGGCGGCGACGCGCTGGGCGGCTGCGGCATCGTCGCCGCGCCCGACACCCCGCCGCTGCCGGGCGACGTCTCCGCCGACGCCTGGCTGGTGGCCGACCTGGACAGCGGCGCCGTGATCGCCGCGAAGGACCCGCACGGCCGTCACCGGCCGGCCAGCGTCATCAAGGTGCTGGTGGCGATGGCGTCCCTGAACGCGCTGCCGCTCAACAAGTCCGTCGTCGGAACGCCCGAGGACGCGTCGGCCGAGGGCACCAAGGTCGGCGTGGACGACGGCGGCACGTACACCGTCAACCAGTTGCTGCATGGGCTGCTGATGCACTCCGGCAACGACGCGGCGCACGCGCTGGCCATGCAGCTGGGCGGGATGCAGCAGGCGCTGGAGAAGATCAACGTGCTCGCCGCCAAGCTCGGCGGCCGGGACACCCGGGTGGCCACGCCGTCGGGACTGGACGGTCCCGGCATGAGCACGTCGGCCTACGACATCGGGCTGTTCTACCGGTACGCCTGGCAGAACCCCACCTTCGCCGACATCGTCGCCACCCGGACGTTCGACTTCCCCGGCCACGGCGACCACCCCGGCTACGAGCTGGAGAACGACAACCAGCTGCTCTACCAGTACCCCGGCGCGCTGGGCGGCAAGACGGGCTACACCGACGACGCCGGCCAGACGTTCGTCGGCGCGGCCAACCACAACGGGCGACGGCTGATGGCGGTGCTGCTGCACGGGACCCGGCAGCCGATCGCCCCGTGGGAGCAGGCGGCGCACCTGCTGGACTACGGGTTTTCCACCCCGACCGGCACCCAGGTCGGCAACCTGGTCGAGCCCGACCCCTCGCTGATCGCCACCAGGCCCGACGCCGCGGCGGACCGGCAGGGCAACGGCGCCCAGGCCGGCGGGATCCTGCCGTCGGCCGACGCGCTGCCGGTGCGGGTGGGCGTCGCCGTGATCGGAACGATCGTCGTGTTTAGTTTGATCATGGTCGCTCGCTCGATGAACCGCCGACCGCAGCACCGATGACGACGCGGCCCGCCGTCTCGCGGCGGGGCCTGCTGGTCGGGCTGACCGCCGCCAGCGTCGGCATCGTCTACGGCTACGACCTGTCGATCATCGCCGGGGTGCAGCTGTTCGTCACCGAGGACTTCGGGCTCACGACTCGGCAGCAAGAACTGCTGACGACGATGGTGGTGATCGGCCAGATCGCCGGGGCGCTCGGCGCCGGCGTGCTCGCCAATGCGATCGGGCGCAAGAAGGCGATCGTGCTGATCGCCGTCAGCTACGCGCTGTTCGCGCTGCTGGGCGCGCTCTCGGTCTCGCTGCCGATGCTGTTGGCGGCGCGACTCCTGCTGGGCCTGAGCATCGGCGTGGCGGTGGTGGTCGTCCCGGTGTACGTGGCGGAATCGGCCCCGGCCGCGGTGCGCGGCTCGCTACTGACGGCCTATCAACTGGCTATCGTCGGCGCGCTGATCGTCGGCTATCTGACCGGTTACCTGCTGGCCGGCACCCACAGCTGGCGGTGGATGCTGGGGCTGGCAGCCGTGCCCGCAATGCTGTTGCTGCCCTTGTTGATTCGGCTGCCCGACACCGCCCGGTGGTACATGCTGAAGGGCCGGGTCGACGACGCCCGCCGGGTATTGCTGCGCATCGAGCCGGACGCGCGCGCCGACGAGGAGCTGGTCGAGATCGCCCGCGCCCTGAGCGAGGGCAGCGCCGGTTTCTCCGAGATGCTGGCCGAGATGCTTCGACGGCCGTACCTGCGGGCCAGCGCCTTCGTGGTCACGCTCGGCTTCCTGACCCAGATCACCGGCATCAACGCGATCATCTACTACAGCCCCCGGATATTCGAAGCCATGGGCTTCACCGGAAATTTCGCGCTGCTGGGGTTGCCGGCGCTGGTTCAGGTCGCCGGCCTGGCGGCCGTGTGCACCTCGCTGCTGCTCGTCGACCGGCTGGGCCGGCGCCCGATCCTGTTGTGCGGCATCGCGATGATGGTCGCCGCCGACGTCGTCCTGATGGCCGTGTTCGCCCGCGGCCAGCTCGGCGGCGCGGGACTGGTGGTCGGGTTCGCCGGCATATTGCTGTTCATCGTCGGCTACACCATGGGCTTCGGCTCCCTGGGCTGGGTGTACGCCAGCGAAAGCTTTCCGTCCCGGCTACGGTCCATCGGGTCGAGCGCGATGCTGACGTCCAACCTGGTCGCCAACGCGATCGTCGCCGCCGTCTTCCTGACGATGCTGCATTCGCTCGGCGGCGCAGGGACTTTCGCGGTGTTCGCCGTTCTGGCCGTGGCCGCGTTCGGCTTCGTCTACCGGTTGGCCCCGGAGACCAAGGGACGCCAGCTCGAGGAGATAAGCCACTTCTGGGAAAACGGCGGCCGATGGGATTGATCGCCGCGGGCACGGTCGTCCTCGACGGGCGGGTCTGCCGGCCCGGATGGGTGGAGACCTCCGACGCGCCGATCGTCGCGTGCGGAGCGGGTGCACCGCCGCGGCGGGCCGACGACGATTTCCCGGATTGCGTTGTGGTGCCGGGCTTTGTCGACATGCACGTGCACGGTGGCGGCGGCGGCTCGTACCTGCGGGCCGGGGAAATCGCCGAGACCGCCGCGTTCCACCAGGCGCACGGCACCACCACGACGCTGGCCAGCCTGGTCACCGCCCCTCCCGCGGAACTGCTCGACGGCGTGCGCGCGCTGGCCGACGCGACGCGGCGGGGCACCGTCGCGGGCATCCACCTGGAGGGGCCGTGGCTGAGCGCGGCCCGGTGCGGGGCGCACGACCCCGCCCAGATGCGCGACCCCGACCCCGACGAGATCGACGCCGTGCTCGCCGCGGGTGCCGGGACCATCCGGATGGTCACGCTGGCGCCCGAGCGGCCCGGCAGCGACGACGCGATCCGACGCTTCGTGGACGCGGGAGTCGTTGTCGCCGTGGGACATACGGACGCGACCTACGAGCAGACCCGACACGCAATCGCCCTGGGCGCCACGGTCGGCACGCACCTGTTCAATGCGATGCCGCCGCTGCACCACCGCGAGCCCGGGCCCGCGCTCGCGCTGCTACAGGACCCGCGGGTGACCCTCGAGCTCATCGCCGACGGCGTGCACGTGCACCCCGCGATGGTGCGCGCGGTGATCCGCGCGGCCGGGCCGGACCGGGTCGCGGTGATCACCGACGCCGTCGCGGCGGCCGGCTGCGACGGCGGCGCGTTTCGACTCGGCTCGGTGCCGATCGAGGTGGTCTCCGGTGTGGCGCGGGTGCGCGGAACCTCGACGATCGCCGGCAGCACCGCCACCATGGATCGGCTGTTCCGCGCGGTGAACGCCGTCGCCGGCGATCGCGACCCCGACGCGGCGCTGGCCGACGCGGCGCGGATGACCTCCGCGACACCGGCGCGGGCCCTGGGCCTGAAGCGGGTGGGCAGTCTGCGGGAGGGCTACGAGGCCAATCTCGTTGTGCTGGACCGGGATTTGCGGGCCAGGGCCGTGATGGTGCGCGGCGGTTGGCGGGATGAGGAGCGTAAATGGCCTGGCTCGTCCTGATCGCGTCGGGGTGCCTGGAGGCGGTGTGGGCGACCGCCCTGAGCAAGTCCGACGGCTTCTCGCGGCTCGGCCCGTCGCTGGTCTTCGGTGTCGCGCTGGCGCTTTCGATGATCGGGCTGGCGATCGCGATGCGCACCCTGCCGGTCGGCACCAGCTATGCGGTCTGGGTCGGCGTCGGCGCCGTGCTCACCGTGGCGTACGCGACGCTGACCGGCGACGAACCGGCATCGTTGATCAAGCTGGTGCTGATCGCCGGGATCGTGGCCTGCATCGCGGGCCTGAAGGTCGTCGGCTAACGGCGGATGAACCGGGTAAACCGGGAAAGGGCCAGCGCGCCAACGGCTCCCGCGGCCACCGCGGTCAGCGTCTGACGGGGACTGGGCCCCTCGTGCAACTGCACCCGCGGCGCGATGACCGCGGGCGCCGGCGGCTCGACGGCCCGGGCGCGCGGGTCGGTCGAGGCGGTGGCGGCCCACGCGGCCGAGAACAGCACCAGATAGCCGGTGATGTAGGCGAACACCATCAGGCCCAGCACCGGACCGAACACGGCCCCGGCCGGGCTGCGCACCACCGCCTGCAGGTAGATCGACCCCACCTGTTTGAAGAGCTCGAAACCGATCGCCGCGATCAGCCCGGCCCGCATCGAGGCGACCAGGCTCACCTTTTCACGCGGCAGCCGGGCGATCATCCAGGTGAACAACAGCCAGGAGATCAACCACGACACCACCAGCGAAACGATCCTGAAGATCAGGTCGAACACCGAAAACTCGGGTATCCCAAGCCACCTCAGGACCGCCGACATCGGCCCGGAGTGGGCCAGCGCGCTCAACGCGACGGTGCCCATCAGCACCAGGAAGGTGCCCAGCATCGCCAGCAGATCGGACAGCTTGTTGCGCAGGAAACCCGGCGAGTCGATGCGCTGCTCCCACCACATCTCGGTCAGCGCCTGCCGCAGATGCGATATCCAGCCCAGCCCGGCCCACGCCGCGGTCGCCAGGCCGATGACACCGACCGACGCCCGCGCGTCGATGGCCGAGTTCATCAAGTCGACCAGCTGCTGGCCCAGCGCCCCGGGCACGGAGGCATGGATGCGGCCCTGAATCGTGCTCAACAGCTGGTGCCGCCGCGACAGCGTGTACCCCGCGATCGCGAAAGTGACCATCAGCAAGGGAAATAACGCGAAGATCGTGTAATAGGACAGGCCCGCCGCGAAGAAGCTGCCGTTGCGGTCGTCGAAGCGCCCGTAGGCGCGCATCACGTGGTCGAACCAGCCGAACCGGGCCCGCAGCCGATCCAGGAACCCAGGCTCGGCCGGCTCGGTCATGGTGAATCCTGCTACCTCCGGTGCGGAAGGAACCCCAGCCGATCGTAAACCCGCTGCACCGTTTTCCCGGCCACATCCTGGGCGCGCTCCGCGCCGGTCGCCAGCACCGCCTCCAATTCGGTGCGGTCGGCCATCAATTCGTCGACCCGGGCCTTGATCGGCCTGACGAACTCGACGACGGCCTCGGCGGTGTCCTTCTTCAGGTCGCCGTAGCCGCGCCCGGCGTAGCCGTCGACGAGCTTGTCGATGTCGGCCCCGGTGACCGCCGACTGGATGCTCAGCAGGTTCGACACGCCCGCCTTCGCCTCGGTGTCGAACCGGATCTCGCGCTCGCTGTCGGTCACGGCCGAGCGAATCTTTTTGGCGGACAAGGCCGGATCGTCGAGCAGGTTGATCAACCCGGCGTCGGTGGCCGCCGACTTGCTCATCTTCGACGTCGGGTCCTGCAGGTCGTAGATCTTGGCGGTCATCTTGGGGATCAGCAGGCCGGGAACCACGAAAGTGTCCGGGAAGCGGGCGTTGAAGCGCTGCGCGACGTCACGCGCCAGCTCGAGGTGCTGCCGCTGGTCCTCGCCGACGGGCACCAGGTCGGTGTCGTAGGCCAGCACGTCGGCGGCCTGCAGCACCGGGTAGGTGAACAGGCCGACGGTGGTGGAGTCGCTGCCCTGGCGCACCGACTTGTCCTTGAACTGCGTCATCCGCGACGCCTGCCCGAAGCCGGTGAAGCAGCCCAGCACCCACGCCAGCTGGGTGTGGGCGGGCACCTGGCTCTGCACGAAGACGGTGCTGCGCTCCGGGTCGATGCCCAGCGCCAGGTACTGGGCGGCGGTCACCAGCGTCCGGCGCCGCAGCGCGTCGGGATCCTGAGGGACCGTGATGGCGTGCAGGTCGACGACGCAGAAGAACGCCTCGTATTCGTCCGGGTGGTCGTCCTGCAGCGCGACCCACTGGGTGATGGCGCCCAGGGCGTTGCCGAGGTGCAGCGAGTCTGACGTGGGCTGCACGCCGGAGAAGATCCGGCTGCGTCCGGTGGCGGTGCTCATGATGTCCCGATCCTTTCACGCAGGGCCGATTCGAAGGCACCGGCCCTTGCTTGCGGTACCGCCGGTATCACCTTTAATGTCGGCACTATGCGCCACCGCCCGCCGATCCACCTCGGCTCCGGAGAACCGGTCCTGCTGCTGCATCCGTTCCTGATGTCCCAGACGGTGTGGGAGGTCGTCGCCCAGCGGTTGGCCGACACCGGCCGCTACGAGGTGTTCGCCCCCACGATGGCCGGCCACAACGGCGGGCCGCGCGCAAGCAGCTGGCTGATGTCGTCGGCCGTGCTGGCCGATCACGTCGAGCGCCAGATGGACGAGCTGGGCTGGGACACCGCCCACATCGTCGGTAACTCGCTCGGCGGCTGGGTCGCCTTCGAACTGGAGCGGCGCGGGCGGGCGCGCACCGTCACCGGAATCGCGCCGGCGGGCGGATGGACGCGCTGGAGCCCGGTGAAATTCGAGGTGATCGCCAAGTTCGTCTCGGGGCTGCCGATCTGGTTGCTGACCTGTCTGCTGGGCCAGCGGATATTGCGGCTGCCGTTCAGCCGCCAGTTGGGCAGCGTGCCGGTGAGCGCCCGGCCCGACGGGGTCAGCGAGCGGCAGCTGTCGGCCATCGTCGACGACGTCACGCACTGCCCCGCCTACTACCAGCTGCTGATCAAGGCGCTGTGGCTGCCCGGGCTGGTGGAGCTGGAACACACGGCGGTGCCGTCTCATCTGGTGCTCTGCGAGAAGGACCGGGTGGTCCCGCCCCGCAGGTTCAGCCGGCATTTCACCGAGTTGCTGCCGAGGAACCACAAGCTCACCGTGCTCGACGGCGTGGGCCACATCCCGATGTTCGAGGCGCCGGACCGCGTCGCCGAGCTGATCGACGGCTTCATCCAGGAGTGCACCCCGCCGCTGCGGGCGGTGGACAACCCGCCGGCGAGCTAACCGGCCAGCGCCTTCTCGAGGTTCTCGGCGATCGAGTTGAGGAACTCCTCGCTGTTCTGCCAGTCCTGCTCGGGACCGACGAGGATGGCGAGGTCCTTGGTCATCTTGCCGCCCTCGACCGTGCCGATGACGACGTCCTCGAGCGTCTGGGCGAACTCGATCACCTCGGACGTGTTGTCCAGCTTGCCGCGATGCTGCAGCCCGCGCGTCCACGCGAAGATCGAGGCGATCGGGTTGGTCGAGGTCGGCTTGCCGGCCTGGTACTGGCGGAAATGCCTGGTGACGGTGCCATGCGCGGCTTCGGCCTCGACCGTCTTGCCGTCGGCCGTCATCAGCACCGACGTCATCAGCCCCAGCGAGCCGTAGCCCTGCGCGACGGTGTCCGACTGGACGTCGCCGTCGTAGTTCTTGCACGCCCACACGTAGCCGCCCTCCCACTTGAGGCACGCGGCGACCATGTCGTCGATCAGCCGGTGTTCGTAGGTCAGCCCCTCGGCCTCGAACTTGTCCTTGAACTCCTCGTCGTAGACGCGCTGGAACTCGTCTTTGAACATGCCGTCGTAGGCCTTGAGGATGGTGTTCTTGGTCGACAGGTACACCGGCCACTTGGCGTTCAGGCCGTACGCGAAGGACGCGCGGGCGAAATCCCGGATGGATTCCTTGAAGTTGTACATGCCCATCACGACGCCACCCTCTTCGGGGATGGACACCACCTCGTGCACCATCGGCTCGCTGCCGTCGGCGGGGGTGAAGGTCAGCGTGACGGTGCCCGGCTGGTCGACCTTGAAGTTCGTCGCCCGGTACTGGTCGCCGAAAGCGTGACGGCCGATGACGATTGGCTTGGTCCAGCCCGGAACCAGCCGCGGGACATTGGAGATCACGATCGGCTCGCGGAAAATGGTGCCGCCCAAGATGTTTCGGATCGTCCCGTTGGGCGACAGCCACATCTTCTTCAGGTTGAACTCCTGCACGCGGGCCTCGTCGGGGGTGATGGTCGCGCACTTGACGCCCACGCCGTGCCTCTTGATGGCGTAGGCCGCGTCGATCGTCACCTGGTCGTCGGTGCGGTCACGATGCTCGATGCCCAGGTCGTAATAGTCGAGGTTGATGTCGAGGTGGGGCAGGATCAGCATGTCCTTGATCAGCTTCCAGATGACGCGCGTCATCTCGTCGCCGTCGAGCTCCACTACCGGACCTTTGACCTTGATCTTGCTTCCACCGGACATGGGCTCAGACTACAAGGGGCGCCCGCTTCGACCCGCGGGCCGTCGCGTCAGCCTTGCGAAGCTGCCAGGGCTTCGTTGAACGTCTTGCTCGGCCGCATCACCGCGGTCGTCTTCTCATGGTCCGGCCGGTAGTAACCGCCGATGTCGACCGCCTCGCCCTGCGCCTCGGCAAGTTCGGCCACGATAGCGTCCTCGTTGCGGCTCAACGACTCGGCCAGCGCGGCGAAGTGCTCGCGCAACTCTTTGTCGTCGGTTTGCGCGGCGAGTTTCTCGGCCCAGTACAGCGCGAGGTAGAACTGGCTGCCGCGGTTGTCGAGTTCGCCGGTCTTGCGCGACGGACTCTTGTTGTTCTCCAACAGCTTCCCGATCGCCGCGTCCAGCGTCTTGCCCAGAATCTTGGCGCGCTCGTTGCCGGTCTTGATCCCGATGTCTTCGAAACACGCTCCCAGGGCAAGGAATTCACCAAGGGAATCCCAGCGCAGATGATTTTCCTCGACGAGCTGGTGGACGTGCTTGGGCGCCGAACCGCCCGCGCCGGTCTCGTACATTCCGCCGCCGGACATCAACGGCACGATGGACAGCATCTTGGCGCTGGTGCCCAGCTCCAGGATCGGGAACAGGTCGGTCAGGTAGTCGCGCAGGATGTTTCCGGTGACGGCGATGGTGTCCTGGCCGCGCATCGCGCGCTCCAGCGTGTACCGCATGGCCCACACCTGCGGCATGATCTGGATCTGTAGGCCCTCGGTGTCGTGCTCCTTGAGGTATTGCTTGACCTTCTTGCGCAGCTCGACCTCGTGCGGGCGTTCGGTGTCCAGCCAGAACACCGCCGTCATCCCCGAATTGCGGGCCCGGGTGACGGCCAGCTTGACCCAGTCGCGGATCGGCTCGTCGCGGACGATGGGCATGCGCCAGATGTCGCCGGCTTCCACGTTCTGGGTCAGCAGGACTTCGCCGGTGTCGAGGTCGACGATGTTGGCGACGCCGTCTTCGGCGATCTCGAACGTCTGGTCGTGCGACCCGTACTCCTCGGCCTCCTGCGCCATCAGCCCGACGTTGGGGACCGTGCCCATCGTCGTCGGGTCGAACGCCCCGTGGGTCTTACAGAAGTTGATGATCTCTTGGTAGATGCGGGAGAAAGTCGATTCGGGATTGACGGCCTTGGTGTCCTTCTGCCGGCCGTCGGCCCCCCACATCTTGCCGCCGGCGCGGATCATCGCCGGCATCGACGCGTCCACGATCACGTCGCTGGGTGAATGGAAGTTGGTGATGCCCTTGGCGGAATCGACCATCGCCAGCTCGGGGCGGTGTTCGTGGCAGGCGTGCAGGTCGCGGATGATCTCCTCGTGCAGCGATGCGGGCAGTGACTCGATCTTGTTGTAGAGGTCGACCAATCCGTTGTTGACGTTGACGCCGAGCTCGTCGAAGAGCGCCTGGTGCTTGGCGAATGCCTCCTTGTAGAAGACCTTCACCGCGTGGCCGAAAACGATGGGATGGGAGACCTTCATCATCGTCGCCTTGACGTGGAGCGAGAACATCACGCCGGTCTCGTAGGCGTCCTGCATCTGCTCCTCGTAGAACTCGACGAGGGCCTTCTTGCTCATGAACATGCTGTCGATGATGTCGCCTTCGCGCAGCTCCACCCTGGGCCTGAGCTCGATTGTCTTCCCGCCCTTGGTCTCCAGCACCATCTTCACGTCGCGCGCGCGGTCCAGCGTCATCGACTTCTCGCCGTGGTAGAAGTCGCCGTGCCGCATGGTCGCGACGTGAGTGCGCGAGGCCGGCGACCACTCCCCCATGCTGTGGGGGTGCTTGCGCGCGTACTCCTTGACGGCCTTCGGCGCGCGTCGGTCCGAGTTGCCTTGTCGCAGTACCGGATTGACCGCGCTGCCAAGGCACTTGGCATACCGGTCGCGAATTTCCTTCTCTTCATCGGTCTTCGGGCTCTGCGGAAAGTCCGGAATCTTGAATCCCTTGCCTTGCAGCTCCTTGACCGCGGCGATCAATTGGGGCACCGAGGCGCTGATGTTCGGCAGCTTGATGATGTTGGTGTCGGGCAGCTTCGTCAGCGCGCCCAATTTCGCCAAGTTGTCTTCAACCCGCTGCTCGTCGGTCAGGTGGTCGGGGAACTCGGCGAGGATCCGAGCGGCCAGGGAGATGTCACTGGTCTCGATCTTGATGCCCGCCGGCTCGGCGAAGGCGCGCACGATCGGCAGGAACGCGTAGGTCGCCAGCAGCGGCGCTTCGTCGGTCAGCGTGTAGACGACGGTCGGCTGTTCGGCGCACACGGTCCATCTCCCGGCGTGGTTGTCACATGATGAGGCTCAGCGTTGTGGTTGTTGCCACGCTATCAAGGGCGTTTGACCGGGCATCGACCTGCAGGTCAGGGCGGTGAACCCCGGTGGCCATGGCCGTCGGATCGCCCCGTTGGCGCCGAGTCGGCGCGATAAGCTAATCTTCGTAATTGGTCATGAGTGCCAGCGACAAGCCCCGGCTTGCTGGCCGGCAACCCTCCAACCGCGGTGGGGTGCCCCGGGTGATGACCGGGTTGAGTAGCCCAACCGGCTATCCGGCAAGCGCGGGTCCGCCATGACGGGCCCCTGACTAGACGGGGATACGTGATGCGCATTCTTCAAGCCCATTCGCGCTCCATCGTGTGTCGGTGCTAGCCGACGGCCGCCCGGCCGACGCCATCGCTCGTGGCGTCCCGCTTGGCCGCGAGCACTCCCGATACCCGATTCACCCACTCCCGACAGAAAGCCCGTCATGAGCGACGACAGCAACACCGAGACCGATCCGACCGCGCATTGGTCGTTCGAGACAAAGCAGATCCACGCCGGCCAGCACCCGGACTCACCGAACAACGCGCGGGCCCTGCCGATCTACCAGACGACGTCGTACACCTTCGACGACACCGCGCATGCCGCGGCGCTGTTCGGGCTCGAGGTTCCGGGCAACATCTACACCCGGATCGGCAACCCGACCACCGACGTCGTCGAGCAGCGCATCGCGGCGCTCGAGGGCGGCGCGGCCGCGCTGTTCCTGAGTTCGGGGCAGGCCGCCGAGACGTTCGCCATATTGAACCTGGCGGGCGCCGGGGATCACATCGTCACCAGCCCGCGGCTCTACGGGGGCACCTATAACCTGTTCCACTATTCGCTGGCGAAGCTGGGCATCGATGTCAGCTTCGTCGAGGACCCCGACGACCTGGACTCCTGGCAGGCCGCGGTGCGGCCGAACACCAAGGCGTTCTTTGGCGAAACCATCTCCAACCCGCAGATCGACGTGCTCGACACCCCGGGGGTCGCCGGGGTCGCCCACGCCAACGGCGTACCGCTGATCGTCGACAACACCATCGCCACCCCGTACCTGATCCAGCCGCTGACCCAGGGCGCCGACATCGTCGTGCACTCGGCCACCAAATATCTGGGCGGGCACGGCGCGGCGATCGCCGGCGTCATCGTCGACGGCGGCACGTTCGACTGGACGCAGGGCCGCTTCCCCGGGTTCACCACACCCGATCCCAGCTACCACGGCGTGGTGTACGCCGAGCTGGGACCGCCGGCATACGCCATCAAGGCGCGCGTGCAGTTGCTGCGCGACTACGGGTCGGCGGCGTCGCCGTTCAACGCGTTCCTGGTCGCCCTGGGCCTGGAGACGCTGAGCCTGCGCGTGGAACGCCACGTCGCCAACGCGCAACGGGTCGCCGAGTTCCTGGCCTCGCACGAGGGCGTGCTGTCGGTCAACTACGCAGGGCTGCCCGGTTCGCCATGGCATGAGCGCGCAAAGAAGCTCGCGCCCAAGGGAACCGGGGCCGTGCTGGCGTTCGAACTGGCGGGCGGCATCGAGGCCGGCCAGGCGTTCGTCAACGCGCTGAAGCTGCACAGCCACGTCGCCAACATCGGTGACGTGCGTTCCCTGGTGATTCACCCGGCGTCGACGACCCACGCCCAGCTGAGCCCCGCCGAGCAGCTGACCACCGGCGTCAGCCCGGGGCTGGTGCGGCTGGCCGTCGGCCTCGAGGGCATCGACGACATCCTCGCCGACCTGGAGCTCGGCTTCGCCGCGGCCCGCAAGTTCGGTGCGGCGGCGGGGTCGGCTCAGGCCAGCGGCGACCCGCAGTCCGTGGCGGCGTTCTGAGGAATCCGGACATGACGATCTCCGAAATTCCGACGCAGACGCTGCCCGCCGAGGGCGAGATCGGCCTGGTCCACATGGGCTCGCTGCGGCTGGAAAGCGGCGCGGTGATCGACGACGTCTGCATCGCGGTGCAGCGCTGGGGCGAGCTGTCGCCGACGCGTGACAACGTGGTGGTGGTGCTGCACGCGCTCACCGGCGACTCGCACATCACCGGCCCCGCCGGACCCGGGCATCCCACGCCGGGCTGGTGGGACGGGGTGGCCGGGCCGGGCGCCCCGATCGACACCAACCGCTGGTGCGCCGTGGCCACCAACGTGCTGGGCAGCTGCCACGGCTCTACCGGGCCGAGTTCGCTTGCGCGCGACGGAAAGCCGTGGGGCTCGAGGTTTCCGCAGATTTCGTTGCGGGATCAGGTCGAGGCGGACGTCGCCGCGCTGGCCGCGCTGGGCATCGAACGGGTCGCCGCCGTCGTCGGCGGATCCATGGGCGGCGCAAGGGCTTTGGAGTGGATCGTCAGCCACCCGGACCTCGTCCGGGCCGGGCTGCTGCTGGCCGTCGGTGCGCGCGCCACCGCCAACCAGATCGGAACCCAGAGCACTCAGATCGCCGCCATCAAGGCCGACCCGAACTGGCAGGGCGGCGACTACCACGACAGCGGGCGGGCACCGGATGCCGGGCTGGCGATCGCCCGCCGGTTCGCGCACCTGACCTACCGGGGCGAGGTCGAGCTCGACACCCGCTTCGGCAACGACGGCCAGGGCGACGAGGACCCGCTCAACGGCGGCCGATTCGCGGTGCAGAGCTACCTGGAACACCAGGGCGACAAGCTGGTGAACCGCTTCGACGCCGGCAGCTACGTGGCGCTGACCGAGGCGCTGAACAGCCACGACGTCGGCCGCGGCCGGGGCGGGGTGCGCAACGCGCTGCGCGGGTGCCCGGTGCCGGTCGTGGTCGGCGGCTTCACCTCCGACCGGCTGTACCCACTGACGTTGCAGGAGGAGCTGGCCGAGCTGCTGCCGGGCTGCACCGGCCTGCAGGTGGTCGAGTCCATCTATGGGCACGACGGCTTCCTGCTGGAATTCGACGCGGTCGGCGACATGATCCGCAAGACTCTCGAATTGGCCGGGAACGAAGGCGCGTGACAATGGTGAGCCGCAGGCAGGGGGGCGTTGCGATGAACTCCGAGAAGATGGTTTCCGACGCTGCCCAGACGCTCCCCCCGGAGGGCGAGATCGGGCTGGTCGACATCGGCTCGCTGACCCTGGAGAACGGCGCGGTGATCGACGACGTCCGTATCGCCGTGCAGCGCTGGGGTGAGCTGTCGCCGGCGCGCGACAACGTGGTGGTGGTGCTGCACGCGCTCACCGGCGACTCGCACATCACCGGGCCCGCCGGGCCCGAGCATCCCACCCCCGGCTGGTGGGACGGCGTGGCCGGGCCGGGCGCGCCGATCGACACCAACCGCTGGTGCGCCGTGGCCACCAATGTGCTGGGCGGTTGCCGCGGCTCCACCGGGCCGAGTTCGCTTGCCCCGGACGGAAAACCGTGGGGCTCACGGTTTCCGCGCATCACGGTGCGGGATCAGGTCGAGGCGGATGTCGCGGCGCTGGACGCACTGGGCATCGAACGAGTTGCCGCCGTCGTCGGCGGATCCATGGGCGGCCTGAGGGCTTTGGAATGGATCGTCAGCTACCCGGACCGAGTCCGGGCCGGACTGTTGTTGGCGATGAGCGCGCGCAGCACCGCCGACCTCATCGGTCACCTGGAAACCCAGATCGCAACCATCAAGGCCGACCCCGACTGGCAGGGCGGCGACTACTACGGCACCGGGCGCAAGCCGGATGCCGGGATGTCCCTCGCCCGTCGCTTCGCGCAGCTGACCTACCGCGGCGAGGTCGAGCTCGACACCCGGTTCGCCAACGACGGCCAGGGCGACGAGGACCCGCTGAGCGGCGGCCGCTACGCGGTGCAGAGCTACCTCGAATACCAGGGCGACAAGCTGGTGAACCGCTTCGACGCCGGAACCTTCGTCGCGCTGAGCGGATCATGTAGCGCCCACGATGTGGGCCGTGGCCGCGGCGGGGTGCAAAAGGCGCTGACCGGGTGTCCGGTGCCGGTGGTGGTCGGCGGCTTCACCTCCGACCGGCTGTACCCGCTGCGCCTGCAGGAGGAACTGGCCGAGCTGCTGCCGGGCTGCACCGGCCTGCACGTGATCGAGTCCGCCTACGGGCACGATTCCTTCCTGGTGGAAGTCGAGGCGGTCAACGACCTGATCCGCAAGACCCTCGATTTGGCCGAGAAGGAACTGGCCGAGAAGGAAGGCGCGTGACTTTGGTGTCCGACGTGAGCCGCTCGAGGCACGACCGCTCGCTGTCGTTCGGCTCCGCGGCCGCCGCCTACGAGCGTGGCCGTCCCTCCTACCCGCCCGAGGCGATCGACTGGTTGTTGCCGCGCGACGCGCGACGGGTGCTCGACCTGGGTGCGGGCACCGGCAAGCTGACCACCCGGCTGGTGGAGCGCGGCCTGGACGTGGTGGCCGTCGACCCGATTCCCGACATGCTGGAGGTGCTGCACACGTCGCTGCCGGAGACTCGCGCGGTGCTGGGCACCGCCGAAGATATTCCGTTGGAGGACAACAGCGTTGACGCGGTGCTGGTCGCCCAGGCGTGGCACTGGGTGGATCCCGAACGGGCGGTTCCGGAGGTGGCGCGGGTGCTGCGGCCCGGCGGCCGGTTGGGCCTGGTGTGGAACACCCGCGACGAAAGGCTGGGCTGGGTGCGCGAACTCGGCGAGATCATCGGCAGCGACGGCGAGCGGCGCTTCGACGTAGCGCTGCCCGCGCCGTTCGCCGAGTCGCAGCGCCATCAGGTGGAATGGACGAATTACCTTACCCCGCAAGCGTTGATCGACCTGGTGGCGTCCCGTAGCTACTGCATCACCTCGCCGACCGAGGTTCGCACCAGGACGCTCGACCGGGTGCGCGAGCTGCTGGCCACCCATCCGGCGCTGGCCAACTCCAACGGTCTGGCCATGCCCTACGTCACCGTGTGCATCCGCGCGAGGCTGCAATAGCCGATATCTCGGGCGCATCGCGGTCACGAAACGCATAGTGTGCAAACCTTTATCCCCACGTGTCGTAAATGTGACCCCGATAGATCAATGTTCCTAGAGTGATTCGAGTGCTGTGAGTGCACTCCGGAACAGATGGGGAAGCTGTTTTGAAGGCTCTGGCACGAACGCAGGACTGGATCTGGCCGTTTCGCTATCAGCCGCTGACCATTCGCCTGCTGGCGGCGGCCGCCTGCCTGCTCACGGTGGCGGCGGCGTTCGCGGCCCCGGCCGAGGCGGATCCGAACGACGACAACTTCATCGACGCGCTGAACCACGCCGGCGTCGAGTTCGGCCAACCGGGCAACGCGATGGCCATGGGCGAGTCCGTCTGCCCGATGATCGCCCAGCCCGGCGGGAGCATGGCCGCGGCCGTGCAACGCGTTCGGGGCGCCGGGCTGTCGCCGGCGATGGCCCAGATGTTCACCACCATCGCCATACAGACGTACTGCCCGGCGGAGATGGCAAATGTGGCCAGCGGCAACCTATCCGGTGTGCCGCAGGTGCCGGGCATGCCGGGGATGCCGGGGATGCAAGGCGGGATGCCGGGTATGCCGGGCATGCCCGGCGTCTAACGCGTCCCCAACGGGTCGATGGTCGACGCGATGTAGATCATCGCCGCCCCGACCATCGCGGTCGTGACGAAGTCGGTGCCCTTGCTGCGCACCACCAAGAGGCCGGCGCGGTCTTCGGACAACAGCAATCGCAGCACCGCCGCCACGCCGACGCCGATGCCGATCAGCAACGAGCCGCGGCGCCAGAAGTTCGCCGCCACCAGCACGAAGGCCGCGGCGAAGATCAGCCCGACCGACACGATCGGCCACTGCGCCCGCACGACGGACCGGGCGGTCATCGCCGCTCGGCCAGCTCGACGACGTTGGTCAGCAGGAACGCCCGGGTCAGCGGGCCGACCCCGCCGGGGTTCGGGGACACGTAACCGGCGACGTCCCACACGTCGGGATGCACGTCGCCGACCAGTCCGTCCTCGGTGCGGCTGACGCCGACGTCGACGACGGCGGCGCCCGGGCGGACCATGTCGGCGGTCAGCAGGTGCGGCACGCCGACGGCCGCGACGATGATGTCGACCTGCCTGGTCAGCTCGGGCAGGTCGCGAGTTCCGGTGTGGCACAACGTCACCGTGGCGTTCTCGGAGCGCCTGGTGAGCAACAGGCCCAGCGGCCGGCCGACCGTCACACCGCGGCCGATGACGACGACGTGCGCCCCGGCGATCTCGACGCCGTAGCGCCGCAGCAGGTGCACGATGCCGCGCGGCGTGCACGGCAGCGGGGCCGGGTCCATGAGCACCAGCCGGCCCAGGTTGGTCGGATGTAGCCCGTCGGCGTCCTTGGCCGGGTCGACCCGCTGCAGCGCCGCGTTCTCGTCGAGGTGCTTGGGCAGCGGCAGTTGCACGATGTAACCGGTGCAGTCGGGGTTGGCGTTCAGCTCGTCGATGGTCTCGTCGAGCACGGCGGGGCTGATGTCGGCGGGCAGGTCGCGGCGGATCGAGTTGATGCCGACCTTGGCGCAGTCGGCGTGCTTGCCACGCACGTAGGCCTGCGAGCCGGGGTCGTCGCCGACCAGGATGGTGCCCAGCCCGGGCGTGCGGCCGGCGGCGGTCAGCGCGGCGACGCGTCGCTTCAGGTCGACGAAGATCTCGTCACGGGTGGCCTTGCCGTCCAGCGTGATTGCGCCCACGCCTGACAGTCTGGCACGGCCGCCGCGTACGCTCCTGGCATGTCTACCCCTCCGGACGTGTTGGCACCGGCCAAGCTGGGACCCGTCACGCTGCGCAACCGCGTCATCAAGGCCGCGACGTTCGAGGCGCGCACGCCCGACGCGCTGGTGACCGACGACCTCATCGAATATCACCGGCTGCCGGCCGCGGGCGGGGTCGGCATGACGACCGTCGCCTATTGCGCGGTGTCCCCCGGCGGCCGCACCGAGGGCAACGGACTCTGGATGCGCCCGGAGGCGGTCCCGGGCCTGCGCCGGCTCACCGACGCGATCCACGCCGAGGGCGCCGCGGTGTGCGCGCAGATCGGCCACGCCGGCCCGGTCGCCAACGCCAAGACCAACCGAGCCACGGCCCTGGCGCCGGTGCGGTTTTTCAACCCGATCGGGATGCGGTTCGCCAAGAAGGCCACCCGCGACGACATCGACGACGTGATGGCCGCGCACGCCAACGCAGCCCGGCTGGCCATCGAGGCGGGCTTCGATGCCGTCGAAATCCATTTGGGCCACAACTATTTGGCGAGCGCGTTCCTGTCCCCGCTGATCAACCGTCGCGACGACGAGTTCGGCGGATCGTTGGAGAACCGGGCCAAGGTCGCGCGCGGTGTGGTGATGGCCGTCCGCCGCGCCGTCGACCGGGAGGGGGCGCCGATCGCGGTCACCGCCAAGCTCAACATGGCCGACGGGGTGCGCGGCGGCATCAGCACGGAGGAATCGCTGCGCACCGCCAAGTGGTTGCAGGACGACGGCGGGCTGGACGCGATCGAGCTCACCGCGGGCAGCTCGCTGGTCAACCCGATGTACCTGTTCCGCGGCGACGCGCCGCTGAAGGAGTTCGCCGGCGCGTTCAAGCCGCCGCTGCGCTGGGGCATGCGCATGACGGGCAAGAAGTTCCTGCGCGAGTACCCCTACCGCGAGGCGTACCTGTTGCGTGACGCCAAGCTTTTTCGCGCCGAGCTGTCGATGCCGCTGATCCTGCTCGGCGGCATCACCAACCGGGAGACGATGGACCTGGCGATGGCGGAGGGTTTCCAGTTCGTCGCGATGGCGCGGGCGCTGCTGGCCGAGCCCGACCTGATCAACCGGATCGCCGCCGACGGGACCGCGCGCACAGTGCATTCGGCGTGCACGCACTGCAATCGATGCATGCCGACCATCTACAGCCGCACCCGCTGCGTGGTGACGGGGGCGCCCGACGCGCTGGCCCACTGATGGCCCGGGCTTCACAATCAATGCCGGGGCTAAGGCCAGGGTGACGCCAGTTGCACGAGCTAGAGTTGTGGCGATGACCGCACCACCCCCGCCAGCGCTGACCGTTCGACACGACGGGTCGGAACGGACGTTCGCGGCGGGTCACGACGTGGTGGTCGGACGCGATCTGCGCGCCGACATGCGCATCACCCACCCGCTGATCTCGCGCGCCCATCTGCTGCTGCGCTTCGACCAGGGCAGGTGGCTGGCGATCGACAACGGTTCGCTCAACGGGACTTTCGTCAACGGCCGGCGTGTTCCGGTGGTCGACATCCACGACGGCCAGACCATCAACATCGGGAACCCCGACGGCCCGCAGCTGACCTTCGAGGTGGGCCGCCACCAGGGGATGGCCGGGCGCCCGCCCCGGACCGAGTCGATGGGCATCCCCGTCGCGGCCCAGGCGGGGGCGGCGTGGCCGTCGGCGTCGGGTCAGCCGGGCCCCCCGCTCGCCGCCCCGCCCGGCCCCCCGGGACGCCCGCCGAACTGGGCCGCGCCGCCCCGGCGACCACATCCCGGCCCGCCGCCGGCACCGCCGGCATTTCCGAACAGCGGGCGGCCACCCGGCCCGCCGCCCAACCTCCAGCCCAAGCCGCAGATGCCGGCGGCGCCACCCGCGGCGCCGCACACGCAGATGTCGCCCAGCGTGGCCAAGCCGCCGGAGGTGGCGAACCTGGCGACGAAGATGTTCCAGGCGCTGCTGCCGTCCCGGTCCGGCGCGATGCCCAGCGGCTCGATCACGATCGGCCGTGCCACCGACAACGACATCGTCATCCAGGACGTGCTGGCGTCGCGCCATCACGCGTTTTTGACCCCGACGCCGCTGGGCACCGAGATCCGCGACGCGCACAGCGTCAACGGGACCTTCGTCAACGGTGTCCGGGTCGGGTCGGCGGTGCTCACCCAGGGCGACGTGGTCACCATCGGCAACGTCGACCTGGTGTTCACCGGCGACACCCTGATGCGCCGCACCGAGGCGGCGACGCGCACCGGCGGACTGGAAGTCAACTCGGTCACCTACACCGTCGACCACGGCAAGCAGCTGCTCGACCACATCTCGCTGACCGCGCGTCCCGGAACGCTGACCGCCATCATCGGTGGGTCCGGTGCCGGCAAGACCACCCTGTCGCGGCTGATCGTCGGCTACACCAGCCCGACTTCGGGCACGGTGACCTTCGAGGGCCACAACATCCATACCGAATATGCGTCCATGCGCAGCAGGATCGGCATGGTCCCGCAGGACGACGTGGTGCACCGCCAGCTGACCGTCAACCAGGCACTGGGGTACGCCGCCGAGCTGCGGCTGCCGCCCGACACCAGCAAGGGCGAACGGGCCCAGGTCGTCGCTCAGGTGCTCGAGGAACTCGAGCTGACCAAACACGCGGACACCCGGGTCGACAAGCTCTCCGGCGGCCAGCGCAAACGCGCCTCGGTGGCACTCGAGCTGCTGACCCAACCGTCGTTGCTGCTTCTCGACGAGCCCACCTCCGGTCTGGACCCGGCGCTGGACCGTCAGGTCATGCTGATGCTGCGCCAGCTCGCCGACGCCGGCCGCGTGGTATTGGTGGTCACCCACTCGGTTTCCTATCTGGATGTCTGCGATCAGATCCTGCTGATCGCACCCGGCGGTAAGACTGCATTTTGCGGGCCTCCCGACCAGGTCGAGGCCGCCATGGGAACCCGCAACTGGGCCGACATCTTCGCCATGGTGGGCGCCGATCCCGACGAGGCCAACCGCCGCTTCAGGGAACGTAATCAGCAGATGTCGCAGCCACCGGCTCCCCAGAGCCCGGCGGATCTGGGCGAACCACCCCAAACCGACCTGTGGCGGCAGCTGTCTACGATCGCCCGCCGTCAGGTTCGCCTCGTCGTGTCCGACCGCGGTTACACGATCTTCCTGGCGATCTTGCCGTTTCTCATCGGCGCGTTGTCGCTGACGGTGAAGGGCCCCCACCCCGGCCTCGGTCCCGCCGACCCGCTCGGTCCCGCGCCCACGCAGCCGCAGTACATCATGGTGCTGTTGAATATCGGCGCAGTCTTCATGGGCACCGCGCTGACCATCCGCGATCTCATCGGCGAGCGTGCCATCTTCCGCCGGGAGCAGGCCGTCGGCCTGTCCACCACCGCGTATCTGCTGGCAAAGATCACGGTGTTCTGCGTCTTCGCGACCGCGCAGGCTGCGATAGCAACGTTCATCGTGCGGCTGGGCAAGGGCGCGCCGACTGCGCACCCCCAATTCTTCGGCAACTCCACGTTCTCGCTGTTCGTGACCGTCGCGGGCACCTGTGTTGCTTCTGCGATGCTCGGCCTGCTGTTGTCGGCCCTGGCGCAGTCCAACGAGCAGATCATGCCGTTGCTCGTGGTTTCGATCATGTCGCAGCTGGTGTTTTCCAGCGGGATGATTCCGGTCTACCAACGGTTCGGTCTCGAGCAGCTCGCATGGCTGACACCCGCCCGTTGGGGCTATGCGGCGGGTGCGTCCTCGATCGACTTTCCGTCGCTGGTGAAGGTCAAACAGATCCCGACCAACGATCCGATCTGGCAGCACTCGAAACACATCTTCGTCTTCGACATGGTGATGCTCGCGGTGCTGAGCGTGGTCTACAGCGCCATCGTGTGGTGGAAGATCCGGCTCAAGCGGCACTGAGCTAGATGAATCGGCCCGCCCAACCCGTGCTCACGGCCCGGTCCAATCGATCCCAGGGCAGCTTCGCCCCGGGCGGCGACGTGGTCGTCGGCAGCGACCTGCGCGCCGACCTTCGGGTGGCCCACCCGCTGGTCGCCCGCGCGCATCTGCTGCTGCGCTTCGAGCAGGGCCGCTGGGTCGCCGTCGACAACAACTCGCTCAACGGGATGTTCGTCAACGGGCAGCGGGTGCCGAGGGTCGACATCACCGACGGCCAGAGCATCAACATCGGCAAGCCCGACGGGCCGCAAATCCTTTTCGAGGTCGGGCATCACCAGGGCAACGTCGGCGCGCTGCCGCCGACGACGGTGTCGATCCCGACCATCGTGCCGCCCGGCGGCCCGCCGTCGGGCCCCGCGCGCGCCCCGGCGTCGCGGCCGCAGCCCGCCGCGCCGCGGCAACCCCCGCCGTCCGGCCAGGCCCCGCGGGCGCGCATCTACCGCTCCGTCCCGCAGCCGATCCCGCCCGCGTCGGGGCCCGAGATGGTGGAGGCGCGGACCCGGAGGATCAGGTCGCTGCGGCCCGAACCGGCCGCGGCCGTCCCGGGCGCCGCCCGGATCGGTCGCGCGATCGACAACGACATCGTCATCCACGACGTGCTGGCCTCGCGCTATCACGCGTACCTGGCGCCGACGCCGATCGGCGCCGAGATCCGCGACGCCAACAGCAGCAACGGGACGTTCGTCAACGGGATCCGCGTCGGGTCCGCGCTGCTGTCCGAGGGCGACGTGGTCACCATCGGCAACGTCGACCTGGTGTTCACCGGCGGCGCCCTGCTGCGCCGCCAGGAGGCCGCGACGCGCACCGGCGGGCTGGAGGTGCGCCAGGTCGACTTCGCCATCGACGGCAAGAACCTGCTCGAGAAGGTATCGATGACGGCCAGGCCCGGCACGTTGACCGCCATCATCGGCGGATCGGGCGCCGGCAAGTCCACGCTGTCGCGGCTGATCGCCGGGTACGCCACCCCCACCGCCGGCACCGTGACGTTCGAGGGCCACAACATCCACACCGAGTACGCGTCGTTGCGCACCCGGATCGGGATGGTCCCGCAGGACGACGTCGTGCACCGCCAGCTGACGGTCAACCAGGCGCTCGGCTACGCCGCCGAGCTGCGGCTGCCGCCGGACACCAGCAAGGCCGACCGCCAGGAGGTCGTCGCGCAGGTGCTCGACGAACTGGGGCTGACCGAACATGGCGACACCCGGGTGGACAGGCTCTCCGGCGGCCAGCGCAAGCGCGCCTCGGTGGCCCTGGAGCTGCTCACCGGGCCGTCGCTGCTGATCCTCGACGAGCCGACGTCGGGGCTGGACCCCGCGCTGGACCTGCAGGTCATGACGATGCTGCGGCAGCTGGCCGACGCCGGCCGCGTCGTGCTGGTCGTCACCCACTCGCTGACCTACCTGGACGTCTGCGATCAGGTGCTGCTGATGGCACCGGGCGGCAAGACGGCCTTCCTGGGCGCACCCGATCAGATCGGCGCCGCCATGGGGACCACCAACTGGGCCCACATCTTCGCGAAGGTGGGCGCCGACCCGGACGAGGCCAACCGCCGCTTCCTGGCCCAGGCCAAGCCGCCGCCGCCCCCGGAGGCCGAAGCGCCGGCCGCCGAACTGGGCGACGCGGCGCACACCAGCGTGCGTCGCCAGTTCTTCACGATCGCCCGCCGCCAGGTTCGCCTGGTCGTCTCCGACCGCGCCTACTTCGTGTTCCTGGCGCTGTTGCCGTTCGTCATGGGTGCGCTGTCGCTGACCGTTCCCGGCAACACCGGTTTCGGCATCGCCGATCCGGCCGGTCCTTCCGCCGGCGAACCCGCCACAATCTTGATGCTGCTGACCATGGCCGCCGCGTTCATGGGGACCGCGCTGACGCTGCGCGACCTGATCGGCGAGCGTCCCATCTTCCGGCGAGAGCAGGCGGTCGGCCTGTCGACGGGGGCCTATCTGGGTGCCAAGGTCGTCGTGTTCTGCATGTTCGCCGTCGTCCAGGCGGTGATCGCGACGACCATCGTGATACTGGGCAAGGGCGCGCCGACGCGGCCGGCCGTGCTGCTCGGTGACGCCACCTTCGAGCTGTACGTCACCGTCGCGGCGACCTGTGTGGCCTCGGCGATGCTCGGCCTGCTGCTGTCGTCGCTGGCCCGCTCCAACGAGCAGATCATGCCGCTGCTGGTGGTGTCTTTGATGATGCAGATGGTGCTGTGCGGCGGCATGGTGCCCGTCACCGACCGGATCTTCCTCGATCAGCTGTCCTGGCTGGTGCCCTCGCGGTGGGGGTACGCGGCGTCGGCGTCGACGGTGGATTTGTGGACGGTGGCGCCCGGTCCGCAGAGTCCGCACGACAGCCACTTCAAGCACGCGTCGGGAACCTGGCTCTTCGACATGGCCATGCTCGTGTTGTTGTCGCTGGTGTATCTCGGCATCGTGCGGTGGCGGATGAGGCTCAAGCGATAGCCCGGCCGCCCTACGACGCCGTCAGGCTGGCCAGCGCGTACTCGCTCACCGCGATCAGCGCGTCCGTCGCCGACCTGCGGTCCCGGGCATCGACGTTGATCACCGGAATGTGCGCCGGCAAAGTCAGCGCCTCGCGCACCGCGCCGACGGGATACCTTGGCGCGCCGTCGAATTCGTTGACGGCGATCAGGAACGGCAGCTTGCGGTGCTCGAAGAAGTCGACCGCGGCGAAGCTGTCCTGCAGGCGCCGGCAGTCGACCAGGATGATCGCGCCGATCGCGCCACGGACCAGGTCGTCCCACATGAACCAGAACCGCCGCTGGCCCGGGGTGCCGAACAGGTAGAGCACCAGGTCCTCGTCCAGGGTGATGCGGCCGAAGTCCATCGCGACCGTGGTGGTCCGCTTGTCGGGGGTCGCCTCGAGCATGTCGACACCGGCCGAGGCGTCGGTGACCATCTCCTCGGTGCGCAGCGGCATGATTTCCGAGACCGCCCCGACGAACGTGGTCTTGCCGGCGCCGAAGCCACCCGCGATGACGATCTTCGTCGAGGCGGTGGCCGGCTCGTCGGAGTGCGCCTCAGAGTGCTTTAAGGCCACGCAGCGTCCTTCCTATGAGTTCGTGACGCTCGTCGCGGGTCGACCGCTCGGTCAGCGTTCGATGCACCCGAACGTATTCGGACAGCACCAGATCGCCGATCAAGACGCGCGCGACCCCGACCGGCAGGTCGAGCCGGGCCGAGATCTCCGCGACGGACGGGCTGTTGACGCACAGTTGGATGATCCTGCCTCTCGCATCGTTGGGTGGCCATCGATGAGCCTGCCCGGCCGGCAACGCCTGGATCGGCGCTTCCAGGGGAAGGTCGACGTGGGTGGCGGTCCGTCCGGCGGTCAGGGTGTACGGACGGACCAGGCTCGCCTCACGTGAGGACGGCCAGGGCTCGCGTTTGTCCATCGCGGCTCACGAGTGTGCGGCGGATCGGCGGGAGGACTGCACGACGCCGCCCACCCGTTCGACGAGGATGGCCATCTCGTAACCGATCTGGCCGATGTCGCACGACGTCGTGGCCAGCGTCGCCAGGTGCGAGCCGTCGCCGACGCGCATCAGCAGCAGGTACCCGTTCTGCATCTCGACCACGGACTGCAGCACCTGCCCGCCCTCGAACAGCTGCGCGGCGCCGGTAGCGAGGCTGGCCAGCCCGGAGGCCACCGCGGCCAGCTGATCGGCCCGTTCGCGCGGCAGGTGTTCGCTGGCGGCGACGGGCAGCCCGTCGACGGACACCAGCAGCGCGTGTGCCACGCCGGGGACGTCGCGGGCGAAGTTGGTCACCAGCCAGTCCAGTGAGTTGCCGGGTGAGCTCATTCCTGATCGGGTCCTTGATTCGTTTCACGGGCATGCGAGCGTCCGGTGCGCACGCCGCCGAAATGGCTGCTGAAGGAGGCGCGAACCGCGTCGGGGTCGCGCACCGCGGCCGCGTGTTGCGGCTCCCGGCCGGGCCGGGCCGAACCGGATCCGCGATTCGATCCTACGAGGGAGCCGTCGTCCTGGCCGGGGCCGTCCTCTTCGGGGAGGCCGACGCCGTTGGCCGCCCCCGGCACCAGCCGCGCGCCCGGGGTGCGCACCGGCAGGCCGTGCTCGGCGGTGTGCGACTCGACGGGCTTGTCCTCGGCCTCGGCGGCCAACGACCAGCCCCGGTCCCACACCGTCTGCCAATCCAGGTCGGGGCTGTTGACCAGGTCGTGTGGGTCGCCCAGCATCTCGGAGAGCATCCGGCGGTAGATCACGTCGTCGCCGCTGGCCGCCTCGGGTGCCTCGGGCGCCTCGGCGGCCTCGGGGGGCTCGGCCGGCGCACCCAGCGCATCCGCCGCATCGCCGGCGTCGGCCGCGTCGCCGGCGTCCCGACGCGCGGCGAAGAACGCCGAGGTGTCCGACACGGCCGCGGCAGGGGCCGCGGGCTCCTCCGACGGCTCCTGTTCCGGCTCCGGCTGTTTCTGCGTCTCCCACCACGGCGTGGCCAGCTCGCGCCGGTGCCGGCGCGGCTGTTCGGCGGGCGGGGCGGGAACGCCGGTGATGCCGCTGGAACCCGGGTCGCGGCGCGGCAACAACGTGATCGGCGGCGCCGGCGTCTGGGAGCCGTTGGACGTGGTGCCCGCGACGGGGCCGTCGTCTCCGGCGGCCTCACCGGCGGGGTCCGTCGTGGCCATGGCGTTGGCCAGCTGCGTGCTCGGTGACGACACGGCCCGGGCCCGCGGCCCGGCCGCCCGGGAGGCGGCGCCCACGAGCACCGTCGGCGGCAGGTAGATCTCGGCCGTCGTGCCGGTGGCCGCCTCGTTGGGCCCCGGACCGCGCAGCCCGACCCGGATCCCGTGCCTGGCGGCGATCCGGCCGACCACGAAAAGGCCCATGTGGCGGGCGTTGTCGGGGGTGACCTCGCCGCCGGCCTGCAGCCGCATGTTGGCGATGCGCCGGTCCGCGTCGTTCATGCCCAGGCCGGCGTCGGCGATCCGCAGCAGCACCCCGCCGTCGCCGCCGGGCGCCCCGGAAATCCGGGCCGACGTCGTCGGCGGCGAGTAGCGCAGCGCGTTGTCGATCAGCTCGGCGAACAGGTGGATGACCCCACCGGCGACCGCGCCCAGCAGCGTCGCCTCCGGTACCCGGGCGATTTCGACGCGGCGGTAGTCCTCGACCTCGGACACCGCGGCGTTGATGACCGTCGCCAGCGGCACCGGCTCACGCTGGTCACGCGCCAGCTGCGCGCCCGCCAGCACCAGCAGGTTGGCGCTGTTGCGGCGCAGCCGGGCCGCCAGGTGATCCAGCCGGAAGAGGCTGTCGAGACGGTCGGGATCCTCTTCGTTGCGCTCCAGCCGGTCGATGAGCTGCAGCTGCTGATCGACCAGCGACCGGCTGCGCCGCGACATCGTCTCGAACATGTCGTTGACCAGCAGCCGCAACCGGGCCTCGTCACCGGCCAGCAGCAGGGCCTGGGTGTGCAGCTCGTCGACGGCGTGGGCGACCTGACCGATCTCCTCGGTGGTGTAGACCGGCAGCGGCTGCGGGATCGGCTCGGCGCCACCGGCTTTGACCAGCGCGACCTCCTCCTCGAGGTCGGTGTGGGCGACCTTGAGCGCGCCGTCGCGCAGCACCCGCAGCGGCACCACGAGCGCGCGCGCCACCAGCAACACGATCGCCAGCGCGACCACGATCGCGGCCAGCACCACGACGCTGTCGACAATCGCGTCCTTGCGCCGGTCGTCGGCCTGGGCGTGCACCGCCTTGGTCACCGACGCCGTGGCGTCCTTGACGACCTGTTCGGCGATGCCGTCGGTGGTCCGTATCGAGCGCAGCAGCTCGGGGTTGTCGACGAGCGGGCTGGCCGGGTCGGACATGATCGCCATCCGGGTCACCATCTGCTGCTGCAGCGTCTTGGCTTCCGGCGAGCCGGCGCCCAGCACCTCGCTCATCCCGAAAAGCGTCGACGGCTCGGTGCCGGCCAGAGTGATCATCGAGGTGCGCAGCTGCGGCTCGGGCAGGTCCGCGCCCCGGGTCACCAGGATCTCCTGCATCGTCATCTGGCCGCGGGCCCCGACCGCCCGGCTCAGCCCCTGCGCCACGGCCCGGATCTTCTCGTCGTCGACGCGCACCGAGGCGTTGATCACGTCCTCGGCCGTCAACAGCAGCGGCGCGTACGTCGTCACCCGCTCCCGCAAACCGATGCTGTTGTCGGCGACCTTCTCCAGCAGCGCCTGGCCGCCGTTGAGCAGGGTGCTCACCGCCGACCGGACGTCGGGCGTGACGTCGGTGTCGGCCAGCCGCGCCGCAAGCTCGCCCTTACGGGCCTCGAAGTTCTTCTTGGCGCCCTCGACGTCGCGGTTGGTGGAGCTCGCCAGCAGGGCGACGTCCAGCGCCGACATGTATTTGGTGATCGCCGGCAGCACGTCGGCGCGGGCCGCGGCCAGCCGCAGGTCACCGGAGTTGGCCATCGCGGCGTTGACCCGCAGGGCGCCGAAAACCGTCGCCAAAACCAGCGGGACCAGCACAATCGCCAAGACCTTCCAGCGCACCGGCCAGTTGCTCAGCGACCAGGCGGGCGGGCGTTTCACCGGGGCCGCCGCGGCGGGGGCGTCGGTGGTCTCGGGGGGAACCGCCTCGACCGCGTCGGCCGGGCGGGCGAACATGGTCACGCGGTCGCGGCCGGTGCCCCGGCCGCTGCGCTGACGCTCAGCGCTGAAGGAAACGACAGCCTCATGAAACTTCCTGCTTTATTCACACCCCGGCCCGCGCAGAGAGGCGCGAGCGGAAACGCCTGGCAATCCGACGAGTATGACAGCCCGCGGCCCAGGTCACCAGAATTGTTACTGAGCAGACGGAGCCCTTCAAGGGCTGCCGCTACACCGGCGGGCAGCTCTGGCAAACGCGCCGGGTGACCGGTGCGGACGGCTTTGCCATGATCGGCGGGTGTTCAAGCTGATGTTCGTCACCCCGCGCATCGCGCCCAACACCGGCAACGCCATCCGGACCGCGGCGGCCACCGGCGCGCAGTTGCACCTGGTCGAGCCGCTGGGCTTCGACCTGTCCGAACCCAAGTTGCGGCGGGCCGGCCTGGACTATCACGACCTGGCGTCGGTCACAGTGCACCCGTCGCTGCCGGCGGCGTGGGAGGCGCTGGGCCCGGCGCGGGTGATCGCGTTCACCGCGCACGCGACCACGTCCTTCGCCGCCGTCGACTACCGGCCCGGCGACGTGCTGATGTTCGGGCCCGAACCCGACGGGCTGGACGCGGCGACCCTGGCCGACGCCCACATCACCCACCGGGTGCGCATCCCCATGCTGGCCGGCCGGCGCTCGCTGAACCTGGCCAACGCGGCGGCCATCGCCGTGTACGAGGCCTGGCGCCAGCACGGCTACCGCGGGGCCGTCTGACCGATGAGTTCCGGGCCGCGCGCGAGTCAGCATTGACATGGCTACTTTCATCACGATCGGCTACGGGGACGCGGCCGGGTACGACCGCGTGAGCGACGATTGCAAGAAGGCCGCGCACGCGCGCGACGACGAATTGCGCGCGGGCGGTGTGCTGGTCGGAATCGCGGGGCGCCCGGTTCGGGTGCGCAATCCGGAGGGCTCCGGCCTGCGGACCGAAGCCGGGCCGTACCTGCAGTCGGCGCTGCCGATCGCCGGGTTCGCGGTGCTGGAGGCCGACGACCTCGACGCGGCGATCGAGCGGGTGAGCCAGACCCCCTGCGCGATGGCGCACGGGGTCGTCGAGGTGTGGCCCCTGGCGACTTAGGGCCTACCAGCTGTTCCAGTGCGTCAGCTGCTCGGCTGGCAGCCGCTTGGCCGGCCGGAAGTCGGCGCCCTTGGTGTAGGCGATCGGGAACAGCCCGCCCTGGCTGTAGCTGTCGTAGGGGATGCCGAGCACCTCGGCGGCCCGCTTTTCGCCGTCGCGCAGCAGGTGCAGCGTCGTCCAGCAGGAGCCCAGCCCGCGGGAGCGCAGCGCCAGGCAGAAGCTCCACACCGCCGGGAACAGCGACGCCCAGAAAGACACCCCACCCAGCGGGGTCTGGTCCTCTCGGCCCTGGATGCAGGGGATCAGCAGCACCGGCGCCTCGTGCATGTGCTCGGCAAGATAGGTCGCGGAATCCCTGACCTTGCCCATCCGCTCGCCGCGAGTGTCGCCCTCGGGGTATTGGGCCGCCGGCGCGCTGAGGTAGCCCCGGGCATTCGACAGGTAGATGTCGCCGATCGCCTTCTTCTTGTCGGCGTCCTCGACGAAGACCCACTGCCAGCCCTGCGAGTTGGAGCCGGTGGGCGCCTGCAGCGCCAGGTCGAGGCATTCCATCAACACCTCGCGGGGCACCGGCCTGTCGAAGTCGAGGCGCTTGCGAACCGAGCGGGTAGTGGTCAGGACTTCGTCGACGGACAGGTTGAGGGTCATGAGTGGGAGACTACCGTCGGGCTAGATTCGTGCCATGAGCGTCGAACTGACACAAGAGGTTTCCAGCAGGCTTATCTCCGATCACTACGGATGGCTGACGACGGTCGCAAAATCGGGGCAACCGATCCCGCGGCTGGTCTGGTTCTATTTCGACGGCGCCACGCTGACGGTGTACTCCATGCCGCGGGCGGGCAAGGTCGCCCACATCAAGTCGCAGCCCAAGGTGAGCCTGAACCTGGACTCCGACGGCAACGGCGGCGGCATCATCGTCGTCGGCGGGGTCGCCACCGTGGATGCCACCGACGTCGACTGCCGCGACGACGAGCCGTACTGGGCCAAGTACAGCGACGAGGCGGCGAAATTCGGCCTGACCGAGGCGATGGGCGCCTACAGCACCCGGCTGACGATCACCCCGACCAAGGTGTGGACGACGCCGACGGGCTAGCGCCCGGGCCGGCCTCTTCCTCGCCGAGAGTGAAACTGTTGCGAGTTTTCGCGAGTTTTTTCGCAACAGTTTCACTTTCGGCGAAGGGACGGTCAGCGGAAGTCGCGTGAGCGCGAGCCGACGGCCAGGGTGATGCGGCCCAACCGCTCGGCGACGACGGTCACTGCGCCACTGGCGTTTTGGACCTGGCCGCGGACCAGCAGCGCCGGCGCCGTGTTGGCCAGCTTGCGGTGCCGGGCCCACACCCCCGGCGTGCAGAGCACGTTGACCATCCCGGTCTCGTCCTCGAGGTTGACGAAGGTCACCCCCTGGGCCGTCGCGGGTCGCTGCCGATGGGTCACCGCGCCGGCGATCAGCACGCGGTCGCCGTCGGGCACGCCGAGCAGCTTCTCGGCGGGCACCACCCCCATCGCGTCCAGGTCGGCCCGCAGGAACTGCGTCGGGTAGCTGTCCGGCGAGATGCCGGTGGCCCACACGTCGGCGGCGGACAGCTCCAGCTCGGTCATCCCCGGCAGGGCCGGAACACGCGACGACGACCCCACCCCGGGCAACCGGTCCGGCCGCTGGGTGGCGGCCGCCCCGGCCGCCCACAATCCCTCCCGCCGGGACATCCCGAAGCAGGCGAAAGCCCCGGCCGTCGCCAGCGCCTCGGTCTGCGGTACGGACAGCTGCAGGCGGGCGGTCAGGTCCAGCAGGGAAGCGAAGGGGCCGTTGGCCTTTCGCTCCTCGACCAGCTGCTCGGCGAGGTCGTCGCCGATATGGCGGACGGCGCCCAGCCCGAGGCGGACTTCCGTCCCGGCATTCTCGAGGGTGGCGTGCGCCAGGCTGGCGGCCACACACGGACCGTGCACCACCACGCCGTGCCTGCGCGCGTCGGCCACCAGCGACTGCGGCGAATAGAAGCCCATCGGCTGGGCGCGCAGCAGCGCCGCGCAGAACGCCGCCGGGTGGTGCAGCTTGAACCACGACGAGTAGAACACCAGCGACGCGAAGGACAGCGCGTGGCTTTCCGGGAAGCCGAAATTGGCGAACGCCTCCAGCTTTTCGTAGGTCCGGTCGATCACCTCGTCGGTGGCGCCGTGCAGCGCGCGCATGCCGTCGTAGAACCGGCCGCGCAGCCGTCGCATGCGTTCGGTGGAACGCTTGGAACCCATGGCACGGCGCAGCTGGTCGGCCTCGGCGGCCGAGAAGCCGGCGCAGTCGACCGCGAGCTGCATCAGCTGCTCCTGAAAAAGCGGAACCCCCAACGTCTTTCGCAACGCCGGTTCCATGGAGGGGTGGTCGTAGACCACCGGGTCGAGCCCGTTGCGCCGCCGGATGTAGGGGTGCACCGACCCGCCCTGGATGGGTCCGGGGCGGATCAGCGCGACCTCCACCACCAGGTCGTAGAACTCCCGCGGCTTAAGTCTCGGCAGGGTGGCCATCTGGGCGCGCGACTCCACCTGGAACACGCCGACGGAATCGGCGCGCGCCAGCATCTCGTACACGGCCGGCTCGGAGAGGTCGAGGCGGGCCAGGTCCACCTCGATGCCCTTGTGCTCGGCCACCAGGTCCTTGGCATAGTGCAGCGCCGAGAGCATGCCCAGCCCCAGCAGGTCGAACTTCACCAAACCTATTGCCGCACAGTCGTCTTTGTCCCATTGCAGGACGCTGCGGTTCTCCATGCGCGCCCACTCCACCGGGCACACGTCGGCGATCGGGCGGTCGCAGATCACCATGCCGCCGGAGTGGATGCCCATGTGCCGCGGCAGATTCCGGATCTGGGTGGCCAGGTCGATCACCTGCTCCGGAATGCCCTCGGCGTCGGGGGAATCCGCCACCCCGTTCCAGCTGCTGATCTGCTTGCTCCACGCGTCCTGCTGCCCCTGCGAGAAGCCCAGGGCGCGGGCCATGTCGCGCACCGCGATCTTGCCGCGGTAGGTGATGACGTTGGCGACCTGCGCGGCGTAGTCGCGGCCGTATTTGTCGTAGACGTACTGGATGACCTTTTCGCGCTGGTCCGACTCGATGTCCATGTCGATGTCGGGCGGACCGTCGCGGGCGGGCGACAGGAAGCGCTCGAACAGCAGCTCGTTGGCCACCGGGTCCACCGCGGTGACGCCGAGGGCATAACAGACCGCGGAGTTGGCCGCCGATCCCCGGCCCTGGCACAGGATGTTGTTGTCCCGGCAGAACCGGGTGATGTCGTGCACCACCAGGAAATAGCCCGGAAACCGCAATTGCGCAATGACTTTCAGCTCGCGCTCGATCTGGGCATAGGCCCGCGGCGCGCCGTCGGGGAGCCCGTAGCGGTCGCGGGCCCCGGCCATCACCAACTGCCGCAGCCAGCTGTCCTCGGTGTGCCCGTCGGGCACGTCGAACGGCGGCAGCTGCGGCGCGATCAGCGCCAGCCCGAACGCGCACTGCTCACCCAGCTCGGCCGCGGCGGTCACCGCCTCGGGACACCAAGCGAACAGCCGGGCCATCTCCGCACCTGACCGCAGGTGCGAGCCGCCCAGCGGGGCCAGCCACCCGGCGGCCGAATCCAGGGATTGCCGGGCCCGGATCGCCCCCATCGCCATGGCCAGCCGGCGCCGCGACGGCCCCGCGAAGTGCGCCCCGGTGGTGACGACGACGCCGACGCCGAAGCGCGGCGCCAGCCCGGCCAGCGCCTCGTTGCGCTCGTCGTCAAGCGGGTGGCCGTGATGGGTCAGCTCGACGCTGACCCGCACGGCGCCGAATCGGTCCACCAGGTCGGCCAGCGCGCGCCGCGCCGCGTCCGGGCCACCGTCGGAAAACGCCTGGCGCACATGGCCTTTGCGACATCCGGTCAGGATGTGCCAGTGCCCGCCCGCGGCCTCGGTCAGCGCGTCGAGGTCGAAGCGCGGCTTGCCCTTCTCGCCGCCGGCCAGGTGCGCGGCGGCCAGCTGCCGCGACAACCGCCGGTAGCCCTCCGGGCCGCGGGCCAGCACCAGCAGGTGCGGCCCGGGCGGGTCCGGCTCCTCGGTGCGGGCGACCGACCCCAGCGACAGCTCGGCACCGAACACGGTGCGCACGTCGAGCTCCGCGGCCGCTTCGGCGAACCGCACCGCCCCGTACAGCCCGTTGTGGTCGGTCAGCGCCAGGGCGCGCAGATCCAGCCGGGCCGCCTCCTCGACCAGCTCCTCCGGCGTGCTCGCCCCGTCGAGAAAGCTGTACGCCGAATGCGCGTGCAGCTCGGCGTACGCGACGGATGAGCGGACCCTCCGGTTGTCGTCCGGCGGCTCGTAGGCCCCGCGCTTGCGCGACAGGGGACCTTCCTCTTCGGGTGCCATGGGCGCGCCCGCGCGGCGCGGCTTGCCGTCGAGCACCCGCTCCATCTCCGCCCAACTCGGCGGTCCGTTGAACCAGCCCACCCACGCAGTCTATCGAATGTATGTTCGATTTCGTAGCGTGTCGCCTGCCGTGAGAGGGTTGGTCGTGCGCAGATTCGAGCCGGTCATCATCGACCCGCGCCGCCACGACGCGGTGCTGTTGGGGTCCGGCGCGCTGGCGACCGAAGCCGTGATGGCGCGGCTGCACGACGCCGGCATCCGCGCCGACGCGGTCGGCTCGCCCGACGCGACCGGGCTGGTGCGGGCCGCCGACCGGCTGGGCGCGCGGCCGGGCCGCTGCGTCGTGATCGCCGCGGAAGCCGCGGACGTCGAGGCCGCCCGGGCCGCCGGGTTCGCCTTGGTCATCGGCGTCGACCCGACGGCCCACCGCGACGAGCTGCGCCGCTTCGGCGCCGACGCGGTCGTCGTCGACCTGGACGAGGTCACCGTGCGAACCGGGGACCGGCGGATGTCGGAACTGCCCGACGCCTTGCAGGCGCTCGGGCTGGCCGCCGGCCTCACCGCCCGGCAGCCCGCGGTGTTCTTCGACTTCGACGGCACGCTGTCCGACATCGTCGACGACCCGGACGCGGCCCGCCCGGCCGCCGGTGCGGCCGAGGCGCTTTCGAAGCTGGCCGCGCACTGTCCCGTCGCGGTGCTGTCCGGCCGCGACCTCGCCGACGTGACCGGACGGGTCGGCCTGCCCGGCATCTGGTATGCGGGCAGCCACGGCTTCGAGCTGACCGCGCCCGACGGAACGCACCACCAGAACGACGCCGCGGCGGCGACGATACCGGTGCTGGAGGGGGTGGCCGCCGAGCTGCGCGAAAAGCTCGGCCCCATCCCCGGGATCATGGTGGAGCACAAGCGATTCGGCGTGGCCGTGCACTACCGCAACGCCGCCCGGGACCGCGTCGGCGAGGTGGCGGCGACGGTGCGCGCGGCGGGCCGGCGCCACGCGCTTCGCGTGACCACCGGCCGCGAGGTCATCGAGCTGCGCCCCGACATCGACTGGGACAAGGGCAAGACGCTGCGCTGGGTGATCGACCACCTGCGGCACGCCGGCTCGAGCCAGCTGATGCCCATCTATCTCGGCGACGACATCACCGACGAAGACGCGTTCGACGCGGTGCGCCACGACGGTGTCCCAATTGTGGTGCGGCACACCGACGATGGCGACCGCGCCACCGCCGCGCTGTTCGCGCTGGACAGTCCCGCGCGGGTGGTCGAGTTCACCGACCGGCTGGCGCGCGAGCTCAGCGATGCCCCCGTGAGTTAGCCGTCGGCGTATTCCACCGCGCCGTCGTCCAGCACCACCCGCGCGTCGGCGCCCTCGCCGGAGGCCTCGGTGCGGAACACCGCCTTGCCCGGGCCGGTCCGCCAGATCAGCGTGGTCAGCGTCTCGCCGGGAAACACCGGCGAGGAAAACCGCGCGTCGATCGAGGTGATGTTGGCCGCGACGCCCCCGCCGAGCTCGGCGAGCAGCGCCCGTCCCGCCACCCCGTAGCTGCACAGCCCGTGCAGGATCGGCTTGGGGAACCCGGCCAGCTCCCGGGCGAACCACGGGTCGCTGTGCAGCGGGTTGCGGTCGCCGGACAGCCGGTAGATCAGCGCCTGGTCCTCGCGGGTGGGCAGCGCGACGCGGGCGTCGGGCTCGCGATCCGGGATCTCCGGCGCGATCGGCCGCTGGCCCGGCTGGCCCCCGAATCCGCCCGCGCCCCGCACGACGAAGGTGGTCGACGTCTCGGCGATCAGCGTCCCCGAGTCCGGGTCGGTGCCGCGACCGCGCAGCATCACGACCGCGTTCTTGCCCTCGCCCTTGTCCTGGATGTCGGTGACCTCGGTGACCACCGACAGCTTGCCCGCGGGCGGCAGCGGCGCATGCAGCCGGATGCCTTGCGATCCGTGTAAGAGCATGGCCCAGTTGAACTTTCCGATCTTGCCCGCCGCCCCGAAGGCCGGACAGCAGATCACCGCGTAGGTGGGCAGCACCTGCTGGGGGATGTCGTGGCTGTTCTCGGTGGTGAACGACAGGTCATCGGTCCCGCAGCCGACGCCCAGCGCGTACAGCAGCGTGTCCCGGTCGGTCCATTCGAACAGCATCGGCTCGGTCACCGCGCCGACGGCAGTCGGATCAATCGCCATACGAGGATCCTCTCAGGTGGAAATCGGGTGGAATTTTCGGCTATTTCTGCACTCAACCATCGCAAACCCTTCCCACCGGCACCGTTGGCAGGGCAGGCTATCGCCATGCGCAATCGCAGCAGGATCAGGATGGCTTCAAAAGCAATGGCCGTGCTTGCCGCAACGCTGATCGTCGGCGCCTGCGGCGGGTCGACGCAGGCGCGCAGCATCACCCTGACCTTCATCCGGAACGCACAGTCCCAGGCGAACGCGGACGGGGTCATCGACACCGAGATTCCCGGTCCCGGCCTCACCGCCGAGGGCAAGGGGCAGGCCCAGCAGGTGGTCCACCAGGCCGGCCACAACCAGTTCGACGCCGTCTACGCCTCGGCGATGGCCGAAGCCCAGCAGACCGCCGCGCCGTTGGCCAGCGAACTGGGCAAGCAGGTCGAGGTGCTGAACGGCCTGCAGTCGATCAACGCCGGCTGGTACAACGGCAAACCCGAAGCGATGGCGAACTCGACGTATCTGCTGGCGCCGACGGGCTGGGTCAACGGCGACGTCCAGAACAGCATCCCGGGGTCGGTCAGCGGCAAGCAGTTCAACGACCAGTTCACCGGCGCGGTCCAGAAGATCTACAGCAGCGGCCACCACAACCCGGTGGTGTTCTCGCAGGGCACCGCGATCATGGTGTGGACGCTGATGAACACCAAGAACGGCAAGAACAGCCTGCTGACCAGCCATCCCCTGCCGAACATCGGCCACGTGGTGATCACCGGCAACCCGGCCGACGGCTGGACGCTGGTGGACTGGGACGGCATCCGCAACTTCACCTGAGCCTCGGGCGGCGCCGGTAGCGACGTAGATCACGGTTGACGTGCGCCACCACCAGGGCCACCATGGCTGAATGCGGTATGTCGTTACCGGCGGTACCGGGTTTATTGGGCGCCGCGTCGTCACTCGCCTGCTGGACGCGCGGCCCGACGCGCAGGTGTGGGTGCTGGTCCGCCGCCAGTCGCTGGGCCGCTTCGAGCGCCTCGCCGCCGAGTGGGGGGAGCGGGCGAAGCCCCTCGTCGGCGAGCTGCCCGAGCTGGCGCTCACCGAGGAGACCGTCGCCGAACTGGGCGAGGTCGACCACGTCGTGCACTGCGCGGCGATCTACGACATCACCGCCGGCGACGCCGAGCAGCGGGCCGCCAACGTGGACGGGACCCGCGCCGTCATCGAGCTGACGCAACGGCTGGACGCCACGTTGCACCACGTGTCGTCGATCGCCGTGGCGGGCGACTTCCGCGGCGAGTACACCGAGGACGACTTCGACGTCGGCCAGCAGCTGCCCACCCCGTATCACCAGACCAAGTTCGAGGCCGAGCTGCTGGTGCGATCGACGCCCGGGCTGCGCCACCGCATCTACCGGCCGGCGGTGGTGGTCGGCGACTCGCGCACGGGCGAGATGGACAAGGTCGACGGGCCCTACTACTTCTTCGGCGTGCTGGCCAAGCTGGCCGTGCTGCCCAAGTTCACCCCGATCATGCTGCCCGACACCGGGCGCACCAACATCGTCCCGGTCGACTACGTCGTCGACGCGCTTGTCGCCCTCATGCACGCCGACGGCCGCGACGGGCAGACGTTCCACCTGACCGCGCCGAAAACCATTGGGCTGCGCGGCATCTACCGCGGTGTCGCCGAGGAGGCCGGGCTGCCCCCGCTGCGCGGATCGCTGCCCCGCTCGGTGGCGACGCCGGTGCTGAAGGTGAGCGGGCGCGCCAAAGTGGTGCGCAACATGGCGGCCACCCAGCTGGGCATTCCCGCCGAGGTCCTCGACGTCGTCGACCTGGCGCCGCAGTTCGTCAGCGACGAGACCCGGAAGGCGTTGCGCGGCACCAACATCGACGTGCCCGAATTCGCCGACTACGCACCCAAGCTGTGGCGCTACTGGGCCGAGCACCTCGATCCCGACCGCGCGCGTCGCGACAATCCCGCCGGGCCGCTGGTGGGCCGGCACGTCATCATCACCGGCGCATCCAGCGGGATCGGCCGGGCGTCGGCGATCGCCGTCGCGGAGCGCGGTGCGACGGTGTTCGCGCTGGCCCGCAACGGCGACGCGCTCGACAAGCTGGTCGCCGAGATCCGCGCCAACGGCGGTCAGGCGTACGCATTCACCTGTGACATCACCGATTCCGTGTCGGTGGAGCACACCGTCAAGGACATCCTGGGCCGGTTCGACCACGTCGACTACCTGGTGAACAACGCCGGCCGGTCGATTCGCCGCTCGGTGGTCAACGCGACGGACAGGATGCACGACTACGAACGGGTGATGGCGGTCAACTACTTCGGCGCGGTGCGCATGGTGCTGGCGCTGCTGCCGCACTGGCGCGAGCGGCGATTCGGCCACGTCGTCAACGTCTCCAGCGCGGGCGTGCAGGCCCGCAACCCGAAGTACAGCTCGTACCTGCCCACCAAGGCGGCGCTCGACGCGTTCGCCGATGTGGTCGCCTCCGAGACGCTGTCCGACCACATCACGTTCACCAACATCCACATGCCGCTGGTCCGCACGCCGATGATCGTGCCGTCGCACCGGCTCAACCCGGTGCCGCCGATCAGCCCCGAGCGCGCCGCCGCGATGGTGGTGCGCGGGCTGGTGGAGAAGCCGGCGCGCATCGACACCCCGGTGGGCACGCTGGCCGAGGCCGGCAACTACTTCACGCCCAGGCTGTCGCGCCGGATCCTGCATCAGCTGTACCTGGGCTACCCCGACTCGGCCGCGGCCCGCGGCGTGGTCACCGCCACCGAGCCGGCCGCGCCCCGCCCGTCGCGCCGCAAGCCGAAGCGCCCGGTGCGCGCCGTCGCCCGCGGCATCCGCGCACCCCGACCGGTCAAGCGGCTGGCGCGGCTGGTGCCCGGCCTGCACTGGTAAATCGGCGTCCCGCTGGCCGTGAGCGCCGGTATCGTTGCCGCGGTGAAGCCCGTTTTCGTCGACGTCGACACCGGCGTCGACGACGCGATGGCGCTGGTGTACCTGCTGGCCAGCCCGGACGCCGACGTGGTCGGCATCGCCTCGACCGCCGGAAACGTCGCGGTGGACCAGGTCTGCGAGAACAACCTTGGCCTGCTCCAATTGTGCGGGGCCACAGGCATTCCCGTGTCCAAGGGTGCGCAGTGGCCGCTGAACTGTTCGTTGCCGCCGGGGAAGGCGCACGGCCCCAGGGGCATGGGGTACGCGGAGTTGCCGGCCACCGATCTGCGGCTCACCGGCTGCGATTCCGCGACCGCCTGGATGCGCGCCGCGCGCGCCCATGCCGGGGAGTTGATCGGCGTGGCCACCGGCCCGTTGACCAACCTGGCGCTGGCGCTGCGCGCCGAGCCCGCCCTGCCGACGCTGCTGCGGCGGCTGGCGATCATGGGCGGCGCCTACGACTACCGCGGCAACACCAACCCGGTGGCCGAATGGAATATCGCCGTGGACCCCGAGGCGGCGGCCGAGGTGTTCGCGGCCTGGTCCACCGCGGCCGTTGACCCCCAACGCTTTCCGATCCTGTGCGGGCTGGACCTCACGCGGCACATCGCGATGACGCCGGAGGTGCTGGCGCGGCTGGCGGCCGCGGCGGGCTCGACCACCACCGCGATGAGCGCGCTCGACGAACGCGGCACCCGGTCGACGGCGTCGAACCCGCTGATCCGGGTGATCGAGGATGCGCTGCGCTACTACTTCGAGGTCCATCACGACAACGGTCACGGATACGTGGCGCACCTGCACGATCCGCTGGCCGCCGCCATGGCGCTGGACCCCGGGCTGGTGACGACCCGGGCGGCGACGGTCGACGTCGAGCTCGCCGGAACCCTGACCCGCGGCATGACCGTCGTCGACTGGTCGGGGCGGTGGGGCCGAGAACCCAACGCCCACATCGGCATTGGCGTGGACCCCGGCGCGTTCTTCGACCGGTTCGTCGAACGGGTCGGGATGTTCGCGCGCGGGTTCACGCCACCCGGAACCGCTCCAGGTCGGCGTGCTTGACGGTCAACCCGTGCCCGGGCGCCGTCCGGTCGGGGCGCAGCAGGCCGCCGGGCTCCGGCTGGATCACCCCGTCGAACGCCAGGCCTTCGATCCGCACGTGGTCGTGGAAGTACTCCAGGTGGCGCAGGTGCCAGACGGCAGTGCCGACGTGGCCGCTGATCTGTGGGGCGCAGTGCAGCGAGAGGTCCATCCCACGCGCGTCGCACAGCGCGGCGACCTTGAGGATCCCGGTGATGCCGAGCGCCCGGGTGACGTCGGCCTGCAGGCAGTCGACCGCGCCGGCGGCGAGCATCTGGTGAAAGTAGGGCAGGTGATAGCCGTACTCGCCGGCGGCGATGTCCATGCCGGCCGGGCCGTGCTCGCGCAGCAGGTGCAAACCGTCGAGATCGTCGGAGCTCACCGGCTCCTCGAACCACCGCACGTCGTACTCGGCGAAGCGCTGCGCCCACAGCAGCGCCTGCTTGCGCCGGTACGCGCCGTTGGCGTCGACGAACAACTCGGCGCCGTCGCCGATCGCCGACCGGGCGGCCGCCACCCGGTCGATGTCGGTTTCCGGGTCGCGGCCCACCTTCATCTTGACCCGGGGAATGCCGGCCTCGACCCAGCCGCCCAGCTGCCTCGCGAGTGCATCGTTGTCGTATGAGGTGAACCCGCCGCTGCCATAGATCGGGGTGGCGTCGTGCACGGCGCCCAGCGCAACCACCAACGGTTCGTCCAATAACCGGGCACGCAGGTCCCACAGCGCGACGTCTACGGCCGAGATCGCCTCGGCGGCCAGCCCGGGCTTGCCCAGGTTGCGGACCGCGTGCTGCATCTGGGCCCACCGCGCCGGCGGCTGCAACGCGTCCGCCCCGGTGACGGCCTCGGCAAGCTTGGATCGCACGACGGTGACGACGGCCGTGTCCGCGTAGGTGTAGCCGACCCCGACCTGCCCGCCGGCGCGCACGCTCGCCAGCACCAGGGTCGTCGAGTCCCACGTCAGGGTGCCGTCGGACTCCGGCGCGTCGGTCGGGATCGAGTAGGCCGAGGCCTCAACGGATTCGACGGGAATCGGTGCACTCGCGAGCAGGGCCATGCCGGGTGACTACCCACCCACCGACCGGGTATGCCCGCGGGCGTCTGAGTTTGCCCGGCCGATCGCGGGGTACCCGCTGACGCTATGCCTTTCGCCGAGTACCAAAACGAGCTCTACCAACAGGGGCAGGCCGGCCGGCAGCCGCCCTACCCCATCGGGTTCGCCGACCTGGAGGCCAGGACGGCCGCGGCCATGCCGCCGAAGGTGCTGGGGTACGTGGCCGGCGGCGCCGGCGACGAGCACACCCAGCGGGCCAACGTCGAGGCCTTCAAGCGCTGGGGCCTGTTCCCTCGCATGGGCATTGCCCCCGAGCAGCGCGACATGTCCGTCGAGTTGTTCGGGATGACGTTGCCGTCGCCGATCTTCATGGCGCCCATTGGGGTCATCGGGGTGTGCGCCCAGGACGGTCACGGCGACCTGGCCGCGGCCCGGGCGTCCGCCCGCACCGGCGTGCCGTTCTTCGTGGGCACCCTCACGTCGGACCCGATGGAGGACGTCGCGCCGGAGCTCGGCGATACCCCCGGCTTCTTCCAGCTGTACACGCCGCCGGACCGCGAGATGGCCGCCAGCCTGGTGCACCGCGCCGAGGCGGCCGGCTTCAAGTGCATCGCGGTCACCCTCGACACCTGGGTCACCGGCTGGCGTCCGCGCGACCTGAGCGCCGGGAACTACCCGCAGGTGCCCAGCGGATGCCTGGCCAACTACACCTCCGACCCCGTCTTCCGCGCCGGCCTGCGGCCGGGCGAGGACGCCACCGAGGCGGCGGTGCGCAAGCTGCCGATCTTCGGCGGCCCGTTCCGGTGGAGCGACCTGGAGTGGCTGCGGTCGGAGACGCACCTGCCGCTGATGGTCAAGGGCATCTGCCACCCTGACGACGTCCGGCGCGCCAAAGACCTTGGGGTGGACGGCATTTACTGCTCCAACCACGGCGGCCGGCAGGCCAACGGCGGGCTGTCCTGCCTGGATTGCCTGCCCGGGGTGCTGGAGGCCGCCGACGGGCTGCCGGTGCTGTTCGACTCCGGCGTGCGCAGCGGCGCCGACGTCATCAAGGCCCTGGCGATGGGCGCGACCGCGGTGGGGATCGGCCGCCCCTACGCCTACGGCCTGGCGCTGGGCGGCGTCGGCGGCATCGTGCACGTGCTGCGCTCGATCCTGGCCGAGGCCGACCTGATCATGGCCGTCGACGGCTACCCGTCGCTCAAGGACCTGACGCCGGACGCGTTGCGGCCCACCGGATGAGCGCCGCTACTCGTAGCTTCCCTCGAGATACCAGCGCCGCTGGCGGTAGCACAGCAGGAACGCCCGCTCGTCGGTCAGCAAGACCTGGGCGCGGGCGCTGCGGCCCTTGGCGTCGGGGTCCCACCACCGCTCGTCGACCGGCCAGGGTCCGGCCCACCAGCGCAGCCGCTCGTCCCTGGCGCGCACGGTCAGCCGGGCGGGGTCGGCTGAGAACATGCCCCGGCTGGTCACCCGTACCGGATTTCCTTGGGCGTCAAGCAATTCCACCGGGTCGTCGAGCAGGACCGCCGGCGACGGCTCGGGCAGTCGGCCGGGCCACGGTCGATCCGGGTCGGCGTGCGGCACCGGCTCGTCGCCCAGCGGCGTCAGCGTGATGCGCTCGGCGGGCCCGCGACCGCCGGAGCGCACCGGCACCCGCACCGCCTCCGGGCCGAGCAGGCCCTGCACCCGCACCAGCGCCCGGCGGGCCCGCAGCCGGTCCTCCTCCCCGAGACCACCCCACAGCGGCAACTGCAGCGCCTCGGCGGACACCACCTCCACCGCCCGCAGCCGCAACAGCGTCACCGCCGCGGTGGGGCGGGCCTCGCGCGCGGTCCGGTTGCTCAACCACCCGTCCAGCTGCCAGCGCACCCGGTCGGCGGTGGCGTCCTCGGTCAACGGCTCGGCGCACCGCCAAACCCGGTGCAGCTCTTCACCGTTGGCGGTGACGGCGTGGATGGCCAGCCGGGTGCAGCCGACCCCCGCGGCCATCAGGGCATGATGCAGCGTGCCGGCCAGCGAGCGTCCGGCGAATGCCGCGGCGTCGACCCGGTCGATCGGCGGGTCGCAGTCCAGCACGGCTTCGAGTTCGGCCGGCGGCTCGCGCCCGGACGGTCCCCGCTCGGGTTCGCCGCGCGCCAACCGGTGCGCGGTCACCCCGTCGGCGCCGAACCGGGAGGCCACGTCGGTGCGAGACAGCGCGGCGAACTGCCCGATGGTGCGAATCCCCATCCGCCACAACAGATCCGTCAGCTCCTCGCGCCCCGGACCGGCCAGGCTCGGCTCGGTGGCGAGCTGCCGGATCGACAGCACCGAGAGGAACCTCGCGTCGCCCCCCGCCTCGACGATCCGGCCCGCCCGCGCGGCGAACACGGCGGTGGACAACTGGTCGGCGATTCCCACCTGGCACTCGGCGCCGGCCGCGGCCACCGCATCGATCAGCCGCTCGGCGGCCCGCTCCTCGGACCCGAAGTAGCGGGCCGCCCCGCGCACCGGCAACACCAGGAGCCCGGGCCGCAGCACCTCGGCGCGCGGCACCAGGTCGTCCACCGCCGCGATCACCGCTTCGAAGAAGCGGGCATCGCGGTCGGCGTCGGCGGTCGCGACGTGCAGTTGCGGGCACCGGGCGGCGGCCTCGCGGCGGCGCAGCCCCCGCCGCACCCCCGCCGCCCGCGCGGCCGACGAGCAGGCGATCACCCGATTCGCCAGCGTGACGGCGACCGGGGCCGTCGCGGGTTGGCCCGCGGCCGCGGCCGCCGCGACCGCGGGCCAGTCCATGCACCAGATCGCCAAAACCCGGGAAGCCACCGGCATTCATCCCGCTCGCGCCCGGCCGATCACCCGCCTGCCCGCGCACACCCCGCTGACCTGCAGCCGCACCCGGCCGATGCGTCCGAATCCCGGCCGCCCGCAGGCGGTGATCTCATAGCCGCAGACCCGGGCCGCGAGCCGCGTCGGCGCCCCCTGCCAGTCGCCGTCGGTGACCAGCAGGGTGCACCCCTTGGTGCGGGCCCGCGCCACCACCGCGCGCGCCCGCGTGTGCGGCACCCGGCGCCCGCCCAGGCCGAGCACCACCAGGTCCATGCCGTCGACGAGCACCGCGGCCACCTCCACCGGATCGGTTCCGGGATCCGGTATCACCGCGAGCCGGCTCAGGTCCGCCCCCATCTCCGCGGCGGCCAGCAGTCCGATGTCCGGCTGGCCGACGATGGCCACGTTGCCCCCGGCCGCCGTCACCGCGGCGACCATGCCCAGCAGCAGCGACCGGGCCCCCGACAGCACCGCCACCGTCCCCCGGGGCAACGGCACCGGCAGCGACTCCGCGAGCCACCGCGGGAGCGGCAGCCGGGATTCCGATTCGGGCAGCAGGTCGTCAGCGGGGGCGACGACTCGCCCCGACATTTCGGCCATCCGCCGGCGCAGTGATTCGAGCTGGTCAGCACGATTTTCCTGGCGTTGGCCGGAGGCAAAAGCCGCAGTCATGACCAGCCTCCTACCACCCGGATTTTCGAATATATGTTCGATCTGCCTGGAGTTAACACCCGCCCTCCGACAACCGTCAAGCAACGTGAGAGGCTGCCTTATGCGCTCGGTGCTGGTGTGGCTCATGGTGCTTTTGGGTAGTGCCGTCGTCGCCGGAATCCCGGCCCGAGCCGGCGCCGATCCGTGTCATCCGGCCGAGTTGTTCGCCACCGACACCACCGATCCCCTGTTCGAGGCGCACGCCGACCTGACGATCATTCTCAGCGGCGCGACCGTGACCGGATCGACCCCGCTCGACGGGGTGTTCTGGTCAGATGAGCTGCAGCAGACCAGCCATGAGCGCTCGCGCGAATTTCATCTGTGCGGTGCCGACGGTTCGTCGCACGCCGCCGCCCAGGCGCTGTGCCGCCAGTTCAACCAGAGAACGGTGTTGACCTTCGACTACCTGCCGCAGCCGGCAGCCGACGCGATCACCATCAGCGTGCCCGACGTCGACATCGCGCGCTTCGCCGACGCGTTCACCGCCGATTCGGCCGCGCACCAACGACTGCGCGGGGGCTCCGTCACCACCGACCGAACCCTGATCCTGGTCGCGGGCACGGGGGATCTCGACGTTGCCCGCCGGCTCGTCATCGAATCCGGCGGGAACTGGGACGCGGCCACGATCGCCTACGGCAGGCGAGAATTCGTGGAGTGACCGCGAGCGGCCACACCGCGAAACTGTATTCCGCGACGCATTTCTCGAGAAGACGCGTCGGCAGTTACAGTCTCGCGGCATAGACCGTAAGGCTATTCCCACTCGATGGTGCCGGGCGGCTTGCTGGTGATGTCCAGCACCACGCGGTTGACCTCGGCCACCTCGTTGGTGATCCGGGTCGAGATGCGCTCCAGCACCTCGTAGGGCACCCGCGTCCAGTCGGCGGTCATGGCGTCCTCACTCGACACCGGCCGCAACACGATCGGATGTCCGTAGGTGCGGTTGTCGCCCTGAACGCCGACCGAGCGAATGTCGGCCAGCAGCACCACCGGGCACTGCCAGATCTGGTTGTCCAAACCGGCGGCGGTGAGTTCCTCGCGCGCGATCTCGTCGGCGCGCCGCAGGGTTTCCAAACGCCCAGCGGTGACCTCGCCGACGATCCGGATCCCCAGGCCGGGACCCGGAAACGGTTGGCGCGCAACGATTTCCTCCGGCAGGCCCAACTCCCGCCCAACCGCGCGCACCTCGTCCTTGAACAGCAGCCGCAGCGGCTCGACGAGCTTGAACTTCAGGTCGCCGGGCAGGCCGCCGACGTTGTGGTGGCTCTTGATGTTGGCGGTGCCGCTGCCCCCGCCGGACTCCACCACATCCGGATACAGCGTGCCCTGCACCAGGAACTCGACCTGCTTGTCCCCCAACACATCCCGGACCGCGCCCTCGAAGGCCCGGATGAACTGCCGGCCGATGATCTTGCGCTTGCCCTCGGGATTGTGCACACCCGACAGCGCCTCGAGGAAGGTCTGCGCGGCGTCGACGGTCACCAGGTTGGCGCCGGTGGCGGCCACGAAATCGCGCTGCACCTGCGCGCGCTCGCCGGCGCGCAACAGCCCGTGATCGACGAAGACACAAGTCAATCGATCCCCGATGGCGTGGTGCACCAGCGCGGCGGCCACCGCCGAATCCACCCCGCCGGACAGCCCGCAAATCGCGTGGCCGTCGCCGACCTGGGCACGAACCTGCTCCACCAGCGCGCCGGCGATGTTGGCGGGCGTCCAGTCGGCGCCGAGCCCGGCGAAGTCGTGCAGGAACCGGCTGAGCACCTGCTGCCCGTGCGGGGTGTGCATCACCTCCGGGTGATACTGCACCCCGGCCAGGCGCCGGGCGCGGTTCTCGAAGGCGGCCACCGCCGCACCCGGGCTGCTGGCCACCACGTCGAAACCATCGGGGGCGGCGGTGACGGCGTCGCCGTGGCTCATCCACACCGGCTGCACACCGGGCAGGTCCGAATGCAGTTCGCCGCCAAGCACTTTCAGTTCGGTGCGGCCGTACTCGCTGGTGCCGGTGTGGGCGACGGTCCCGCCCAGCGCCTGCGCCATGGCCTGAAACCCGTAGCAGATGCCGAACACCGGCAGCCCGAGATCGAACAGCGCCGGATCGAGCTGCGGGGCGCCCTCGGTGTAGACGCTGGCCGGCCCGCCGGAGAGCACCAGCGCCACCGGGTTACGGGCCTTGATCTCCTCGACCGACGCGGTATGCGGGATCACCTCCGAGAACACCCGCGCCTCCCGAACCCGACGGGCGATCAGCTGCGCGTACTGCGCGCCGAAGTCCACGACAAGCACGGGACGGTCAGCGGGCCCGGCGTCAACAGGTTTCGCCACGCCGCAAGCTTAGTGGCTGGCGTCGGCCGCACAGTGACCCCGTTTCAGTGCGCGGCGGCGGCCTGGATCACGGCGTCGACGATGCCGCGGATTCGGACGGCGGCTTGGTCGGGGTCGGGTTGGCCGGCGTCGAGCCACGCGATGACCGCGTCCACCGTCATGTTGGGAAGCAATTGCGCCGCCCAGTTCCGCCATCGATCGTCGGCGATGCCGGCGAGGTGGCGGCGGGTGATCGCCGTTGAGCTCTCGCTGAGGGTGTCGATCACGTCACGAAACTCGGGTTCGCGGGTGGCGTGGCGGTAGAGCAGTCGGAAGGCGTCGGGGTCGGCCGCGGCCGCGCGGATGAGCGCGGGGATGCTGGCGTCGCCGAAGTCGTATCCGCCGACGGCTTCGCGGAGCCGGGTGTGACCGCTCTGGATGACCTCCCGGTAGAGGTCGGCCTTCGAAGCGAAGTGCCGGTACAGAATCACCGGGGTGATACCGGCTTCCGCGGCGATGGCATCGAGCCCCGTGCTCGCGAAACCGCCCCGGGCGAACGCGCGGGTGGCGGCGTCGAGGATCTGTTCACGGCGTTGGGCCCGGGGCAGCCGCCGAGTCGTCTCGGATCGGACCACCGTCATCCGGAACCTCCTCTTGCCCCGGAGCCAGTGTATAAGTAACTTTGTATATCTTCTCTTATACAAGCACTCCTCTACTTGGAGGCGGGCGTGATGACAGGGACGGTTCGTCGGGTGCGCACGGCGGTGGGCGACGACGCCTGGCTGGTCACCGAGTACGCCCATGTGCGACGGCTGCTCGACGACGATCGCCTCGGCCGGTCCCATCCCGAACCCGACACGGCGGCGCGCACCGGGGACTCGGCCTTGTTCGGCGGTCCGCTGGGCGACTTCGACACCGAAATGGCCGACCACAACCGGATGCGGAAGCTGTTGCAGCCCCATTTCTCGCCCAAGCATCTGCGGGCGCTGGCACCCCGGGTGGAGGCCCTCACCCGCGGACTGCTGGACGAACTGGCCGAGCAGGGCCCCCCGGCCGACCTGCACGCGGCATTGGCGTTGCCGCTGCCGATTCTGGTCATCTGCGAGCTGCTCGGCGTGCCGTATTCCGATCGCGACCAGTTCCGCGCGTGGGCCGAGGACGCCGGCAATGTGTGCGATCACGCCCGCTCCGAGCGCGGGCTGGCCGAGCTGTTCGACTACGGCCGCAGGCTGGTCGAGCGCAAGCGCCCCCATCCCGGCGACGACGTGATGTCGCGGCTGTGCGCGACGGAGGGCGTCTCGGATGAGGAGGCGGCGATGCTGTCGATGTTCATGTTGTTCGCCGGGCACGAGACCACGGTCGTCCAGATCGGGCTCGGAACATCGCTATTGCTGGCGAACCGCGATCAGTGGCGGACCCTGCTGGATGACCCCGGGCTGATCCCCAACGCCGTGGAGGAGCTGTTGCGCGCGGCGGCGATCGCGACCGGCGTGGGCGGCATTCCCCGCTATGCGCGCACGGATTTCGACGTCGACGGTGTCACCATCCACGCCGGAGACCTGCTGCTGCTGGACCTCGGATCGGCCAACCACGACCCCGCCGTGTTTGCCGACCCGGACCGGGTCGACGTCACCCGTCAGGCGGCCTCCCACCTCGCGTTCGGATACGGCGCGCGTTATTGCATCGGGGCGCCCTTGGCCCGCATCGAGCTGAAAACGGTTTTCGCTCAACTCATTCCACGATTCCCGTCCATGCACCTGACGGTCGATCCCGCGACGCTGCCCACCCGACGCGATGCGCTGGCCGGCGGCCTCGTCGCGCTACCGGTGTCGTGGTGAGGCGAACGCTGGCCTCCGCCGTCGCGAATCGGCCGTACATTGTCTGTGATGGCGGACATGAGTAAGGGCAGCGTCGTCCCGGCGCGGGAATTGGCCAGTGTTTCCGGCGAGGCGGTGCCCATTCCCGATCCCGGTCGGCTCGTGCATCTGCAGCTTCGGCGTTTCGCCGGCTGCCCCATCTGCAATGTCCACCTGCAGTCGATCGTGCGTCGACACGACGAGATCGCGCGCGCGGGCATCCGCGAGGTCGTGGTTTTTCACTCCACCGACGACGAATTGCGTCGTTACGTCGGCGAGCTGCCGTTCGCGGTGATCGGTGACCCCGACAAGAAGCTGTACGCCGAATTCGGTGTCGGCTCCTCGCCACGGTCCGTGCTCGATCCCCGCGCACTGGCGCCGGTGCTGATACGGATCGCCCGTCAGCAGATCGGTCGCATCCGGGCTCGCCAACCGGTGGTCAATCCGCATCCGACCGGTGGCCACTTGGGTTTGCCCGGCGACTTTCTCATCGGCTCGGACGGCCGGATATTGGCGTGCAAGCGCGGCACGCACGCCAACGATCAGTGGTCGGTGGACGAGGTGCTCGCGCACGCCTACAACGAGAACGCCTGACGCACCGCGCCGACGGCATCGGGCTCGCCGCCGAAATGGACCCGCCGCAGCGAAGCCTTGCGCTTGGCCTCGCTCGGCCCAAGGCGGGCATTGACAAGGTCGGCCGCGTCGGCGGTGATCGTCACCGCCGGTTCGCCGTGCGCCCCGGTGAGATGACCGTCCGTCACGGCGAACTCGAAACGGCGGCCGTCGATCTCGACGCGGCACGTCGCCTCCAAACCGTCCGCCGCACCCGAGTCGAAGCCCAGCAGGATGCCTGCCAGGAACCCGTTCAGCGGCGATACCGGGCCGTCCCCGATCGGGTCCAGCCGGTCCAGCCCGAACCATGCGAGGCTCCGCAGGATCGGCAGCACCCGCCGCCAGCCGAGGTCGCTGAGCGTGTAGACGGTGCGCCCGATCGGGGCCGGCAGGTCGGCGCGATCGACGAGGCCGGCATCTTGTAGTTCCTTGAGTCGCTCGGCCAGGAGATTGGTTGCGATGCCGGGCAGCTCGTCGCGCAGGTCACCGTAGCGGCGCGGCCCGCCGACCAGCTCGCGCAGGATGAGCAGCGTCCACCGCTCGCCGAGGACATCGAGGCCGCGCGCGATCGGGCAGTTCTGGTTGTAGTTCCTGCGGGAGGGCACCATGCCACCCTATCTGCGGTAGATATCTTTTTCAACTCGTTACTTGATTTATTTGTCTACCAACTTTAGCCTCTTGTCTATGCGTACCTCACCGATACTCCGAAACCACCCGATCTCCGCACTCGCAGTCATCTGCCTCGGCGTCTTCGTCATCAGCGTCGACGCCACCATCGTCAACGTCGCGCTGCCCACCCTTTCGCGCGAACTCGGCGCCGACACCGCCCAGCTGCAATGGATCGTCGACGCCTACACCCTGGTCATGGCGGGCCTGATGCTGTCGGTTGGCAGCCTGTCCGACCGCTACGGAAGGCGGGGGTGGCTGAACGCCGGGCTCACCGTGTTCGCGATCACGTCCGCCGTTGCGGCACAGGCGACTTCGGCCGACGCACTGATCGCGGCCCGCGCCGCCATGGGCGTGGGCGCGGCGGTGATCTTCCCGACCACGCTGGGGCTGATCACCAACATCTTCACCGACCCGGTCCCGCGCGCCAAGGCGATCGGACTCTGGGCGGCCATGGTCGGCGTCGGGGTGGCCGTCGGGCCGATCAGCGGCGGCTGGCTGCTCGAACACTTCTGGTGGGGCTCGATCTTCATGGTGAACATCCCCATCGCGGCGCTAGCCGTAATCGGCGGCATCCTGTTTGTTCCGACCTCCCGCGACCCGGCCGCGCCGCGCGTCGACGCCGGTGGCCTGACCCTGTCCGCGGCCGGAATCACGACCCTCGTCTACACGGTCATCGAGGCACCCACCTGGGGATGGACCGACGGCCGGACCGCGGCCGGATTCACGCTGGCGGCAATCGTTCTCGCCGGGTTCGCGCTGTGGGAGCGGCGCAGCACCCACCCGATGCTGGACGTCTCGGTGTTCTTCAACCGCCGGTTCTCCGGCGGCAGCCTGGCGGTGACCGCCGGCTTCCTGACGTTGTTCGGGTTCATCTTCGTCATCACCCAGTACTTCCAATTCATCAAGGAATACACGGCATTTCAGACCGGCGTGCGATTGCTGCCGGTCGCCGCGTCGATCGCGCTGGCCAGCATCCTGGGGCCCCGGCTGGTGCAACGGGTCGGCACCACCGCCGTCGTCGCCACCGGCCTCGCCGTCTTCGCCGCCGGGCTGGCCTGGGCGTCCACGGTGGACGCCGCGACGCCCTACGACCAGATCGCCATGCAGATGGTGCTGCTCGGCGCCGGCCTCGGCCTGACGACGGCACCGGCCACCGAGGCCATCATGGGATCGCTGGCCGTCGACAAGGCCGGCGTCGGCTCGGCCGTCAACGACACAACCCGAGAATTCGGCGGCACCCTCGGCGTGGCCATCGCCGGCAGCGTCTTCGCGTCGGTGTACTCGGGGCATCTCGGGTCGGCCGCCTTGACGGGGCTGCCCGCCGATGCGATGCGCCACTCGATGGCCTTGGCGCACAAGGTGATCGAGCAGCTGCCGGCACACCGGGCCGGCTATGTTCGCGGCGCCGTCGATCACGCATTCCTGGACGGCCTGCAAGTCAGCTCGCTGGTGTGCGCGGGCATCGCGCTGGGCGCCGCGATCGTCGTCGGCTGGCTTCTCCCCGCCTGGGAGCCGGCGCGCCAAACCGAAAGGATCATGTCATGAGCGACAGCACTTATGTCCTGGGCCATGCCGACGCGGAAGTGCAGCGGCTGCTCCTGCAGGGACGTCTGTACAACGACTACACCGAGCATGCGCTGCGGCTGGCCGGGCTGCGACCGGGCATGCGGGTGCTCGACGTCGGAAGCGGGCCCGGCGACGTGTCGTTCATCGCCGCCCGGCTGGTCGGTCCGACGGGCACCGTTCTGGGCGTGGACGTCGCACCCGAGATGATCGAACTGGCTCGCGCCCGGGCCGCCGAAAAAGGCCTGACCACAGTGCAATTCATGCAGAGCCCGATCGACGCGATCGCCCTGGACGAACCCGTCGACGCGGTGATCGGCCGGTTGATCCTGATGCACCTGCCCGACCCGGCCGCCACGCTGCGCCAACTGAGCAACCGGGTCCGCCGCGGCGGCGTCGTCGCGTTCTCCGAGAACGACATCACCGACACACGCAGTATCCCGGAGCTGCCCCTGTTCCGTCGGGTGACGGCGGGGATCGTCCGCGCCTTCGAGGCCATGGGGCTCAGCGCGCGGTTCGGCACCACGCTGCACACGGTGTTCCACGACGCCGGCCTGGGCGCGCCACACCTGACGCTCGGCGCGCCTGTCGGCACCGCCGCCGACGCCGGCATCCTGTCCTACGCCGCGGAAGTCTGGCGGTTGGTCTCCCCGATAGCGCACCAGCACGGCTTCGCCATCGACGAGCTCGACGACATCGACAACTTCGTGTCGCTGTTCCGCGAGGAGGCGGCTGCCGCCGACGCCCTCATCACGATGCCTCCCCTCATCACCGCATGGGCGCGGGTGCGGAAATGAACGACACCATCCAGAGCCAGTACTCGACCGGCCTGTCGCGCAATAACATCGAGCGGGCTCTGCTCGCCGCGGGCAAGGACCTCGACCGCCTCACGCCTGCCGACCTGGGCCTGCTCGAGGACTTCCACACCATGGGCCGCTACGCCACCATCCAGCTAGTGGACCTGGCGCAGATCACCAGTGCCAGTATTGTGCTCGATGCCGGCAGTGGGGTCGGCGGCGCCGCCCGCTACGTAGCCGATCGCTACGGCTGCAGGGTCGACGCCGTGGATCTCACCGACGAATACTGCCAAACGAACCGTTGGCTCAACCAACTCGTCGGCCTCGACGACCTCATCCGCGTTCGCCAGGCCGACGTCACCGACCTCCCCTTCGCCGACGGCACCTTCGACGTCGTCATCAGCCAGCACGTTCAGATGAACATCGCCGACAAGGCGCCCCTGTACGGTCAAGCGCGCCGAGTGCTGAGAGGCGGCGGCCGGCTTGCCCTGTGGGACATCACCATTGGCGACGGTGGCGCACTCGACTATCCGCTTCCGTGGGCAGACCAACCCGCCCGCGGTCATCTGGTCACCCCCGGCGAGTTACGCGCGGCCGTCGAGTCCGCAGGATTCGCGGTCGAGCAGTGGAACGACCTGACCGATCAGGCGACCACGCTCATGCAAACCATGCTGGCCCAGCCCGCCAACCCGCTGGGCCTGCACGCCTTCGTCACCGACTTCGCGCGGAAAATCGAAAACCTCACCAGCGCACTGGCGGACGGACGCCTGCGCGCCATCCAGGGCATCGCACGGACGACCGGCCCGTGAGCCGAACACCGCGCCGCGCGGCGGCCTGGCTCCCGGTGATGGTCCGGCTGACCGCGGTCGGGTATCTGCTGTTCTTCGTGCCCGATCTCGTCCTCGCGAGCACGCATCACCTCGACACGTTGCCGCCGCCGCTCGCCCGGCTCTTCGACTGGGGAGCCGGTGGCGACCCGGTAGCCGTCATGTTCGCCACCGTCTATATCGTGTGGGCGCTGTTCTTGTTCGCCTCGGCGCGGACCCCGCTGGCCAACCGGCTGTTCCTAGATTTCAACCTCACCGCGAACTCGGCCCACTTCGCCGCCATGCTCATCATGGCCGTCGCGATAGACGATCAGCACCAGCACATCGCGGGAGTCCTGGTCCTCGGATTGCTCACCACCGTCCCGTTGGCGGCATGCTGGCTTCCGGTCCGACGCGGGACACGGACCTGATCCCTGGCGGCTCGCGGGCAAGCATGGTGGAGTATTAGCGGCCAACAACTCCGAGAGTGAGGATCCGCTGTGCTGGGTCTGCCCGACAAGGTGCGTGCCTGCCTGTTCGACCTCGACGGTGTGCTCACCGACACCGCGAGCGTGCACACCAAGGCCTGGAAGGCGATGTTCGACGCCTACCTTTCCCAACGGGCCGAGAGCACCGGGGAGAAGTTCGTCCCTTTCGACGAGGCAGCCGACTACCGGCAGTACGTGGACGGCAAGAAGCGCGAGGACGGCGTCCGCTCGTTCCTGAGCAGCCGCGGCATCCAGCTGCCCGAGGGCAGCCCCGACGATCCCGACGCCGCCGACACCGTGTACGGCCTGGGCAACCGCAAGAACGAGATGTTCCAGAAGGTCCTGCACGACGACGGCGTCAAGGTGTTCGACGGGTCGCGGCGCTATCTGGAGGCGGCCTCGGCGGCGGGCCTGGGCATCGCGGTGGTCTCAGCCAGCGCCAACACCCCGGAGGTACTCAAGGTCACCGGCCTGGACCGGTTCGTGCAGCAGCGGGTGGACGGGATCACGCTGCGCGAGGAGCATCTCCCCGGCAAGCCGGCGCCCGACTCGTTCCTGCGCGGGGCACAGCTACTCGGCGTCCCCGCCGACGCGGCCGCGGTATTCGAGGACGCGTTGTCCGGCGTGCAGGCCGGCCGGGCCGGTAACTTCGGCTTCGTGGTGGGCGTGGACCGAGTCGGCCAGGCGGAGGCCTTACGACGAAACGGCGCCGACGTGGTGGTCACCGACCTGGCCGAATTGCTGCCGTCATGATCACCCAGGAAGCCTTCCCCGTCGAACCGTGGCAGGTCCGCGAAACCCGGCTCGACCTGAACCTGATCGCCCAGTCGGAATCCCTGTTCGCCCTGTCCAACGGGCACATCGGGTTACGCGGCAACCTCGACGAGGGCGAGCCGCACGGCCTGCCGGGCACCTACCTGAACTCCTTCTACGAGATCCGGCCGCTGCCCTACGCCGAGGCCGGCTACGGGTATCCGGAGGCCGGCCAGACCGTCGTCGACGTCACCAACGGCAAGATCTTCCGCCTGCTGGTCGGCGACGAGCCCTTCGACGTCCGGTACGGCCAACTGCTCTCCCACGAGCGGACCCTCGACCTGCGCGCGGGGACGCTGACCCGCCGCGCACACTGGAATTCGCCCGCGGGCAAGCAGGTGAAAATCGTGTCCACCCGGCTGGTGTCGCTGGCCCAGCGCAGCGTCGCGGCCATCGAATACGTGGTCGAGGCCGTCGACGAATTCGTCCGCGTGACCGTGCAGTCCGAGCTCGTCACCAACGAGGACCAGCCCACGACGTCGGCCGACCCGCGGGTGGCGGCCATCCTGGACCGGCCGCTGGAGGCCGTCGACCACGAAAACACCGAGTACGGCGCGCTTCTCATGCACCGGACCCGGGCCAGCGCGCTGATGATGGCCGCGGCGATGGATCACGAGATCGACGTTCCCGGACGGGTCGAGGTGAACACCGACGCGCGCGAGGACCTGGCGCGCACCACCGTGATCTGCGGGCTGCGCCCGGGGCAGAAGCTGCGCATCGTCAAGTACCTGGCGTATGGCTGGTCGAGTTTGCGGTCGCGCCCGGCGCTGCGCGATCAGGCCGCCGCCGCGCTGCACAGCGCCCGCTACACGGGGTGGCAGGGCTTGCTGGACTCGCAGCGGAAATACCTGGACAGCTTCTGGGAGAGCGCCGACGTCGAGGTCGAGGGCGACCCGGAATCGCAGCAGGCGGTGCGCTTCGGCATGTTCCACCTGTTGCAGGCCAGCGCCCGCGCCGAGGGCCGCGCGATCGCCAGCAAGGGGCTCACCGGAACCGGCTACGACGGCCACGCCTTCTGGGACACCGAGGGTTACGTGCTGCCGGTGCTCACCTACACCGCGCCGCACGCCGTCGCCGACGCCCTGCGCTGGCGGGCCTCGACGATGGACCTGGCCCGCGACCGGGCGGCCGAACTCGGCCTCGACGGCGTCAGCTTCCCCTGGCGCACCATCCGCGGCCAGGAGTGCTCGGCGTACTGGCCGGCCGGCACCGCGGCCTGGCACATCAACGCCGACATCGCGTTGGCCTTCGAGCGGTACCGCGTGGTCACCGGCGACCAGTCGCTGGAGGTCGAGTGCGGCCTCAAGGTTCTCGTCGAGACGTCGCGGCTGTGGATGTCGCTCGGGCACCACGACCGCCACGGCATCTGGCACCTCGACGGGGTCACCGGCCCCGACGAGTACACGGCGGTCGTCCGCGACAACGTGTTCACCAATCTGATGGCCGCACACAATCTCGTCATCGCCGCCGACGCCTGCAACCGCCATCCCGAGAAGGCACAAGAACTGGGCGTCACCAACGAGGAGACCGCCACCTGGCGCGACGCGGCCGCCGCGGTCCATATCCCCTACGACGAAGAGTTGGGGGTCCATCAGCAGTGCGAGGGCTTCACCACCTTCGCGGAGTGGGACTTCGAGGCCAACACCACGTATCCCCTGCTCCTGCACGAGGCGTATGTGCGGCTCTACCCGGCGCAGGTGATCAAGCAGGCCGACCTGGTGCTGGCGATGCAGTGGCAGAGCCACGCGTTCACGCCCGAGCAGAAGGCCCGCAACGTCGACTACTACGAGCGCCGGATGGTGCGCGACTCGTCGCTGTCGGCCTGCACCCAGGCCGTGATGTGCGCCGAGGTCGGCCATCTGGAGCTGGCCCACGACTACGCCTACGAGGCCGCGCTGATCGACCTGCGCGACCTGCACAGCAACACCCGCGACGGGCTGCACATGGCGTCGCTGGCCGGCGCCTGGACGGCGCTGGTCGGCGGCTTCGGCGGGCTGCGCGACGACGAGGGCATCCTGGCCCTGGATCCCCAACTGCCCGACGGCATTACGCGGCTGCGGTTCCGGTTGCGGTGGCGCGACTTCCGGGTGACGGTCGACGCCAACCACGCCGACGTCACCTACACCCTGCGTGACGGGCCCGGCGGCGACCTGACCATCCGGCACGCCGGCGAAGAACTCCTACTGTCCACGGAGAAGCCGACGACCATCGCGGTGCGCCGGCGCAAGCCGCTGTTGCCGCCGCCACCTCAGCCGCCGGGCCGCGAGCCCGTGCACCGGCGCAGCATGCTTCAGCAGCTGACCGAGCGCTGAATTCCTCAGTGCGGCTGGACGATCCGGGCGACCTCGGCGCGCACCGCGGCGCGTAGTTCGGGCTCGGGCATGTCGTCCAGGCCGGTCGCCGAGCGCAGGATTGGCGCGAACAACCGCCAACCGAATTGCAGCGCAAGGGCATTGGCGACGGCCAGCCGCGCGCCCGTGTCGTCGTCGTGCAGTGGCCGCACCCAGTCGAGCAGGGCCGCGATGTTGGGAAAGCGCTTCTGCAGCTGGGCCGCCGGGTAGCCGTCGAGCAGCGTGCGCGCCATGACCCGCATCTGCCGGTCGAGAACATCGTCCAGGACGTCGAGGGTCTCGCCCGACCGCAGGCGCTCGCTCAGGTTTTCGCCCAGCCGGTCGAGCACGGCGGCGACGAGGTTTTCCTTGCTGCCGAAGTGACGGAACACCAGCCCATGGTTGACCCGTGACCGGGCGGCGATGTCGCGGATCGAGGTCGCCTCCGGGCCCCGCTCGGCGAACAGCTCGGTGGCCGCTTCCAGGATCGCCGCGACCACCTCTTCACGCCCGGTCGGTGTCTTCGCGCCGCCCCTTGCGGAATGTGTAGTCATATGACTACAGTAGCGCATGTAGTCAGTTGACTACGGTAGGATTACTCCGAAGGGCGACAAAATGACGCAGCCAGTGACAGTGACCAAGCTGGGCAGCCGCATCGGCGCCCGGGTCGACGGGGTGCGCCTCGACGGCGACCTGGACCCGGCCTCCGTCGATGCGATCCACCAGGCGCTGTTGACCCACAAGGTGATCTTCTTTCGCCACCAGCACCACCTCGACGACCAGCGGCAGCTCGCGTTCGCCCGCCTGCTGGGCACCCCGGTCGGCCACCCGGCCGCGGCGGTGCTCTCCGCCGACGACGCGCCCATCGTCACGCCCATCAACTCCGAGTACGGCAAGGCCACACGCTGGCACACCGACATGACGTTCGCCGCCAACTACCCGGCGGCCTCGATCCTGCGCGCCATCACGCTGCCCAGCTACGGCGGGTCGACGCTGTGGGCCTCGACCGCGGCGGCCTACGAGCACCTGCCCGAACCGCTGCGGTGCCTGGCCGAGAACCTGTGGGCGCTGCACACCAACCGCTACGACTACGTGACCACCGAGGCGGCCATGTCGATGACCGACGCGCAGCGCGCGTTCCGGCAGGCGTTCGAGAAGCCGGACTTCCGCACCGAGCATCCCGTGGTCCGGGTGCACCCCGAGACCGGTGAGCGCACCCTGCTGGCGGGCGACTTCGTGCGCAGCTTCGTCGGGCTGGACGGCCACGAGTCGAGTGCGCTGCTGGAATTGCTGCAACGGCGAATCACCATGCCCGAGAACACCATTCGCTGGAATTGGGCGCCGGGCGACGTTGCCATCTGGGACAACCGGGCGACCCAGCACCGGGCCATCGACGACTACGACAACCAGCCTCGGCTCATGCACCGGGTCACGTTGACGGGCGATGTGCCGGTCAACGTGCACGGCGAACGCAGCCGGGTGGTCAGCGGCGCACCGCTGCAGGTGATCGCGAGCTGACGGCTCAGCCGGCCTGACCGGACGAGCTGACCGGATCGGCCGGCGACCAGCGCAGCGCACCCGGGGCGTCGAGGGGTACCACCGGGTGCGCGGGCGGAATCGGGTTCAGCCGGCGGTAGGCCTCGCCCTGCGGCGGACGCTCGTCCTCCTCGCCCTTGTTCGGCCACAGCGAGGCGGCCCGCTCCGCCTGGGCGGTGATGGACAGCGACGGGTTGACGCCCAGGTTCGCCGATATCGCGGCGCCGTCCACCACCAGCAGCGTCGGGTAGCCGTAGACCCGGTGATACGGGTCGATGACCCCGTGCTCGGGGCTGTCGCCGATCACCGCGCCGCCGAGGAAGTGCGCGGTCAGCGGGATGTTGAACAGCTCGCCCCAGGTGCCGCCGGCGACGCCGTCGATCTTGGCGGCGATGCGCCGGGTGACCTCGTTGCCGACCGGAATCCACGACGGGTTGGGCTCGCCGTGCCCCTGCTTGCTGGTATACCAGCGGATGCCCAACTTCCCGCGCTTGGTGAAGGTGGTGATCGAGTTGTCCAGGTGCTGCATCACCAGCGCGATCATCGTGCGCTCGCTCCACTGCCGGGGATTGAGCAGCCGCAGCATGCGGCGCGGATCCTCGCGGGCCTGGTCCAACAGCTGCTTCCAGCGCGGCACGTCGGTGCCCTCGGGCCCGTGGCCGTCGGTCATCAGGGTCTGCAGCAGTCCCATCGCGTTGGAGCCCTTGCCGTAGCGCACCGGCTCGATGTGGGTGTCCGGCGTCGGGTGGATCGACGACGTGATCGCCACGCCGTGGGTCAGGTCCAGATCCGGCGAGACCTCCAGCCGCCCGGCGCCGACGATCGACTCGGAGTTGGTCCGGGTCAACACGCCCAGCCGGTCCGACAGGCGGAGCAGCCGGCCCTTGTCGCGCATCTTGAACAGCAGGTGCTGCGTCCCCCAGGTGCCCGCGGCCAGGATCAGGTAGTTGGCGGTGTAGGTGCGCCGGTCGCGGCGCAGCCAGCTTCCGGTGCGAACGGTGCGCACCTCCCACAGCCCGTCGGGCCGCTGCTCGAAGCCCTTCACCGTCGTCATCGGAATCACTTGCGCGCCAGCTGATTCCGCGAGCCCGAGGTAGTTCTTCAGCAGCGTGTTCTTGGCGCCGTAGCGACACCCCGTCATGCAGCAGCCGCATTCCAGGCAGCCGGTGCGCGCCGGACCGGCGCCGCCGAAGTACGGGTCGGGCACCGTCTTGCCGGGCGTCTTGGTGCCGTCGGGCCCGAAGAACACCCCCACCGGGGTGGGCACCCAGGTGTCGCCGCAGCCCATCTCGTCGGCGACGGCCTTGACGATGCGGTCGGCGTCGGTGAAGGTCGGGTTGAGAACGACGCCCAGCATCCGCTGTGCCTGCTCGTAGTGCGGCATCAGCTCGGCGCGCCAGTCGGTGATGTGCGACCACTGCCGGTCGGCGAAGAACGGCTCGGGCGGGACGTAGAGCGTGTTGGCGTAATTGAGTGAGCCGCCGCCCACTCCCGCGCCGGCCAGGATCATGACGTTGCGCAGCGGGTGGATGCGCTGGATGCCGTAGCACCCCAGCCTCGGCGCCCAGAGGAACTTGCGCAGGTCCCAGGACGTCTTGGCGAACTCCTCGTCGGCGAAGCGCCGGCCGGCCTCCAATACGCCTACGCGGTAGCCCTTTTCGGTCAGCCGCAGCGCGCTGACGCTGCCCCCAAAACCCGATCCGATGATCAGGACGTCGTAATCCGGCTGCATCCGACCAGTATCGGCCCCCTGCCGAGCAGACGCAAAATCCCCCGACACGCCGATGATTCAGGGACTTTTGTGTCTGCTCGCGGGGTGGCGCAACAACTAACAGCCGACGGTCAGGCCGACCTTCTGGAACTCCTTGAGGTCGCAATAGCCGGCCTTGGCCATCGACCGGCGCAGGCCACCGACCAGATTCAACGAGCCGAACGGGTCGTCGGACGGCCCGCCCAGGACCTGCCGCAGCGGCGGCCGCTCCCCGACCGCGATCTGCAGCAGCGCCCCGCGCGGCAGCGACGGGTGCGCCGCGGCGGCCGGCCAGAACCACCCGCCGCCAAGCGCCTCGGCGGCCTCGGCCAGCGGCGTGCCGAGCACCACCGCGTCGGCCCCGCAGGCGATGGCCTTGGCCAGCTCGCCGGAGGTGTGGATGTCGCCGTCGGCCAGCACATGCACGTAGCGGCCGCCGGTCTCGTCGAGGTATTCGCGCCGCGCGGCGGCGGCGTCGGCGATCGCGGTGGCCATCGGCACGCTGATGCCCAGCACCTCGTCGCTGGTGGTCACCCCGCGGGTGGAGCCGTAGCCGACGATGACGCCCGCGGCGCCGGTGCGCATCAGGTGCAGCGCGGTGCGGTGGTCGAGCACGCCGCCGGCGACCACCGGCACGTCGAGCTCGGCGATGAAGGTCTTCAGGTTGAGCGGCTCGCCGTCGCTGGCCACGCGTTCCGCCGAGACGATGGTGCCCTGGATGACCAGCAGGTCGATCCCGGCCGCCACCAGCACCGGGGTCAGCGCCTGCGCGTTCTGCGGGCTGACCCGCACCGCGGTGGTCACCCCGGCGTCGCGGATGCGGGCCACCGCGGCGCCCAGCAGGTCCGGGTTGATTGGCGCCGCGTGCAGCTCCTGCAGCAGCCGGATCGACGCCGAGGGTTCGGGCTCCTTTTCGGCGGCCTCGACGAGCTGGGCGATCTTGGCCTCGACGTCGGCGTGCCGGCCGATCAGCCCCTCGCCGTTGAGCACGCCCAGGCCGCCGAGCCGGCCCAGCTCGATCGCGAACTCCGGCGACACCAGGGCGTCGGTGGGGTGCGCGATCACGGGGATCTCGAAGCGGTAGGCGTCCAGCTGCCACGCCGTCGACACGTCCTGCGACGAGCGGGTGCGCCGCGACGGCACGATGCTGACTTCGCTGAGTTCATAGGTGCGACGGGCGGCGCGGCCCATCCCGATCTCGACCATGGCCAGTTCGCTGTTCACCGCGCGTAGTAGTTGGGCGCCTCGACGGTCATCGCGACGTCGTGCGGGTGGCTCTCTTTGAGTCCGGCCGCGGTGATGCGGACGAACTGCGCCTGCTGCAGCGCCTCGATGGTGGGCGACCCGGTGTAGCCCATCGCGGCCCGCAGCCCGCCGGTCAGCTGGTGGATCACCGACGACAGCGGACCGCGGAACGGCACCCTGCCCTCGATGCCCTCGGGCACCAGCTTGTCCTCGCTAAGGGCGTCGTCGGCGAAGTAGCGGTCCTTGGAGTACGACTTGGCCCCGCCGCGGCCCTGCATGGCGCCCAGCGACCCCATGCCCCGATAGCTCTTGAACTGCTTGCCGTTGACGAAGATCAGCTCGCCGGGCGCCTCGGCGGTGCCGGCCAAGAGCGAGCCCAGCATCGCCGTCGACGCGCCGGCGGCCAGCGCCTTGGCGATGTCGCCGGAGTACTGCAGCCCGCCGTCGGCGATCACCGGCACGCCGGCCGGCCCGCACACCGCGACGGCCTCCAGGATCGCCGTGATTTGTGGCGCGCCGACGCCGGCCACCACCCGGGTGGTGCAGATCGAGCCCGGCCCCACGCCGACCTTCACGGCGTCGGCGCCGGCGTCGACCAGGGCCGCGGCGGCCGCCCGGGTGGCGACGTTGCCGCCGATCACCTCGACCTTCTCGCCGACCTCGGCCTTGAGCTTGCCGACCATGTCCAGCACCAGCCGGTTGTGCGCGTGCGCGGTGTCCACGATCAGCACGTCCACCCCGGCGTCGACGAGCATCATCGCGCGCACCCAGGCGTCACCGCCGACGCCGACGGCCGCGCCGACCAGCAGCCGGCCGTCGCTGTCCTTGGTGGCCAGCGGGTGTTGTTCGGTCTTGACGAAGTCCTTGACGGTGATCAGCCCGGTCAGCCGGCCGTGGCCGTCCACGACGGGCAGCTTCTCGATCTTGTTGCGGCGCAACAGGCCCAGCGCCGCGTCGGCGCTGACGCCCTCCTGGGCGGTGATCAGCGGGGCCTTGGTCATCACCTCGGCGACCTTCTTGGTCTGGTCCACCTCGAAGCGCATGTCGCGGTTGGTGATGATGCCGACGAGCGCGCCGGAGTCGTCGACCACCGGCAGCCCGGAGATGCGGAACTTGGCGCACATCGCGTCGACCTGGGCCAGCGTGTTGTCGGGGCGGCAGGTGACCGGGTCGGTGACCATGCCGGCCTCGGAGCGCTTGACCATCTCGACCTGGCCGGCCTGCTCGGCGACCGGCAGGTTGCGGTGCAGCACTCCCATGCCGCCGGCCCGGGCCATCGCGATGGCCATCCGGGACTCGGTCACGGTGTCCATCGCCGAGCTGACCAGCGGCACCTTGAGCCTGATCTTCCTGGTCAGCTGGCTGGACGTGTCGGCGGTCGCGGGCACCACGTCCGACGCCGCCGGCAACAGCAGCACGTCGTCGAAGGTCAGCCCCAGCATCGCGACCTTGTGCGGGTCGTCGCCCCCGGTCGGCACCCGGTCGTCGGCCAGGCCCCCGAGGGGGGCGTCGCGCACGTACGGACTGGCGACCAGCTCGGAGCTGTCTTCTAGGCGGGACATGCCACGGGACATCGGTGAGGCCCTCCATACGCACGCGGAGTGAGAAACCCATCCTATCGGCTGGGGGACCCGTCGAGATGGCTTGCCCGGGCGTGCCGCCTGCTGGCGTTATGACGGGCCGCCTGCGTAGTCTAGAGGCGTGCGCGACCACCTCCCCCCGGGTTTGCCACCCGATCCGTTTGCCGACGACCCCTGCGATCCGTCGGCGGCGTTGGACGCCGTCGAGCCGGGACAGCCCCTGGATGCCCAAGAGCGAATGGCGGTCGAGGCCGACCTGGCGGACCTGGCCGTTTACGAAGCCCTGTTGGCGCACAAGGGAATTCGCGGGCTCGTCGTGTGTTGCGACGAGTGCCAGCAGGACCACTACCACGACTGGGACATGTTGCGCGCGAATTTGCTGCAGCTGCTCATCGACGGCACCGTCCGCCCGCACGAGCCGGCCTACGACCCCGAGCCGGACGCCTACGTCACGTGGGACTACTGCCGGGGGTATGCCGACGCGTCGCTCAACGAAGCGACGTCAGACGCCGACGGTTTTTACCGGCGTCACTGAACTCTCCGATTTTTCTAGCCGCCCGGCGGCGGTGACGGCGGTGTCGTCGTGTCGCCGTGGTGATGGTGGTGACCCGACGACGGCGTCGTCGTGGTCGACGACGACGGACTCGACGACGACGGGCTCGAATGCGGCGTGGTGGTCGGCGCCGGCGACACCGTCAGCGTGGTAGACGCGGCCGGCGCCTTCGGCGCCTTGGTTTGCGGCGCCGGGGAACCCGCCGACTGGGGCGGCAGCGTCGCGTTCGGGTTTCGCGACTCGACCCTGGTGTTCAGCAGGTTGACCTCGTCCATCAGGTCGTGCCGGCTGGCCCCGTCGTTCATCGACTGCACGGCGCTGCTGACCTCGGCCAGCTGATTCTGCGCCTGGTCCCATTGGCCCTGGTTGATCATCTGCTGAACCTTCGCCAGCTCGGCCTTGGCGGACAGCTCGATCTTCTCGTCGTTGACCCGCGGCTGGTCGAAGAACATCGCGTGCAGGCCGTACAGCGCGTCGCCGGGGCGGGCCTCGACGACCAGGGCGCCGAAGCCGCTGAGGAGAAGCAGCGACGCGGCCACGGATCCGATCGCCGCCAGGCCGCGGTGGCTGCGCCGGCTTTCGGCCAGCCCGGTGCGCAGCGCCTCGATGGCCTCCTCCGGCGACACCAGTGCGCTGGCCGGCGGCCACCGCAGATCGTCGCGCCACTGCTCCAGCAGGGCGGCCAGCGCGTCCTCGTCGGGATCGTCGATGTCGACCGGCGCCCGCTCGGCGAGCGCGTCGAGCAGCAGATCGGTGCGCGCCAGCTCGTCCAGGGCGGGCTGGTCGGGAACCATGAACTCAGGCATAGTCACCCGCCGCGACGATCTCGGATTTCAGGCGTGACAGGGCGCGGTGCTGGGCCACCCGCACCGCCCCCGTGGTGCTGCCGACGGCCGCGGCGGTCTCTTCGGCGGACAGGCCGACGACCACGCGCAGGATCAGGATCTCGCGCTGCTTGGCGGGCAGGATCTCGAGGAGTTCGTTCATGCGACTGACCGAATCGGCTTCGATGGCCCGCTGTTCCGGGCCCGCGTCGGCCGACCATCGCTCGGGAAGCGACTCGGACGGGTAGGTGAGATCGCGGCCGGCGGCCCGGTGGGCGTCGGCCACCTTGTGCGCCGCGATGCCGTACAGGAAGGCCAGGAACGGGCGACCCCGGTCCCGGTAGCGCGGCAGCGCCGTAATAGTGGCCAAGCAAACCTCCTGCGCCACGTCGTCGGCTGACAGGCCACCCCGCTCGATCGTGCCGACCCGAGCGCGGCAATATCGCACGACGATCGGACGGATGGTCTCCAGCACCTCCCGTAATGCCTTCGAGTCTCCCGCTACGGCCTCGGCCACCACAGCGTCGAGACGTTCCGCTTGAATTGTCATCGACGGCGGTATCTCCAACGTTACGAACCGAGCACAGCACGGGCGTGGACGGGCTAACTCACGCAATGACTTTAACGGCCCGAAGGGCGTTTCAAGCGGAACGCCACGCCCCACCGGCGCGCCGCACTTGGCCTGCGCAGATATCGCGAATTTCGACCAGATTCTGTGCCGGAAAAGTGACGCTTCCGATATCAATCAGCAAGCAAGCCAGCGCCCACCGAAGGGGTGTCAGTCCCAATCGCTGGGTGGCGTCCAGCGCCGCCTCCGCGACCGTCCGGGCGCGCTCGGTGCGGCCCGCGCTACACAGGGCCGCGGCCAGCACCACGTCGCTTTTCACCCGGTGCCGCGCCGAGGCGCCGGCCGGATTGGAGGCCATCGCCCCCGCGAGCGCGACGGTGTCCTCGGCGCGACGGACGGCGGTGTCCCCGTCGCCGGAAGCCATCGCCAACTCGGCGCCCACCCACCCCCGTCGCACCGCGAGCCGGTCCGGCACCGTCGCGGACGCCAGCACCGAGTCCGCGCGCGTCAACAACGTCGCCGCGGCGGCAAGGCGGCCGACGCCCAGCGCGTCGGCCGCCAGCCCGATGAGCGCGTCGGCCCCCGCCTCGGGATCGGCGCCGGCCAGCGCCAGGGCGCGTCCGTCCCAGCCCCGCGCCCGCGCGTGCCAGCCGAGCTGGCGCAGAAACGATCCCTGCGTGCTGTGCGCCAACGACACCAGCCGGCCACCCGATCCGGTGCGACGCAGCGCCGCCAGGTCGCGGTAGGCGCTGCCGTAGCGGCCCTGCCCTCCGGACGCGACGGCGCGCAGCCACAATTGCTCGGGTGTGGTCGCGGCCGGCAGCGGCCAGCTTTGCGGCCGGTTTCCGAACGCCGCGGCCGCCAGCGTCCGGTCAATCATCGAAGTGTGACGAGTATCAATCACGGTGATAGTAGTAAACAGTTCATGGTCGCTGTGTTACTGAAATGTTAATCACGATCAGGGTGTACAAATTCTCGCATCCCTATCCAAGCGCCCTGAGCAGCGAAATCCCAAGGGGCGCCAACAAGCTGGTAGCACGGCCCTTGTTCGGTAAATGCGTTGCACATGAACGCGGAGTTAATTTTGCCGCAACGCTCAGGTATTTTGTCCGGCTAAGCGCCTATTGACGGAAATTCACCGCCGCCCCTAAGTTCTAGCAATGACGGGTAGTCATCGGTGACGCCGCAGTAATTAGTCGCACAATCACTGAGGGAACAAGCCATGCCACAACCGGAGCAGCTACCCGGGCCCAACGCCGACATCTGGAACTGGCAACTGCAAGGCCTGTGCCGCGGCGTCGATTCATCGATGTTCTTCCACCCCGACGGCGAGCGCGGACGCGCCCGCATGCAACGCGAACAGCGCGCCAAGGAGATGTGCCGGCAGTGCCCGGTGATCCAGGAGTGCCGTTCCCACGCGCTGGAAGTCGGTGAGCCGTACGGCGTTTGGGGCGGCCTGTCGGAATCCGAGCGCGACCTGCTGCTGAAGGGCGACATCGGCCGCCGACGCTCGGCTTAGCTTGCCGCGTGCCGAAGGCCGTTGACTCTGCGGTGAGGGCGCGTCCCACTTGCAAAACTTCTACCTGAGCGCAGAGTCAACGGTGGGTAATTAGAGCGGCGCTACTGCGCCCGTCGCTCGGCGAACGCGAACGCCGCGTCCTCGTCATCGAGTTCGAACTCGCACAGCAACGCGAGCCGGCCGTCGCGGGTCCCGATGACGAGCAACCGAGTCCACGCGTACCGCTCGCCTTCCGGCCCCACGGCCTCCCGGTCGAGGCGGGTCACACTCCATGCCGGCGACGCCCAGCACACCGCCGAAAGCCAGGTCCGCGTCGAGGCGACCATTGTGTTCAGCTCCCCGAAACTGGCGCGGAGGTCACTGGCCGAACGATCCGGGAAGGCCGCCAGTGTCCGGCTCTCGACGTGCAATTCCGGGACGCTGAGATCGCCGAACAACCGGTCGAAGTCGCGGTTGTTCACGGCGACGATCGCGTCGGTCAGCACCGTGGCGCCCGGCCCCGCGTGCGCCGCCCCCTCGCCGGAGTAGTAGCGGCGCTCGAGCTCGCGGTAGGCGGCGTCGAAGTCGTCGCCGTCGTAGCGTCCGTCACACGTGATTCGCCCGTCGCCGTCGACCTCGATCACGTGCAGATGAGTCGCTTCATTCCCCGCATCGTCGGACCAGCGGCTCCAGGACAACTGCAGGCGCTCACCGCGCACGGCCAGGGTGCGTGCCTCGAATCGCGTGTACTGAGCGAGGACTCGCTCGACCGCCGCGAGCAGCGCAGCGCGGTCGTCGATCGGATCGCCGCTGAGTCGGCGCCGATCATCGTTGCTGAATCGGTCCGCGTAGAACTCGACCGCAGCGCCGGGGTTTCGTGCCCGCATCGCGTCGAAAACCCCGTCCATTGCCCGGGTGGCGCGGTTGCTGACGGCGAGCCGGCCGGGGGTCGCCCGCGTCCGCTCCTCGGCGTAAGCGAACGCCGCCTCCTCGTCGTCGAGTTCGAACTGACAGATCAATGTCATTCGGCCGCCGCGGATTTCGACCGCGACGATCCCCGTCCACGTGTACTGCTCGCCCTCCGGCCCGACGGCCTCACGGTCGAGGCGGCTGACACACCAGGCCGGTGACACCCAGCACACCGCCGAGAGCCACGTCCGCACGGAGGCGACCATCGCGGCCATGCCCTCGATGCTGGCGCGAAGGTCGCTGGCCGAACGATCGAGGAAGGGTGACCGTGACCGGTTCTCGACGCGCAGTTCCGGGACGCTCAGTTCGCCGAACAACCGCTCGAAGTCGCGGTGGTTCACGGCGACGATCACATCGGCCAGCGTGGCGCCAGACTCGGCGAACGCCGCGCCCTCGGCCGCGTAGTAGCGGCGCTCGAGTTCGCGATACGCGCCCTCGAAATCGTCGCCGTCGAACCGTCCGTCATACGTGATTCGCCCGTCGCCGCCGACCTCCGCCACGTGCAGGTGGGTTGTTTTGTTCCCCGCCTCGTCGGACCAACGGCTCCAGCCCAGCTGCAAGCGTTCACCTCGCACGGCGAGGGTGCGTATCTCGAATCGCGTGTACTGCGCGAGGATTCGTTCGGCGGCCGCCAGCAGCGCCGCGCGGTCATCGATCGGGTCACCGCTGAGTCGGCGCCGATCATCGTTCGTGAACCGGTCCGCGTAGAACCCCACGGCAGCTTGAGGGTCTCGTGCCCGCATCGCGTGGAAAATCCCGCCTATTGCCTGGCTGGCGCGGTTGGCGACCGCGAGCCGGCTGGACGTCGCTCGCATCCTCTCCTCGGCCAAGGCGAACGCCGCCTCCTCGTCGTCCAGTTCGAACTGGCACGCCCAGGCGAGGCGACCGTCGCGGATCCCGTAGGCAAAGATCCACTTCCATGCGTATTGTTCGCCGTCCAGCCCGACGGCCTCGCGATAGGTGCGAGTCACCCCGCAGGTCGGCGACAGCCAGTACACGGCCGCGTTCCATGACCTGACCGAGGCGACCATCGAGTTCAGCTCTTCGAGGTTGGTGCGCAATTCCGCAACCGAAAGCTCCACGAAGAGCGAGCGGGGGGACCGGCTCTCCCAACGCAGCTCAGGGGCACTGAGCTCGCCGAACAACCGGTCGAAGTCGCCTTGGTTGATGGCGGTGATGAAATTAGTGACGACGGCATCCGCTTCGGCATACGACGCGCCGTCGCCCGCGTAGTAGCGGCGCTCGAGTTCGCGATAGGCGCCCTCGAAGTCGTCACCGTCGAAGCGACCATCATAGGAGATCAGCCCGTCGCTCCCGAGTTCTATTACGTGCAGATAAGTTGTTTCGTTGCCGGCGTCGTCGGACCAGCGGCTCCAAGAGAGCTGAAGGCGTTCACCGCGCACGGCCAGCGTGCGATCCTCAAATCGCTTATATTGCAACAGGACTCGTTCAGCGCTCGCGAGCATCGTCGCCTGGTTGTCAACCCAGCCACCGGGGAGTCGGCGCCGATCGTCGTGAATGGATTGCTCCGAATAGAACTCGACGGCGGCGCGGGCGTCCTGTGCCCGCAGCGAGTTGAACACAGCGTTGTGTACCCGGCTGGCCCGGTTGCTGACGGCGAGACGGCTGGTGGTGGCTCGCGTTCGCTCCTCGGCGAGGGCGAATGCCGACTCCTCGTCGTCGGGTTCGAACTCACAAATCGACACGATGCGGCCGTCGCGGAACTCAGTTACGTGGAGCCGAGTCCAGGCATAGCGCTCGCCGTCCAAGCCGACGGCCTCGCGCTCAAGGCGGGTAACACTGCAGGCTGGCGATACCTTGCACACTGCCGAGAGCCACATCCGCACCGAGGCCATCGTGGCGTTCAATTCCTCGAAGCTGGCGCGAAGCTCACCGGCCGAGCGATCATCTGGGAAAACCGATCGTGACCGATTCTCGATGCGCATCCCAGGAGCAGTGAGCTCACCGAAGGCCCGGTCAAAGTCACCCTGGTTTAGCGCGGCCATGAATTCCGTCGCGACGGCGCCCGCCTCGGCGAAGGCCGCGCCCTCCGCCGCGTAATAACGACGCTCGAGCTCGCGGTAGGCGCCCTCGAAGTCGTCGTCATCGAAGCGGGCGTCATATGTGATCCGCCCGGAATCGTCGATCTCGACCAGGTGCAGGGGGGTCGTTTCGTTCCCGGCCTCGTCGGACCAGCGGGCCCGGGACAGCTGCAGGCGTTCGCCGCGCACTGCCAGGGTGCGGACCTCGAATTGCGAGTAATGAGCGACGATTTGTTCGATGGCCGCGAGCAGCGTTGCACGGTCGTCGATCGGTTCGCCGCTGAGTCGGCGCCGATCATCGAATGAAAACCGTTCGGCGTAGGACTCGACGGCGGCGGTGGCGTTCCGTGCCCGTACCGCGTCGACGAGGCCGTGGACCACCTGGCTGGCGCGGTTGCTGACGGCGAGCCGGCTGGGAGTCGCTCGGATCCGCGCCTTGGCGTAGGCGAACGCCTGCTGCTCATCGTCCGGGTCGAACCGGCACGCCCAGCTGAGGCGACCGCCGCGGAACTCGTATGCATAGATCATCGTCCACGCATAGTGCTCGCCGTCCAACCCGACGGCGTCGCGCTGCATGTGCGTCACCGCGCAGGTCGGCGATAGCCAGCACGTTGCCGCGTACCATATCCTTGCCGAGGCGACCATCGAGTTCAGCTCCTCGAGGGTGGCGCGCCATTCCGCCATCGAAATATCCGAGAAGACGGAGTGTGGTGACCGGCTCTCCAGGCGCATGTCTGGGGAAGTGAGCTCACCGAACACCCGGTCGAAGTCACCCTGGTTCAGCGCGGTCATGAAATCCGTTGTGACGGCGCCCGCCTCGGCGAACGGTGCGCCTTCGCCTGCGTAGTAACGGTTTTCGAGCTCTCGGTAGGCACCTTCGAAGTCGTCCTCGTCGAAGCGGCCGTCGTAGCAGATCAGCCCGTCGTCGCCGACCTCGAACACGTGCAGATACGTCGCCTCGTTCCCGGTGTCGTCCGACCAGCGACTCCAAATCAGTTGCAGGCGCTCGCCCCGGACGGCCAGCGTGCGCCATTCCACGTGCGGGTACTGGCCGCGGATGCGCTGCAGCGCGCCCCGCACGCCACCCCTTTCCGCGATCGGGTCACCCGCCAGCCGCCGCCGATCGTCTTCGACATACTCCTCCGAGAAGACGGCTGCGGCACCGTCGACATCTCCGTCGCGCATCGCCAGCAACGCGGACTCGGTGATCGCGCTCGCCCAATTCGCAACGGCCAGACGCGAATTCGTCGGGATCGGCTCGGGCGCGGCGGGTTCGACCGCCGGGGCGATCGAGCCCGTCGCCTCCTTCGCCGCATACAGCGCGTCGGCGTCGCGCCGCGCGTCCGCCGCGCCCCGGGCGTCACCGGCGGCGGCGAGCACCCGGGCGAGCGCGAGGCAGGCGTCGGCGTGGTCGAGGACGAGGTCGGTGGCGGCGGCGACGGCGACGGCCTCTCGGGCCATCGCGACGGCGTCGTCGTGCCGGCGCTGTGCCGCCAGGATCTCGGCCCGCGCCGCCCGCCACGCGATGGCCGTCTTCAGGTTGTGCCCCGCCAGGCGCTCGCTCTCGGTGGCGTACCGGTCGGCTTCCTCGACGCGTCCCTGGGCGAGCACCGACCGCGCCAGCAGGGCGGCGGCCTGCCCGGCGTCGACGCCGACGCCCAAGGCGTCCAGCCCCTCCAGGGCCGTGCGGAAGTGCGGCGCGGCCGCCGCCGCGTCGCCCACCATCAACTCGATGATGCCGGCGAACAACTCGGTCTCCATCAGCCCGTGCCGAAGCCCGAGATCGGCGACGACGCGTCGGGCGTCGGCCAGCATCGAACGCGCCTTGTCGGGCCGCCCGCGGAGCAGCTCAAGCACGGCCAGGCAGCGCAGCGAGGTCGCCTCGAGCGACGGCGCCGCCGTCGTCATGCGCTGCATCCGGACCACGTCGAGACACCGCCCGCCGGCCTTCGGCACCGGACTGGGTCCCCACAGCGCCGCGCTGGGCGCCGCGCTCAGCGCCGCGGTGATCTGCCGGTGGTCGCCACCCCGGCGCGCCGCGACCAGCGCATCGAAGAGGTCGGCCTCGCAGTCGCCGATCCGGCCGAGCCGGGCCCGGGCGGTCGCGCGCACCCGGTACGCCTTCGCCAGCCCCACCGCATCGCCGCGCCGGGCGAACTCGTCGATCGCGCCCTGCAGGCTTGTGTCGACCTCCAGCAGCCGCTCCGGGTCGGTGTAGACGACGAACTGGCACCGGTAGCAGGTCGCCCACGGCGCCAACGCCTGGTCGGCGATGCGGTCGAGGCCGTCGACGAGTGGCGCACCGGCGGCGACGTCGCCGGCCGATAGGAAGGCTTCGCAGCCGACCGACAGCAGCGCGGCATGCAGCGCCCCGTCGGCCGCGGCGAGGTCCGCGCCGCGGGCCGCCTGGGTGCCCGCCGACACAAGTTGGTCGCGGTCGAGGGCACGGCGCGACGATGCCAGGTAGCACCGCGCCGAGCGCAGGGCGAGATCATCGGTGTGCTCGTCGCGCAGGCCGAGCTCGAGCCGATACCTGTGAGCGGCGTCCAGATGCCGGGCGACCATCTCGTCGGCGTCGAACGCCAGGCTCGCCCCGCCCGCCTCCACCCAGCCGGCGAGCCGCTCGTGCAGCTGCGCCCGGTCCGACTTCAACAGCCGGCGGTAGGCGACGTCGCGAATCAGCACGTGGTGGAACCGCCAGACCGGCTCGTCGCCGACATAAGCCCCGGTTGGCTGCGCCAGCTCGAGGCGACGGAGTCGTTCGAGCGACGTCTTGATCGTCGCCGCCCGTCCCTCCAGCGCGCACACGGCCGCCGGCGAGAAGTCGAGACCCACCACCGAGGCGATCTCGAGCACCCGCCGGTCCGGGGCGTCGAGCCGTTCCAGCCGCGACGCCAGCAGCGCCTGGATGGTGGGCGGGATGGAGATGGCGTCGGCATCGATTGTGAGCCGCCAGCCGGCCGGCTCCGCGACGAGGACGCCGTCGTGCACGAGCATCCCGACCAGCTCACGCACGAACAGCGGATTGCCCCCGGTCGACGACGGGAGGCGCCCGGCGAGCTCCTCCGGCAGCCGGGACGCCCCCAGCACACCGGCCGCGAGTTGGGCGGTCGCGCCGGGGTCGAGGCCGCCGACGTGGACCACGTCGGACACCCATCGGCCGACGGTGACCAGGTCGGTCCGAATCTCGCGGAGCTCGGGCCGGGCGAGGGCCACCACGAGGACCGGCACCCCCTGCACCCACTCCGTGAGGTGCTCGACGAGGTCGAGGAGCAGGGTGTCGGCCCAGTGCACGTCGTCGAGGACGATGACCAGCGGCTCGGCGGACGCCAGCACCTCCACGAACCGGCGCAGCGCCCAGAACGTCTCCTCCACCGAGCCCGGGACGCCGGCCGCCAGGCCGTCGAGGTCGTTGAGCACGCGGTCCCGCTCGGCGACTCCGGCGGGAAGATCCGCGTCGAGGTCGCGGGCCCGCAGCACCTCGACAACCGGCGCCAGGGCGACGGTCTGCTCGGCGTCGCAGCGGGCCTGGATCACCCTGATGCCGCTTTGGGACTCGACGAACTCCGCCGCCAGCCGGCTCTTGCCGACGCCGGGGTCGCCGATGACCGTGACCAGCCGCGCCGCCTGCGCCGCGACGGTCGCGTCGAGCGCGGCCTGCAGCCGCTGGAGCTCGCCGGCCCTGCCGACGAAGATGGCGGATTCGGCGGCCTCCGACTGGCGGCCGGCCCACTGGTACACCGCCACGGGCGCGGCCCGGCCCTTCACCTGCACCTGGCCGACGGAGTCGTACCGGTGCCGGCCACGCGTCGACCGCCACGTCTCCTCGCCGACGACGACGTGTCCGCGCGGGCATTCGGCCTCGAGCCGCGCCGCGACGTTCAGCGCGTCGCCCACCAGGTCGGCGTCGCCCGCGCCGACCGCGACCTCACCGGTGTTGACCGCGACCCGCAGCGCGAGCTCGACGCCGTGCGCCTGCGACACGCCGGAAGCGAGGTCGACGAAGCGCTCCTGCAGCTCGACCGCGGCGTCGACGGCGCGGCCGGCGTCGTCGGCCCCCATCTCCGGAACGCCCCAGACGGCCATGAACCCGTCGCCGATGTACTTCGTGACCCCCGCGCGGTTGCGGTCCGCGGCCGAGCGCAGCAGTTCGTGGTAGCCGCCGATGACCTCGCGCGCCGTCTCGGCGTCGACCCGCTCCTCGAAGGTCGTCGAACCCGCCAGGTCGGCGAACAGCACGGTCACGGTCTTGCGCGCCGGGGCCGGCGCCGGCCGGGCTCGATCGTCGAGCGGCGCGCCGCATGCCCGGCAGAACCGCGCGGTGGCGCTGGCCTCCACCCCGCACGTCGCGCAGGCCCGACCGAGTGCACCGCCGCACCCTTCGCAGAAGCGGGCGTCCTCCTCGTTCGTCGTGCCGCACGACGCGCAGGCGCGGCGATGTTCGGCCATCGTCAGTCGGGCCTCAGGGACAGGGCGTCGTGGTCCTCGATCGCCACGGCGGCGCGATCGGTGATGCTGCGCAGCAGGTGTAGCTGGCGGTCGTTGGCGAGGTCGATTCGGCCCGCCGCGATCACGGGGTAGGCGAAGCACCACGCCGTGGTGAGCCGGTAGTCGCGCCATAGCTCGTCGCGGGGGTAGTCGATTCCGTGCTCAGCCAGGCGCTCGGCGTACCGCTCGACGAGCCGGCTCTCGCAACTCCGCCGCGTTTCGGTGGCGAGGCTCTGGCTGACGAAATACGCCACGTCATAGGCGCTCCGGCCCCTCGACGTGACCTGCCAGTCGAGCGCGGTCAGCGGTGGATCGTCCGGCTTGACCGCGAAGAACAGCTGGTCGAGCCGTAGGTCGCCGTGCAGGAAGGTGTGCGGTGGCCGCGCGAGCTCCTGCCAGAACCACGGCACGAGCGCGGGAATCCGCTCGCCGAAGGCGCGCATCGCGGGCGACAGGCCGGTGCCGACACCCTCGAGGAAGCGGGGCCAGGCGGCCTCGAGGTTGGCGGTCAGACCCGCCGTGATCGGCGGGGTGCTGAACGGCTGCAGCCACGGCAACGCCGCGAAGCGGCGGCTCTCCCACCAGTGGGCATGGTGGCCGGCGATGGCGTCGATGACGGTCTCGGCGTCCGCCACCGTGCATCCCGCGATCTGGTCGGCGTTGCGGAGGAGTCCGAGGTCCTCGAGCACGAGCACGAAGTCGTGGGTGGTCTCGTCGTACGCCGCGAAGTACGGGCGCGCCGGCCGCAGCGGATTGGCCAGGCCGATCTCCTGGTAGAAGCGCACCTCACGCAGGTAGAACTCGAGGTCCTCGCAGACGGCCGAGCGGGCGTCGCTGCGGGCCAGCGGCAGCTTCACGACCACCGACCGCGGCACGTCGGGCCCGCCGTCGAGATGGGCACGATACAAGCGTCCGAGCAGCCCGACGCCGATGCCGATCTGTTCGAGGCGGCAGCCCCGCACGTCGGCGCCCAGCACGTCGCCGAGCCAAGCGCCCGTCACGGACAGGGGATCGACCGGGAACCTCGCCATCGCCCGCCTCCCTGTGAATTACGCAATCTTACGAAATCCTGCGGATATGGCGGCTTATTCGGCGCGTGAATAATTTTGCCGACCCGTAGTGGTGGCGCCCGTTTTGACATCGACCAATCGGGGTAGGCCCCGCCCATGAAAAAGCCCACCAAAAGGGAAGTAGCCGCCGCGGTCGCGGTGCTGGCCGCAGCCACGGCGCCGTTGGGTGCGTGCACCAACGCGAACCAGCGCGGTAGCCAGCCCAACACGTCACCGCTGACCAGCCCGGCGCCGGGCGCCGAAAGCCTGACGACGCAGCTGAAGAGCGCCGACGGGGCTCCAGTCGCCAACGCGACGTTCGATTTCACCAACGGCTACGCGACCGTCACCGTCGAAGCAGGCCCCAACCACATCCTGACCCCCGGTTTCCACGGGCTGCACATCCACTCGGTGGGCAGATGCGAGGCCAACTCGGTCGCGCCCACGGGCGGCGCGGCCGGTGACTTCAACTCGGCCGGCGGTCACTTCCAGGCGCCCGGCCACACCGGTTATCCGGCCAGCGGCGACCTGACTTCCCTGGAGGTGCGGCCCGACGGCTCGGCGAAACTCGTCACGACGACGAACGCGTTCACCGCGGCGGACCTGCGAAACGCCTCGGGCACCGCGCTGATCATTCACCAGGATCCGGACAACTTCGGCAACATCCCCACCGCGCGCTACACCCAGAAGAACGGCGCGCCGGGCCCGGACGAACATACGCTGAGCACCGGTGACTCGGGCAAGCGGGTGGCCTGTGGGGTGCTTGCTCCGGCGAGCGCGACGACGACCTCGTCGACAACGGAGACGTCTACCGTCACCAGCACGGTGACCACCACGACGGCAGTGCCGCCGCCGAGCACGAGCATCAGCACGAGCACCGTCACGGTCACCAGCAGCGTCCCGACGTTAACGTCCACGCCCACCATGACCGTGACGACCCCGCCCAGCCTTCCCCCCAGCCGCTGACGCCCGACGATCTCTCACCGGGTCGCTGAGAGTTCAGGAAATCCACGCCCATTTGCCACCCGCCGGGCGTAGCGTCGGTCACCGCATCATCGTTCAAGAAGGGGACGATCATGGCGGTGTCACCCAGCCACGGCAATGGCGAAGCACTTTCGGGAGCGCCGGGCGCGCAGGCCGCCCCACCCGTCATGCGTGAGACCCTGCCCATCCCCGATCCTCAGCACGTGGGCCTGACGACCTACGACGCGAAGGATCCGAACACGAAGTATCCGCCGATCACCATGCTGCGGCCGCCGCCGGGCGCGCCGAACGTGCTCATCGTGATGCTCGACGACGTCGGCTTCGGCGCCTCCTCTGCGTTCGGAGGACCGTGCAGCACCCCGACGGCCGATCGGCTGGCGGCCGGTGGGCTAAGGCTGAATCGCTTCCACACCACGGCGTTGTGTTCCCCTACCCGCCAAGCGCTGCTGACCGGGCGCAACCACCACTCCGTGGGGATGGGGGCCATCGTCGAGATGGCCACCTCCGCGCCCGGCAACAACAGCATCCGGCCAAAAAGCAAGGCGCCCTTCCCGGAAACGCTGCGGCTCAACGGATATTCGACGGCGCAGTTCGGTAAGTGCCACGAGGTCCCGGCCTGGGAGATATCTCCGGTCGGGCCGTTCCACCAGTGGCCGACCGGGTCGGGGTTCGAGTATTTCTACGGCTTCGTCGGCGGCGAGGCCAACCAGTATTACCCCGGACTGTACGAGGGCACCACCGCGATCGAGCCGCCCAAGACACCGGAGGAGGGCTACACCCTCAACGAGGACCTCGCCGATCGCGCCATCACCTGGGTGCGCCGGCAGAAAGCTCTGGCACCCGACAAGCCGTTCTTCATGTACTACGTGCCGGGGGCGACGCATGCGCCCCACCACGTGCCACGAGAGTGGTCGGACAAGTACAAGGGCAAGTTCGACGACGGCTGGGATGTGCTGCGCGAGCAGATCTTCGCCAGGCAGAAGGAACTGGGCGTGATCCCGGCCGACGCCGAACTGACGAAGCGCCACAAGGAAATTCCCGCGTGGGATGACATGCCGGCCGAGCTCAAGCCGGTGCTGGCCCGGCAGATGGAGATCTACGCGGGCTTCATGGAGCAGACCGACCACGAGGTCGGCCGGGTTATCGACGCGATCGATGACCTCGGCGTCCTCGACGACACGCTGATCTACTACATCATCGGGGACAACGGCGCCTCGGCCGAGGGCACCCCGGTCGGCTGCTTCAACGAGATGACCACGCTCAACGGGATGCCCGGCATCGAAACCACGGAGTTTCTGCTATCGAAGATCGACGATTTCGGCACCCCCGACGCCTACAACCATTACGCGGTGGGATGGGCGCACGCGCTGTGCACGCCATATCAGTGGACCAAGCAGATCGCCTCGCACTGGGGCGGCACTCGCAACGGCACCATCGTGCATTGGCCCAACGGAATCGCCGACAAAGGCCAGTGCCGCAACCAATTCCACCACGTGATCGACATCGCGCCGACAATTCTCGAGGCGGCCGGGCTGCCGGCACCGTTGTCCGTCAACGGGATTCAGCAGGCTCCGCTCGAGGGCGTCAGCATGCTGGCAATGCTGCGTGACGGCAACGCGCCCGAGACGCACGACGTGCAGTACTTCGAGATCATGGGCAACCGCGGCATCTATCACCAGGGCTGGACCGCGGTGACCAAGCACCGCACGCCGTGGCTGGTCGACGCGCCGCCGTTCGATGAGGACGTTTGGGAGCTCTACGGCCCCGACGACTGGACCCAGGCCCGCGACCTCGCCAAGGAAAACCCCGAGAAGCTCGCCGAGTTGCAGCGCCTCTGGCTCATCGAAGCGGTCAAGTACGACGTCGTGCCACTCGACGACCGCTCCTTCGAGCGCATCAACCCCGACCTCGCGGGGCGCCCCCAACTCATCCGCGGGAACAGCCAGCTGCTGTTCTCCGGGATGCGGGTCAGCGAGAACTGCGTGGTGAACCTCAAGAACAAGTCGCATAGCGTCACCGCGCAGCTCGTCGTGCCCGAATCCGGTGTCAGCGGGGTCATCGTCACCCAGGGCGGCATGGTCGGAGGGTGGAGTCTCTACGCGCATGAGGGCCGACTGAAGTACTGCTACAACTTCTTCGGCATTCAGTACTTCATGGTCACCGCGGAGCAGCCGATACCGCCCGGGGAACACCAGGTCCGGATGGAATTCGCTTACGACGGCGGCGGATTGGCCAAGGGCGGCGACGTCACGCTCTTCTACGACGGCCAGCCCTTGGGCAACGGGCGCGTCGAGATAACCCAGCCGATGGCCTTCTCGGCCGACGAGGCCTGCGATGTCGGCGCCGACACCGGCTCACCCGCCTCCCCCGACTATGGCGCGTCGGGCAACAAATTCACCGGCGAGATCAAGTGGGTGCAGCTCGACATCGGCAATGACTTACACGACCACCTGATCAAGCCCGAGGACCGGATCAACATCGCGATCGCCAAACAGTAGCTCCCGGTCTCGAGACGAGAGCGCCGACTGACACACACGACCCGCCGAACGCGACAGTGGCTTCAGTCTCGAGGGCTGAGCCCGTCGCGTCGGGTGCGATGTCGCCGCCCGTAGCCGCCAGGGCTTGAATATCCAAGGCGCGCGCGGCCGGACGCCGTACTGTTCTGACGTGCAGACAGTGCTGTTCACCCTCGGCTTGGTCCTATTCCTGCTTGGCCTGCTCACCGGGTTCGCCGTGCCCGCACTGAAGAACCCGCGCATGGCGCTGTCGAGCCACCTCGAGGCGGTGCTCAACGGCATGTTCCTCGTACTGCTCGGCCTCCTCTGGCCACACATCCACTTGCCCCACGCGTGGGGAGTTGCCGCGGTGGCACTTATCGTCTACGCCGGCTACGCGAACTGGATGGCGACGCTGCTCGCGGCGGCATGGGGCGCCGGGCGCAAGCTCGCGCCCATCGCTGGCGGCAACCACGAGGCCTCGGCGGGGAAGGAAGGGTTCGTCAACTTCCTGCTGGTGTCCCTCGCACTGGCGATAGTCGCCGGCGTGGTCATCGTCATAGTCGGGCTCTGACGATGACCGTATGACACGTGAAAGATGAAGCGCCCCCGGGTAATTGACCCCGGGGGCGCTCCTCGTTGTTCACCTAGTGATGGTGATGGTGGCCGTGCTCATCGTCCTCGTCGGCGGGCTTGTCGACGACGGCCGTCTCGGTGGTGAGCACCATCCGGGCCACCGACCCCGCGTTGAGCACCGCCGAGCGGGTGACCTTGACGGGATCGATCACGCCGTCGGCGAGCAGGTCGCCGTAGCTCAGCGTCTCCGCGTTCAGCCCCTGCCCGGCGGGCAGCTCGCTGACCTTGTTGACCGCGACGGCGCCGTCCAGCCCCGCGTTGGTGGCGATCCAGTACAGCGGTGCGGACAGCGCGTCGGAGAACACGTCGACGCCGATCGCCTCGTCGCCGCTCAGCGACGCGCGCAGCTCCGTCAGCTTCTTGCCGGCCTGGATGAGCGCCGACCCACCGCCGGCGACAATGCCCTCTTCGACGGCGGCCTTGGCGGCCGCGACGGCGTCCTCGACGCTTTCCTTGCGCTCCTTGAGCGCGGTCTCGGTGGCAGCCCCCACCTTGATGACGGCCACCCCGCCGGCCAGCTTGGCCAGCCGCTCCTGCAGCTTTTCGCGATCCCAGTCCGAGTCGCTCTTCTCGATCTCGGCGCGCAGCTGCTTGATGCGGTTGGCCACCGCGTCGGCCGAGCCGCCGCCCTCGACGATGATCGTGTCGTCCTTGCTGACCACGACGCGGCGGGCGGTGCCCAGCACCTCGGCGCCCACCTCGCGCAGCAGCAGGCCGGCGTCGGGATTGATCACCTGGCCGCCGGTGACCACCGCCAGGTCCTCGAGGAAGGCCTTGCGGCGGTCGCCGAAGAACGGCGCCTTGACGGCGACCGCCTTGAGCGTCTTGCGGATGGAGTTGACGACCAGCGTGGCCAGCGCCTCGCCCTCGACGTCCTCGGCGATGATCAGCAGCGGCTTGCCGGCCTCGGCGACCTTCTCGAGCATGGGCAGCAGGTCGGGCAGCGAGCTGATCTTCTCCTGGTGCAACAGGATCAGCGCGTCCTCGAGCACCGCCTCCTGGGAGTCGAAGTCGGTGACGAAATACGCCGACAGGAAGCCCTTGTCGAAGCCGACGCCCTCGGTGAACTCCAGCTCGGTGCTCAGCGTCGAGGATTCCTCGACGCTGACCACGCCGTCGTGGCCCACCTTCGTCATGGCCTCCCCGACCAGCTCGCCGATCTGCGCGTCGCGCGAGGAGACCGTCGCCACCTGTGCGATGCCGTCCTTGCCGGCCACCGGGGTGGCGGCGGCCAGCAGCGCCTCGGACACCGCGTCGGCGGCCTTGCCGATTCCGGCGCCCAGCGCGATCGGGTTGGCGCCGGCGGCGACCATGCGCAGGCCGCCCTTGACCAACGCCTGCGCGAGCACGGTGGCGGTGGTGGTGCCGTCGCCGGCGACGTCGTTGGTCTTGGTGGCCACCGACTTCACCAGCTGGGCGCCCAAATTCTCGAACGGGTCTTCCAGGTCGATCTCGCGCGCGACCGTGACGCCGTCGTTGGTGATCGCCGGCCCGCCAAATGCCTTGGCCAGCACCACATGCCGGCCACGCGGGCCCAGCGTCACGCGTACCGCGTCGGCGAGCTTGTCCACGCCGGCTTCCATGGCGCGGCGCGCGACTTCGTCGTACTCAATCAGCTTGCTCATCAAGGCTCCCCTTCGACGCATGCCGCCCCGGAAATCACCCGCAATTCAGACGGGGATCGCCGGGGCGGTACACGGTTCTTTACTTGGATACGACGGCCAGCACGTCGCGTGCCGACAGGATGAGGTATTCCTCGCCGTTGTACTTGATCTCGGTGCCGCCGTACTTGCTGTAGATGACGGTGTCACCCTCCGACACGTCCAGCGGGATCCGCTTCTCGCCGTCCTCGTCCCAGCGACCGGGGCCGACGGCGACGACGGTGCCTTCCTGCGGCTTCTCCTTGGCGGTGTCAGGAATGACCAGACCGGACGCGGTCGTGGTCTCGGCCTCGTTGGCCTGCACGAGAATCTTGTCCTCGAGTGGCTTGATGTTCACCTTCGCCACGATTGGAGCCCTCCACTATTTGGGTCGGGTCCGGGACTGCCCGGACCGGAGTTGGCGGTCGGTCCGGGGCTTGCCCCGAACCGTCCGAATTGTCAGGTGATTCGGCATCCGTCCGTACCCTCGCGCCGTCGTCGCGGGTGCCGACACGGGGGCTTGGCCGGGTTGCCACCTAGCACTCTATACATGAGAGTGCTAGCACTCAAGGGCGCCCCGCTGCTTCCCGCGCGTTGACGGCCCCCGCTCAGCTCACCTGCCCCTTTACCACCGGCAGCCCCGGGTCGCTGGCCACGTCCAGCGGCGAGGGTGACGCGCCGGCGGCCACCAGGTGCGCGGCGAACGCGGCGATCATCGCCCCGTTGTCGGTGCACAGCCGCGGCCTGGGGATCCGGAGCGTCAGGCCCGCCGCCGCGCAGCGCTGCGTGGCCAGCTCACGCAGCCGCGAGTTCGCGGCCACGCCCCCCGCGATCAGCAGGGTCGAGACGCCGAGCCCGGTCGCCGCCCGCACCGCCTTCATGGTCAGCACGTCGGCGACGGCCTCCTGGAACCCGGCGGCGATGTCGGCGGTCGCGGCGTCGGGATGGCTTTCCACGTATCGCGCGACGGCGGTCTTGAGCCCGGAGAAGCTGAACGCGTGCGGGTCGTCGGCCGGGCCGGTCATGCCGCGCGGGAAGGCGATGGCCTCCCGGTCGCCGGTGCGCGCCAGGTCGTCGAGCACCTTGCCGCCGGGATAGCCCAGGCCCAGCAGCCGCGCCACCTTGTCGTAGGCCTCGCCGGCGGCGTCATCGACGGTGCTGCCCAGCTCGACGATCGGCTCGCCGAGCGAACGCACGTGCAGCAGATGCGTGTGCCCGCCGGACACCAGCAGCGCCACGCACTCCGGGAGCGGCCCGTGTTCGTACACGTCGGCGGCCAGGTGCCCGCCCAGGTGGTTGACGGCGTAGAACGGCACGCCCCACGCGGCCGAATACGCCTTGGCCGCGGCCACTCCCACCAGCAAGGCGCCGGCCAGCCCGGGCCCGATGGTGGCGGCGACGACGTCGGGCCGGTTCACGCCGGCCGTGGCCAGCGCGCGCCGCATGGCCGGACCGAGCGCTTCCAGGTGCGCACGGGAGGCGATCTCGGGCACCACGCCACCGAACCGGACGTGCTCGTCGACGCTGGACGCCACCTCGTCGGCCAACAGCGTCACGGTCCCGTCGGCATCCAGCCGGGCGATGCCGACTCCCGTTTCGTCGCAAGAGGTTTCGATGGCCAGGATGGTCGTCACTGAGGCTCCCTCCGCATCGTGTACGCATCGGCTCCGCTGACCCGGTAGTAGCGGCGGCGCAGGCCGACACGGGCGAAACCGACGCTGCGGTACAGCGCGATGGCCGCCTCGTTGTCGGTGCGCACCTCCAGATAGACCACGCCCCCGTCGGCGAAACTCAGCAACTCGTCGAGCAGCCGACGGCCGATGCCCTGCCCCTGAAACGCCGGGTCCACGCCGATGGTGTGCACCTCGTATTCGTACGGCGGTTTGCGGCCCAACCTGGAGATGCCCGCGTAGCCCACCAGCTCGCCGGCGACGCGCGCGGCCACGTAGTGGTTGTGCGGGCCGGCCAGTTCGCGGTTGAACGCCACCGCCGGCCACGGGTCGTCACCGTCGAACAGCTGCGCCTCCAGCTCGGCGCAGCGCTCGGCGTCGGCCAGTGTCAACGCGCCGATGGTCACGGGCTCGCTGCGGGCGGTCATCGCCCGGCCGCCAATGGCTTCGCGTCGGGGCGGCGCAGGTACAGGGCCACCAGCGGGAGCGGGGGCTCCGACCAGTCGGGAACCGCGGCCACCAGGCCGGCCGCCGTCGGGTGGGCGGGCTCGATCAGCGGCAGGCCGAACAGCGCGGCGTGCTCGGGCGAGCCGGCGACCGCCGCGGCGGGGCCGGGGTCGACGTCGGCGGGGGCGTTGACTCCCGGTCCCGCCATGCGGAATCCGTCGCGGTAGCGGGCCCAGTAGACCTCGCGGCGGCGGGCGTCGGTGACCACCAGGACGTCGCCGCCGGTGCGCACGCCGATGGCGTCCAGGCTGCACACCCCGCGCACCGGGATGCCCAGCGCGTGCCCGTACGCGGCGGCGGTCGCCATCCCGGCGCGCAGGCCGGTGAACGGGCCGGGCCCGCAGCCCACCACAACGGCGTCGAGGTCGGCCATCCTCAGCCCGGCGTCGTCCAGAGCGGCCAGCACGTTGGGGGTCAGCCGCTCGGCGTGCGCCCGGGGGTCGAGGGTGACCCGCTCGGCCAGCACCTGATCGGGCAACCGCACGAGGCCGGCCGTCACGGCCGGGGTCGAAGTGTCCAGGGCGAGAACCAGATTCATGAGCGGTTCCACTCCCAGGTCGCGATCCGCGCGTCGGAGTGGCCGACCCGCTCCAGCCGGACGTCGAGGTGCCGCTCGGAGAGGCGTTCGGCCAGGCCCTCGCCCCACTCCACCACAACGACGGCGTCGTCGAGATCGGTGTCGAGGTCCAGCGAGTCGAGCTCGCCGAGCAGGTCCGCGCCCCGACGGTCCAGCAGCCGGTAGAAGTCGACGTGGATCATCGCCGGCGCGCCGGGCCGCCGCGGCGGGTGCACCCGCGCCAGCACGTACGTCGGCGAGATGACCGGGCCGTCGACATCCATCGCCGCGGCAATCCCCTTGGCCAGCACCGTCTTTCCGGCGCCGAGCGGACCCGACAGCACCACCACGTCGCCGGCGCGCAGCTGCTCGCCCAACCGCGAGCCCAGGGCCAGGGTGTCCTCGACGCGCTCGCAGGTGGCCGTGCCCTGCTCACGCACGGCGCCGCAACCTTTCCCGCAGCCTTTCCCGCAGGCGCCGGTAGCGCAGGACGATCCTGCTCGGCGTGGCCCGGTGGACCAGCCGGATCAGGCCGTCGTTGATCGCCTCGGGCTTGTCCAGCAGCGCCAGGTGGCTGGCCCCGGTGACGATGACCAGCTCGGATCGCGGCAGCGAGGCCGCCATCTTCCTCGAGTACTCGTCCGGGGTGATCAGGTCGTGGTCGCCGCAGGCGATCAGCGTCGGGACGCGCAGCAGCGTCCACAGCCCGGCGGTCTCGTCGTGCACCTCCAGCGCGCGCAGAAAACCCACCAGGGTCGCGATGGGGGTGCCGTTCATCATGCACTGGGAGAACGCGTCCAGGCTTCGGCTGACGTGCAGGTCGCTGTAGGACGCGGCCCGTAGGACCGGCGCGATCAGCGAGCGCGACACGTTGCGGCCGCGGTGCGTCAGCTTGGGGGCGGACCGGGCGGTGAACCGAAGCGCTTCCACCGCAGGGTTTTTCAGGATCTCGCCCAGCGGGGAGCGGGTAACCCCTTCGGCGGCGGAGGAAATCAGCGCCGCACCGACGATCATCCGCCCGTACTGCTCGGGGTACTGCCGGGCGTGCGACAACACCGTCATCCCGCCCATCGAATGCCCGACCAACACGATCGCCCCGCGCGGCGCGGCCTCCGTCAGCACGCATTCCAGGTCCTGGCCCAACTGGGTCAGCGTGTACGTCTCGGGGTCGGCTTCGCCGGAGCGGCCGTGCCCGCGCTGGTCGTAGAACACCATGCGCACCCTGTGTCCCCACTTCTCGGCGAGCCGGGTCCGCTGAAAGTAGAAGGCGCCCATGCGCAGACAGAAGCCATGAACGAAGACCATGGTCACCGGCGCGTCGACGGGGCCGACCTCGCGCACCGCCAGCGGCACCCCGTCGGGCGTAATCACCACGTAGCTGCGGTCGCTGTCTATCCTCTCGAAATCCTCTTCGGCGTAAGGGTCTTCGACAGCCGCGGCCCGCTGGATCATCGAGCGGCGGGCCGAGGCCCCGACGATGCCGGCGACCGCCGTCAGCCCCGTGCCTCCCGCAAGCCACGCCCGCTCCCGGCGGCGCCTGCGGGTTTTCTCATCGCTCAACGGTTCCGGCCTCGCGATAGGTCCTGGTGATGCGGCCCCGGGGACTGGTGACCACCTCGTAGTGGATGGTGCCGAGCAGGTCGGCCCAGTCCTGGGCGGTGGGTTCGCCGCTGCCGCCGGGGCCGAACAGGATGGCCTCGTCGCCCTCGGCGACGTCGGTCGGTCCGGGACCGAGGTCGACGAGGAACTGGTCCATGCAGATCCGCCCGACGCCGGGGCGCCGCCTGCCGTTGATCAGCACGTCCAGCCGTCCGCCCAGCGAGCGGAAGACACCGTCGGCGTAGCCGATCGGCATCAGCGCCAGGGTGGTGTCGCGGTCGGCGATCCAGGTGTGCCCGTACGACACGCCCTCGCCGGCCCGGATCGACTTCACCAGCGCAACAGCGCATTTCACCGTCATCGCCGGGATCAACCCCATGTCGCCGAGCTGCGGCACGGGGCTCAGGCCGTAGACCGCGATACCGGGCCGCACCATGTCGAAGGCCAGGTCGGGGCGCGACAGGGTGGACGACGAATTCGCCAGGTGCGCAACCTCGAATCGCAGCCCCGCCTCGCGCGCCTGCGCCAGCATCTCGGAAAAGCGTTGGGCCTGAACGTCGTTGATGGGATTGTCGGGTTGGTCGGCGTAAACCATGTGCGACATCAGCCCGCGCGGCCGGACGGCGTCCTGCGCGACGGCCTGGCGCAGCGCGGCCAGCAACGCCGGGTATTGCGCGGGGGCGACGCCGTTGCGGTTCAGGCCGGTGTCCACCTTGACGGTCACCGTCGCCGTGCGGCCGGTCCGGCGCACCGCGTCGAGCAGCTCGTCGAGCTGGCGCGCCGAGGACACGGCGATCTCGACGTCGGCCAGCAGCGCGGGCCCGAAGTCGAGCCCGGGCGGATGCAGCCAGGCCAGCACGGGCGCGGTGATCCCGTCGGCGCGCAGCGCCAGCGCCTCGTCGACGGTGGCGACGCCGAGTTCGGTCGCCCCGGCGGCCAGCGCGGCGCGGGCGACCCGGGTGGCCCCGTGGCCGTAGCCGTCGGCCTTGACGACGGCCATCAGCTGCGCGTTGCCGGCGTGCTCGCGCAGCACCCGCACGTTGTGCTCGACGGCGCCCAGGTCCACCACGGCCTCGGCGAGCACGCCGGGAATCAGGGATATCGGCGTAACGGCGGGCCCCTTCATGGCCGTCATTCTCCCAGAAGCGCGGGCGTGCCCTCCCCCAGCGCCCAACGCGCCGCCGGCGCCCAGGGCTCAGTGCGCGAAGTGCTGAGCCTCGTAATGCCCGCCCGGCTTGAGCTTGTCCAGCGTGGTCAGCGCCGTGACGGCATCGTCGTGCAGGGCCCGGGCCAGGTCGGCGGAGAGTCCCTCGCGCACCACGATGCGCAGCACCGAGACGTCGGTGGCGTTGTCCGGCATGGTGTAGGCGGGCACCTGCCAGCCGAAGGTCCGCAGCTCGTGGGAGACGTCGAACTCCGTGTAGCCGCGGTCCTTGGCCAACCGGAAGGCGACCACCGGGATCGCCGACCCGTCCGAGACCAGCTCGCAGTGGTCGCTGACCCGGAGCTGCTCGGCCAGCCAGCGCGCCGTCTCGGACAGGGCCTGCATGACCTTGGTGTAGCCCTCCCGGCCCAGCCGCAGGAAGTTGTAGTACTGCCCCACCACCTGGTTGCCGGGGCGGGAGAAGTTCAGCGTGAACGTCGGCATGTCGCCGCCCAGGTAGTTGACCCGGAAGACCAGCTCGTCGGGCAGGTATTCCTTGCTGCGCCAGACGACGAACCCGACGCCGGGATACGTCAGCCCGTACTTGTGGCCGCTGACGTTGATCGACACCACGCGGGGCAGCCGGAAGTCCCACTTGAGCGCCGGGTGCAGGAAGGGGACCACGAACCCGCCGCTGGCGGCGTCGACGTGCACCGGCACGTCCACACCGCCGCCGGCCGCCAGCTTGTCCAGGGCGCCGCAGATCTCGGCGACCGGTTCCAGCTCGCCGGTGTAGGTGGTGCCCAGGATCGCCACCACGCCGATGGTGTTCTCGTCGACGGCGTCGACGACCTGTTCCGGGGTGATGACGTAGCGGCCCTCCTCCATCGGCAGGTAGCGGGGCTCGACGTCGAAGTAGCGGCAGAACTTCTCCCAGACCACCTGGACGTTGGACCCCATCACCAGGTTGGGGGTCCGGCCCTTCCAGTCCTTGGTCTTCGCCCGCCACCGCCACTTCATGGCCAGCCCGCCCAGCATCACCGCCTCGCTGGAGCCGATGGTGGACACCCCGCACGCGCTGTAGGGGTCGTCGTCGCGCAGGTCGTCGGCGTGGAACAGGTCGGCCACCATGCACACGCAGCGCTGCTCGATGGCCGCGGTCGCCGGGTACTCGTCCTTGTCGATCATGTTCTTGTCGAACGTCTCGGCCATCAGCTTCCCGGCCTCGGGGTCCATCCAGGTGGTGACGAAGGTGGCCAGGTTCAGCCGGGAGCTGCCGTCGAGCATCAGCTCGTCGTGGATGAACCGGTAGGCGGCGTCGGGATCCATCGATTCATCCGGCATCCGCAGGGCCGGCACCGGCGCGGTGAACAGGCGGCCGGTGTAGGCGGGGGCGATCGCGTGCGCGGGCACGGACGGATGTTGTGGCACTGGGCGAATCCTTTCTGGGACTACAGGTCTGGGACTACAGGGTGGCCAGCGCGGTCCGGATGTGCGGGACGATGCGTGACGACGACGTCGGCGCCTCGCCCGGCCCCGGGTCGGCGGCCGACAGCGCCGCCGCGCGCGCGTGCACGAAGGCCGCCGCCGCGGCCGCCTCGACCGCCGGCAGCCCGGAGGCCAGCAGCGCGCCGATCATCCCGGACAGCACGTCGCCGGAGCCGGCGGTGGCGGCCCAGGACTGCCCGGCCGGGTTCAGGTAGACCGGGCCGCCGGGGTCGGCGACGATCGTGACGTTGCCCTTGAGCAGGACGGTGGCGCCCAGCGTGTCGGCCAGCTTGCGGGCGGCGCCCACCCGGTCGTCCCCGGGCGGATTGCCCGCCAGCCGGGCGAATTCGCCCGCGTGCGGGGTCAGCACGGTCGGCACCCCCCTTTCGGCCCGGTTGGCCACCAGGTCGGGGTGGGCGGACAGGATGGTCAGCCCGTCGGCGTCGACGATCACCGGCAGGTCGGTCTCCAGCGCGAACCACAACGCGGCGGCCCCGGCGTCGTCGGTGCCCAGTCCGGGCCCGACCACCCAGGCCTGCACCCGTCCGGCCGCGGCCGGGGTGGGCGACGCGATCACCTCGGGCCACTGCGCGAGCACCTCGCGGTGCGCGCTGCCGGCATAGCGGACCATCCCGGAGGTGGCCGCCACGGCCGCCCCGGTGCACAGCACGGCGGCGCCCGGGTAGGTCGACGAGCCGGCCATCACCCCCGTCACGCCCTGGCTGTACTTGTCGTCGTGGGGGCCGGGCACCGGCCAGCGCGCGGCCACGTCGGCGGCCTCGAAGCCCAGCACGTCGGTGCCCGGCAGGTCGAGCCCGATGTCGACAAGCCGGACCCGGCCGCAATCGGCCAGCGCGTGCACGGGTTTGAGCCCGCCAAAGGTGACGGTGAGCGCCGGGTGCACGGCGGGCCCGGTGATCGCCCCGGTCGCCACGTCGATCCCACTGGGACTGTCGACGGCGACCACCGGGATCTTGGCATCATCGACCGCGGCGAACACCCCGGCCGCGGCCGGCCGCAGCGGGCCCGAACCGGAGATGCCCACCACCCCGTCGATGACGAGATCGGTTGCGGCCGAGACGCTTTCCACGATGCGGCCGCCGGCCTTGCGGAACGCCGCCAGCCCCTTGCGGTGGGTGCGCTCCGGGTTGAGCAGCACCGCGTCGGCGGCCGCGCCACGACGACGCACGAAGGTCGCCGCCCACAGCGCGTCGCCGCCGTTGTCGCCCGACCCGACGACCGCGCAGACGCGGCGGCCGACGACCCCGCCGGTTCGGGTGGTCAACTCGCCGATGATCTCGGTGGCCAGGCCGAAGGCCGCGCGTCTCATCAGGGCGCCGTCGGGCAGGCTGGCCAGCAGCGGTGCCTCGGCGGCGCGGATCGCGTCAACGGAGTAGTAATGCCGCATCGAAGCCAGCTTTCCATGCCCGAGCGCGAACTACACGCGGCACTCGTCGATGGGTGGTGGGCCCGTCACCAACGGTTCAGGGTCGCGGCCCCGAGGTGCCCAGCGGGTCACCCACAAACTTGGCCGATCTGTCCGTGATTAGGGCTGGCCTCGCACTGGGCGATTTCGCGTTTGTAGAGGTCCTGCATGCGCTGGTATTCGGCCATGCACGCCTGGTAGGCAGCGGGATCGGTGATGCCGACACAAGGCTCGTGTGCTTGTGCCGATGGAGTGCAGAGGGGGGCCAGTGCTAGTGCGCATGCCGCCGATACGCCCACTATCGCCCGCTTCATCGGCTCTTCCCTTTTCCTGACTCCACATACAGTGTGGCACTTCTTGTGACGAAGGATCGTCACGATCCGGCGGCGTGGTCGGAGGGCCTGCCTGCCCCATGGATATGCCTGGCGCCTAAGGGGTTTCGTTACCAAGCGCACCTAGGATTCGCCGGAGCGGAGTCGCCGGAAGGCGGGTCTGATTTTCGCCGGATTCAGCTGGGGGCGCCTGCGCTCGCGCGCCATCGGATAGAAGCAGAGCCCGATCAGGATCGAGGCGAAGTGGCCGATCGCGGTGAAGTTCAGCTCGTGGTGGTTCATCGTGAGCAGCGGGAAGCCGAAGATGACGAACAGCACGCCGAGATAGCCCCAGCGCCAGGGCCGCGCGATGTGGTAGGTCAGCACGGCCATCACGCCGACCAGGAAATAGCTGACGCCGATGTCGCGCGCGTGCACCAGCCTTTCCGACGCCTCGTGTTCCTGGATCGCGTAGTAGAGGATGCCTTCGCTGACGTAGGTGGCCAGGATGTGGCAGCTCAATCCCACCGTGAGCCAGCGCAGTTGGCCCAGCCAGTGTTCGGCGGGCGCGAGGAACAGCGTGAACAGCAACAGGTACGGCTCCAGGTTCTTGCCGTCGATCCACAGCAGGCTGGAGAACAGCACGCCCAGCGGGTCGGTGCCCAGCTCGTGAATGTTGGTGGATCGGTGCAGCAACACGTGGTGCACTTCGCGCCCGGGAAGTTCGTTCTGCACGATCGTCGTGATCAGCAACACCAACAGCCAGCTGTAGGTCAGGGGGGCGCGGATGACGAAATGCCAGACCGCGAGCGCCATCCTGCGCAGTTGTGTCCCCGCCGATGCATTGGCCACGGCTCAACCTTTACATGCCCGGGCCTAAGGCACTGCCGCCTTCTCGGCTTCGGGCCGCAGATGCCGCCACCAGCACGCGATGTACAGCAGCATCGAGATCACCAGCACCACCAGCACCCACAGCACGATCGTGATGTCGACCCAGCCGCCGAACGGCGGCGAGCCGGGAAGCGCGTTTCTCAGCGGCACCACCGCGAACAGCATCGCCGCGTACCACGTCGTCATCGGCGGCTGAAACTTTCGCCGGTCGCGCACGGTCTGGACCGCGACGAACAGGCCCAGGCCGGCGATGGCGATGAGGACGCCGAGGATGACGACGCCGAACGCCCCCGCGCTGAGCGAGCGCCGCACGCTCACTCGATACGGGCCCTGACCGTTGGCGTCGGTGGTGTCGATCTCCCAACCCGAAAGGCGGTTGACGAAGGTTATCGGCACGCGCTGGACCGCGTTCTCGGAGTCGCCGCGCATGACCTCGATCTCGATCGGCCCCGAGCTGTAGCGATCGAACGGCCACTCGTTGATCTCGCCGGCCAGGGTCAGCGGCACCGGGAACATGCCGGGAAGCATGCCCTTCAGCCATGTCCGGCGAGTGGGCGTGGCCACGGACCGGACTCGAAGGCCCAGGTCTTCCTTGAGGTGGTGGGTTTGCGGATCCAACAGGTCGGACCCGGGCGAGAAGATCAGGTTGGCGTTCAGCACCGTGTAGTTCGACTGGATGTCTTCGACATTCAACGTCACCGAGGTCTGATCGCCCGCGGGCTGGGTTCCGGCCTGACGGTGGCCGGCCGTGCCGCTGCTGGCGTACATGGCGACCGACGCGACGTAGGCGGCGACGACGGCCACGATGAGGGCGACGACGGCGAAAGTCATGGACGACGGCCTGGGACGCAAGCGATCCGCCGACAAGGATGCCTCCCCTAACTAGCTATCTGCACGAATTGCGGCCCGGCCAGCGATTGTAAAACCGGGAGAAGAGGGCCCGAGGCGATACAGCCGAAACGGACTATTCGACGGTGACTGACTTGGCCAGGTTTCGCGGCTTGTCCACGTCGTAACCGCGGGCCTGCGCCACCGCCGCGGCGAACACCTGCAGCGGGATGGTCGACAGCAACGGCTGCAACAGCGTTGACACCGAAGGGATTTCGATCAGGTGGTCGGCGTAGGGGCGCACGGTGTCGTCACCCTCCTCGGCGATCACGATCGTCACCGCGCCGCGAGACTGGATCTCGCGGATGTTGGACAGCAGCTTGGCGTGCAGCGTCGCCGACCCCTTGGGCGAGGGCATGACCACGATGACGGGCAGATCGTCCTCGATCAACGCGATCGGGCCGTGCTTGAGCTCGCCGGCCGCGAACCCCTCGGCGTGCATGTAGGCCAGCTCCTTGAGCTTCAGCGCGCCTTCCAGCGCCACCGGGTAGCCGACGTGGCGACCCAGGAACAGCACGGTCGGGCACTGGGCGAACCGATAGCCCAGGGCGGCCACCGGTTCGGCCGTGGCGAGCACCCGCGCCACCAGATCGGGCATCGCCTCCAGCTCCCGGTACTCCCGCTCGACCTCGTCGGGGTACTTGGTGCCGCGGGCCTGCGCCAGCGCCAGGCCGACGAGATAGTTGGCGGCGATCTGCGCCAGGAACGTCTTGGTCGACGCCACGCCGATCTCCGGGCCGGCGCGGGTGTAGAGCACCGCGTCGCATTCGCGGGGGATCTGCGAGCCGTTGGTGTTGCAGATCGCCAGCACCTTGGCCTTCTGATCCTTGGCGTGCCGGACGGCTTCCAGGGTGTCGGCGGTCTCGCCGGACTGCGAGATGGCCACCACCAGCGTGCTGCGGTCCAAAACCGGGTCCCGGTAACGGAATTCGCTGGCGAGCTCCACCTCCACCGGCAGCCGCGTCCAGTGCTCGATCGCGTACTTCGCCAGCAGCCCGGAGTGGTACGCGGTGCCGCAGGCGACGACGAACACCTTGTCGATCTCGCGCAGTTCCTGGTCGGACAGTCGCTGCTCGTCGAGCACGATCCGGCCGTCGACGAAATGGCCGAGCAGAGTGTCGGCGACCGCGCTGGGCTGCTCGGCGATCTCCTTGAGCATGAAGAACTCGTAGCCGCCCTTTTCCGCGGCGGACAGGTCCCAGTCGATGTAGAACTCGCGGTACGCCCCGGGCTCCAGGTCTTCGTTGCCGTGGAAGTCGGTGATCCGGTAGCCGTCGGCGGTGAGCACGACGGCCTGGTCCTGGCCGAGTTCGACGGCGTTGCGGGTGTGGGTGATGAAGGCGGCCACGTCGGATCCGACGAACATCTCGCCGTCCCCCACCCCGATCACCAGCGGTGTCGACCGGCGGGCGGCGACGATGGTGCCGGGCTCGTCGGCGTTGGCGAAGACCAGGGTGAAGTGGCCCTCCAACCGGCGCAGCACCGCCAGCACGGAGGCCACGAAATCGCCGGCCGTTTCGCCGTTGCGGTAGGCCTGCGAAACGAGGTGCACCGCGACTTCGGTGTCGGTGTCGCTGGAGAATTCCACGCCGGCGCCCTCAAGTTCGTGGCGCAGGGTGGCGTAGTTCTCGATGATGCCGTTGTGGACGACGGCGATCTTGCCGGCGGCGTCGCGGTGCGGGTGCGCGTTGCGGTCGGTGGGCCGGCCGTGGGTCGCCCAGCGGGTGTGGCCCAGCCCGGTGGTGCCGGCCAGCGACTCCGGGGGCGTCTCGGCCAGCGCCTCGTCAAGGTTGGCCAGCCGGCCGGCCCGGCGGCGCACGGTGAGTTTGCCCTTGCCGTCGAGCAGTGCGATTCCCGAGGAGTCGTAGCCGCGATACTCCATGCGGCGCAGTGCGTCCATGACGACGTCGAGGGCAGGACGCTGCCCCACGTAGCCGACGATTCCGCACATCCTGCACAGGGTAGTGGAGCCGCCGGGGCGGTCCCAGCAGGGCGGGACGGCGGGCCGCTGACCTGCGCAGACGTGCCCCGAGGGCCGGGGCGCGGGGCGCGGCCCTCGACGAAACGCCGTCGGTCCCGGACCCGAACGGCGTGAATTCGTCACTTTATGTATTTCCGACGTTTCCTACCGCTTCATCAATCGCGCGTGGCGCGCACCTAAACTTCGGGACATCGGCCACCGGAAAGGAAAGTCCACCAGCGAATAACGCTGCTGCACAATGGTTTTGCCGCAGCCGCCTTTCAGCCGACATCAACGACCTCAATTCGACTTCCACGCGCAATCTTCTAGGAGCGAATAATGACTGCTGTTCTCTGCGACGATGTGGCGGCGACGCGCGCGCCGATCGGTGGGGGCGACCCGGTGGTGGACGCGGCCGCCGGTTTGCTGAGCATCCCGCTGCGCCAGGTGTACGCGGCGCTGTGGCGGCTCGGGCTGATCGAGGTGCGCTAACGTCGACGCGTGGCCCGCATCCGCAAGCTCGTCAGCGCTCTCAGTCGGCCCGGCCCACATCGGGTGTTGCGCGGTGACCTGGCCTTCGCCGGTTTGCCGGGGGTGGTGTACACGCCGGAGGCCGGATTCAATCTTCCCGGCGTCGCTTTCGGACACGACTGGCTCGCCGGTGCGGCCCGCTATTCGGGTCTGCTCGAGCATCTGGCGTCGTGGGGCATCGTGGCCGGCGCCCCCGACACCGAACGGGGACTGGCGCCCTCGGTACTCAACCTGGCCTTCGACCTCGGTACCGCGCTCGACATCGTGGCCGGCGTGCGCCTCGGGCCCGGCAAGATCAGCGTGCACCCCGCCAAGCTCGGCGTGCTGGGCCACGGTTTCGGCGGCTCGGCGGCGGTGTTCGCCGCGGCCGGCATGCCGGCCAAGCCCGCAGCTGTGGCGGCGCTGTTCCCGACCGTCACCAGTCCGCCGGCCGAGCAGCCGGCGGCGACGCTTCAGGTCCCTGGCCTGATCCTGACCGCCCCGGGGGACCCAAAGACGTTGAACTCCAACGCCTTGGCGCTTTCCCGCGCGTGGGACACCGCCACGCTGCGCATCGTCACAAAGGCCAAACCGGGCGGCCTGATCGAGGGCCGGCGGCTGACCAAAGCGGTCGGGCTGCCCGGACCGCACCGCGGCACGCAACGATCGGTGCGGGCGCTGCTGACCGGGTACCTGCTCGCGACGCTCGGCGGCGACAAGACCTATCGCGCCTTCGCCGATCCGGACGCGCACCTGCCCAAGACGGTCCCGGTCGATCCGGAGGCCCCGCCGGTGACGCCCGAGGAAAAGATCGTCGCGCTGCTGAAGTGAGCCCCTGGACGACCGCGGCCATCGTCGTGGTATCTGTCGTTGATGCGAATCGGGATCGCTCTGGATTATTCGGGCGGCTTTCACGAGGCCGTCGACCGCGTCGTCGAACTCGAGGGGGCCGGCATCGACATCGCGGTGGTGGCCGAGGCGTACTCCTTCGACGCCGTCAGCCAGCTCGGCTACCTGGCCGCCAAGACCAACACCGTCGAATTGGCCTCCGGGGTGTTTCCCATCTACATCCGGACGCCCTCGCTGCTGGCGATGACGGCCGCCGGCCTGGACTTCGTTTCCGACGGCCGCTTCCGCCTCGGGATCGGCACGTCCGGACCGCAGGTAATGGAGGGCTTTCACGGCGTCGCGTTCGACGCGCCGATAGGCCGCACCCGCGAGATCGTGGAGATCTGCCGCAAGGTGTGGCGCCGCGAACGGGTGCAATACGACGGCAAGTACTATCAGCTGCCGTTGCCCGCGGATCGCGGAACGGGGTTGGGCAAGCCCCTGCAGCTCATCAATCATCCTGTGCGCGAACGCATTCCGATAACCATCGCGGCGCTTGGGCCGAAGAACGTCGAGCTCACCGCCGAGATCGCCGAGGGCTGGCAGCCGGTGTTCTACCTTCCGGAGAAGGCCGGCTCGGTTTGGGGCGAGGCGCTGGCGGCCGGTGCCGCCAAACGGGATCCGGCCCTGGGGCCGCTGGACATCATGGTGCACGCGTCGGTGGCCATCGGTGACGACGTCGACGAGCGGCTGGCCTGGGCCAAGCCGCAGCTGGCCCTCTACATCGGTGGGATGGGCGCCAAGGGTCGCAACTTCTACCACAACCTGGCGACGCGCTATGGGTTCGGAGAGGTCGCGGACAAGATCCAGGAGCTGTACCTGTCCGGCCGCAAGCGCGAGGCGGTCGACCTGGTTCCCGACGAATTGGTGCGCGGGATGTCGCTTGTCGGCCCGCGCGGCTACATCGCCGAGCGCCTGGCCGCCTTCGCCGAGTCGGGCGTCACGACGCTGCTGGTGAGCCCGATGGCCAGCAATCCGAAAGAATCTGTGCGCTATGTCGAAGAAGTGCTCCAGCTGCGGCCCTCCTGACCCTCACTGCCCCGCCTGCGGGAGCTGATCCGCGGCGATCTCGCATGGTGTCGATCCGTCGGTCGGCGGTGCGACGGCCGGCGCGGGCGCGGGTGCGGCCGGCGGCGCGTCAACCGGGGCGGGCGCGTCAACCGGGGCGGGCGCGTCGGCCGGGGCGGGCGCGTCGGTCGGCGGCGGCACGTCGGTCGGCGCCGGCGCACCCACCGGCGCCGCGGCCGGCGCGGGTACCTTGTCGTCCTCTACCACCATGTCGGCCTCTTCGGCCTCCTCGGGTTCGTCGTGCTTGTCGTCGGCGTCGGCTTGGTCGTGTTCCTCGTCGTGCTCGTCGTCCGGATCGAGGGGATCCTTGTCGAGCGTGTCGGCGTCGAATGGGTCCTCGCCTGCCAGGTCACCTGCGGAACCCAGCAGCCCGCCCATCGCATCGACGATTCGGTTGGCGAGCCCGCCGAGCCCGCCCAGCCCGCCAAGACCGCTCGATCCCCCACCGAGATCCCCCGCCCCGGTCGGCATGCCGGAAGCATCACCGAGCGCCGTCCCCAAATCCGGGGCCGCGGCCGGCGCGGCAGCGGCCGGCGCGGGATCCACGGGGGGTCCGAAGGCGGGCGGCGCCGGGGCTGCGGGCGCGACGGCCGCGGGCGCAACGGCGGCGGGAGTGACCGGCGGGGGCGTGGCCGGGGTGACCGACGGTACGGGCTCGGCCGGTTGCCAGCCCGGGCCGAGATCGCCGGGCAGCTCGAAGTACACCACCGGCGCGGCGGCCATCCTGTCGATAACCATGTCGTAGGACGTGGCGAAGCCGGTCAGCGACGAGCGCATCGCGGTCACCCAGTCGTTGCGAATGTCGTTGTCCACGTAGGGCTTTACCTGTTCCTCGACAACCTCGGCCGCCGTACAGCTACCCCCCGCCCCCGTGCTGACCGCGGCCGAAGCGGCCAGCCATACCGGCCGCTGCGCCTGCGTGCGATCGTCGATGGCGATGGCCGTCGCGACCTTAGAGTCGACCAGGAACCACAGGTTGTCGCGCAGCGACTCGCATCGCTGGGCCGCCGCGCGCACCTCGCTGGCAAGCACGCCCGCCTCGTCGCAATGACGCTGCAAGAACGCGAGCGCGGCGTCCGCTCCCGGACCCATCCACGCCGCCGACAGCTCGCCGAGCTGGGCACGCTGTGTGCGCAGGCCTTCCATCAGCGCGGCGCCCGCCGCCCGCAGCTGCCCGCAATCGCGGTCGAGCGCGTGCAGGTCGAGGCCGTCCTCGCTGTCGTACCAGTCGCGGACCTGCGACGGCTGCGACGTCAGGTCGGACTGCTCGTAGCCCAGCGCCTGGCAGGCGCGCACGTACGTTTGCGTGTGCTCGACGGCGGGCCGGCCCTCGGCGAGGCGCTCGGCGACGTCCAACCGGTCGCCCACGGTCAGGCGATCCGCGCGGCGGCATACATTTCGGCGTCGGCATAGCGTTCGGCGCCGGACCGCAGCGCAACCGCGATCGCGACGGACGCCCGCGACCACTGCGACAACTGCGCAACCAGTTGGTCCAGCTGGGCGCGCAGCGCGTCGCCGCGCGCGGTGTGCGCCCGCCCCGCGGTGGCGCCGCTGAAAGCCGGCCCGGCCAGGTGGTCATTCAGCGCGGCATCGACGAGCTCGGCCGCCCCGCGCAATTGGTCGGCGACCCTGTGCACCGCGGCGACGTCGACCCCAATACGACTATCGAATCTCATGCCTAATCCGACGCCGGATCCCCCGACGGGGTTCCAGGGTTTCGGATCAGCGCTGGGCGCTCACCGCTTCGGCGACGCGGGCGGCGACGCGCTGGGCGACGGCCGCCTCGGGCGCTTCCACCATCACCCGGATCATCGGTTCAGTTCCCGAGGGGCGCAACAGGATTCGTCCGGTGTCGCCCAGTTCGGCCGTGGCCTGCTCCACTGCGGCCTGCACCGCGGGCGCCGCGGCGGCGGTGGCCTTGTCCGCGACCTGGACGTTGATCAGCACCTGCGGCAACGTCTGCATCCGGGAAGCGAGGTCGGCCAGCGACGAGCCGGTCTGCACCATGCGCGTCATCAACCGCAGGCCGGTGACGATGCCGTCGCCGGTGGAACCCAGCGCGGGCATCACGATGTGACCGGATTGCTCGCCGCCGAGGCTGTATTCGCCGGCCCGCAACTCCTCCAGGACGTAGCGGTCGCCGACGGCGGTGGTGCGCACGGTGATGCCCGCCGAGCGCATGGCCAGGTGCAGGCCGAGGTTGCTCATCACCGTGGTCACCAAGGTGTTGGCGGCCAGTTCGCCGGCCTCCTGCATCGCCAGCGCGAGCACGACCATGATCGCGTCGCCGTCGACGAGTTCGCCGTTGGCGTCGATGGCCAGGCAGCGGTCGGCATCGCCGTCGTGCGCCAGGCCCAGGTCGGCGCGGTGGGCGATGACCGCTGCCCGCAGCGAATCCAGGTGCGTCGAGCCGCAGCCGTCGTTGATGTTGAGCCCGTTGGGGTCGGCGTTGATCGGGATGACGCGGGCGCCGGCGGCGCGGTAGGCGCGCGGGGCGGCCGCCGACGCCGCGCCGTGGGCGCAGTCGACGACCACGGTCAGGCCGTCGAGCGGCAGGGTGTTGACCTTGCCCACGTGGCGCAGGTAGCGGTCGGCCGCGTCCTGCGCGTCGACGACGCGCCCGATCCCGGCACCGACCTGGCGCAACCCCGGCCCGGCCGCGACCAGCTCCTCGATCTGATCCTCGGTGTCGTCGTCCAGCTTGTGGCCGCCCGGGCCGAAGATCTTGATGCCGTTGTCGGGCATCGGGTTGTGCGACGCCGAGATCATAACCCCGAAGTCGGCGTCGTAGGCGCCGGTCAGGTAGGCCACCGCCGGGGTCGGCAGCACCCCGACCCGCAGCGCGTCGACACCCTCACTGGTCAGGCCGGCGATCACCGCCGCCTCCAGCATTTCGCCGCTGGCCCGCGGGTCGCGACCGATCACGGCGACCCGTCGGCCCGGTCCCCCGGAACTGGCCAGGCGCCGCGCCGCCGCCGACCCCAGCGCCAGCGCCAGCTCGGCGGTCAACTCGCGATTGGCGACCCCGCGAACACCGTCGGTGCCGAATAGTCGACCCATGCGGACAAACCTCTCACAGTTGACGGCTGTGTACCTACTGTGCACCTAACGTGCCCGTTCTTTTCTGACCGAAACCGGGCGGGTTCGTGCGCAGACACGCCGCACGACTATGCACAAGATGCCCGGTTGCGGCCGGAAAGTGACCGGATCAGCGCTTGCTGTACTGGGGCGCCTTGCGCGCCTTCTTCAGGCCGTACTTCTTGCGCTCGGTGGCGCGCGGATCGCGGGTGAGGAACCCGGCCTTCTTCAAGGCCGGCCGGTCCTCCGGCGAGGCCAGGATCAACGCCCGGGCGATGCCCAGCCGCAGCGCACCGGCCTGACCCGACGGGCCACCGCCGTGGAGATGGGCGAAGATGTCGAAGCTCTCCACCCGATCGACGGTGACCAGCGGAGCCTTGATCAGCTGCTGGTGCACCTTGTTGGGAAAGTAATCCTCCAGGCTGCGGCCGTTGAGGTCGAACTTGCCGGTGCCGGGCACCAGGCGCACCCGCACCACGGCCTCCTTGCGGCGCCCGACGGTCTGGATGGGCCGGTCGAACACGAACGCCTCGGCGGGCCGGGCCGCCGGCGCCTCGGCCGGGGTTTCCGGGGCTTCGGGGGTCGCCGGGGTTTCTACGGCCTCGGTAGTTTCGGTCACTGGGACACCTGCTTGATCTCGTATGGAACCGGCTGCTGCGCGGTGTGGGGGTGCTCCGGGCCCGCGTAGACGCGAAGCTTGCGCTGGATCTGACGGCTGAGCTTGTTCTTGGGCAGCATGCCGACGATCGCCTTTTCCACCACGCGGGTCGGGTGCTTTTCCATCAGCTCGCCGATCGTGCGCTTGTGCAGGCCGCCGGGATACCCCGAGTGGCTGAAGGCCAGCTTCTTCTGCAGTTTGTCGCCGCTGAAGGCGACCTTGTCGGCGTTGATGACGATGACGAAGTCACCGCCGTCGACGTTGGGGGCGAACGTCGGCTTGTGCTTGCCGCGCAGCAGGTTGGCCGCCGCGACGGCAAGGCGGCCAAGCACCACGTCCGTGGCGTCGATGACGTACCACGACCTCGTGGTGTCACCCGCCTTGGGCGCGTATGTGGGCACAGCGCTTACCTTCTTCTTCTCGAGGTGGATCCCGGTGTGACCCGGGTATCGGTCGGGCGTTCGCGGTGGGGCTTGATCTCGGCGACCGACGTTGACCCGAGGCCCCGGCGTACCGCACGCCAACCGAGCAGCTTACCGACCCGCATCCCCGCAGGTCAAAATGACTGTGCGGTCCCAACGGCTCTCCTCCGTCGGGACCGCACAGAGCCTTATGCGTTGGGCTACCTTGCCCAGACCCCCGCGGCCCGGCGGTCGGCGCTCGCCACCTCGTCCGCGCCGTCGCGCACCGCGTTGCCCAGGTCGACCAATATCTCGTTGAGCGCGGTCGCCGCCTGGTGCCACTTGAGCTGCTCGGCCTGATAGGCGGCCGCGGCTTCGCGGGTCCACAACTGCTGCAGCGGAGCGATTTGGGACCTCAGCTCATCGAGCGCGGCGTTGAAACGCGCCGACGTGGTGTGAATCTCCTGGCGGACGGAGTATTCGATTTCGCCAAAGCTGTACGACAGCACCGGGTCCACAGGCATCCCCCGATCACAGCTCTCCGCCGGCGGCGGCGATGTGGTCCGCATGGTTCTGACCCGCCTCGGCCAGCATTGCCTCGTTGTGCCGGATCGTTTCGGCGATCGCGTGCAGGACGTGGTACAGCCGCATCGACTCGGCGTTCCAGCGGTCCACCACATCCTTGAACCGCGCGGCCGCGAGCCCGCCCCACACCGACTGCGGGACGCTGCTCATGCGGCCGATGAATGCCTGCAGCATTGCCCGGATCTCTTCGTTGCGGGCGTCCGTGGTGCCCGCGACCGAGCGCATCAGGTCGAAGTCGGCGCTCAGCGTGTTCGCTGTTCCCATACCAAGTTCGACCCCGCCGACGCCGATCGGGTTCCATCGATTTAGGTTCCGCCGATCGCGTGGGCAGACCGCACCGCGCGCTCGCACGCGGCGGTGACGGCGTCCTCTCCGCCGGGCCGGCTCTGGCATCCGATGCTGATCCGGACCGTCCCGTCCAGCACCACGGTCCACCGCACCTGATGGCCGGCGCGCACCTCGCGGTAGGTCACCGCGGGCCGGCCCGCGCTATTACCGGACGGGTTGAAGTCGACGAACACGCCGGCGGGCTCGGCGTCGATCGCGCGTTTCAACCGCTCCGCGGTGTCGCTCAGCGTCTCCTCGGGAACGGGCGACTGCGTGACGTGCAACGCCACCTCGGGATCCGACGGCGACGTGACCTGCACCCGCGCCGAACCGGGGCCGGCAACCACGCGCTGCGTGGGCCAGTTGGCGGGCACCTCGACCGCGACCCGGCCTTCCACCAGGAACGCCGTCGCCACCGCGTCCGCCCGCGTCACACCGTGCCGGCCCATGGCCGCCACCGCCGGAACCGCCGCGGCCAGGACCACGCCGGCGGCCACCAGCCCCCTGAGCATCCAGGCGTGCGGGCGAATGCCACCGACGGCCGCGGCCGACCGCGGCGGGGAAGGTTCGTCCCGGGCGCCCAGGTACGCCTGAGCCAGCCCGGCCAGCCGCGGCAACGCCGCATCGCCGACCTCCACCACCCGCCGGCCGCGCCCGCGCATCGCGGTGGCGATCAGCGTCGCGAGCGCCGGCGCACCCGCCACCGTCGCCGGGGCGTCGACCAGCACGGTCCCCGTCGCGTCGCACATGATCCCGTCGACGACACTCGCCACCCGTTCGGCGACGGCGCGGTGTTCCGACCGGCGGGGCACGGCGACCACGTCGGCACCGGCGATCGCGACCAATCGCTCCGCGATCTCCACCACCACCGCCGCTTCCGGTTCACCCTTCGAACCCCGCCGCAGCAGCCACGACCGCGGGCGAGCCGACACCTCCTCGGCCAGGGTCCTCGCGGCGGTGGTCACGACACCGACACGCGGCGACGACCACCACGACGGGTGCACAACCACCATGGCCCCCTTCGGAGCCCGCTCCCGGCAGTCCACCGACCGCAGCATGGCCCGCCACAGCGAGTCGACGGCGACCGGCCGCCCGTCCACCATCGTCACCGGATCGTCTATCGACTCCAGCGCCGCCTCGGCCATCTCGGCATCGGCGACCACGCTTGTGCCGCAACATAATCGGCGGACCGTACCCGGACCCGCCTCTATGATCGCGCAATGACCGCTCACGGCGGGGGGCTCCACGCCACCTGCACAACCTGCTCGTCACCGGCGCGGCCGACCAGGACACCACGGCCCGGCGGCAACCGCGCCGGGCGGCAGCCCAACAGCGCGCCCTCGTCGGGACGCGCGCTCATCACCAGTCCCAGGCAACCGAGGTCACGCAGGCCGGCCAGCAGCGGCTCGAACAGGGCCCGCGCCGCGCCGCCGGCGCGGCGCGCCACGACGAGGTGCAGCCCGAGATCCCTTGCATGCGGCAGGTATTCGACGATGGCGGCCAGCGGGTTGTCTGCCGATGCGGCGACCAGATCGTAGTCGTCGACCACGACGAAGATGTCCGGCCCGGACCACCAGGACCTGGCCCGCAGCTGTGCCTGGCTCGCGTCCGATGGGGGCATCCGCCGGTGCAGCAGATCGAGGAGACCGGGCAGCAGCGCACCCAGGGCGGCCGGCGACATCGCGTAGCCGCCAAGGTGTTCCGATTCGACGACGCCGAGCAGGGAGCGCCGAAAGTCGACGATCAGCAGTCGCGCTTCCGCGGCGGTCTTCGTGCGAACGATCTCGCGGCACAGGGTGCGCAGCGTCGCGGTCTTTCCGCACTCGTTGTCTCCCAGGATCAGCAGATGCGACTGGTGCCCGAAGTCGACTGTGATCGGCTGCAGCCGGCGCTCCTCGAGCCCGAGCAGGATTCCTGCTGCGGATTCCGCGCCACCGTGACGCACTAGAGCGTCGCGGTCCACGTGCGCGGGCAGTAGCCGGATCGGCGGCGCGGCCGGCTCGCCGTCTTGAGGCTGCAGCTCATCGATGGGCAGCGCGATCGCCATGTGTAGGCCCTCGCGGGAAAGGCCGCGGCCGGGCTTGCCGTGCGGCACCTGCTGCGCCCGCCGGCGGTCGATTTCGGAGTCGGCGGGGTCACCCAGCCGCAACTCGATGCAGGTCCCGACCTGATCTTTCAGCGACGGCCTGATCTCCGCCCAGCGCGACGCCGACAGCACGACGTGCACCCCGAACGAAAGCCCCTGCGTCGCCAGGGAAGTGATCGCTTCCTCGAGCGCCTCGAACTCATGGCGCAGGGCCGCCCAGCCGTCGACGACGAGGAAGACGTCGCCGAACGGGTCCGAGCCGGCCGCCGCGTCGGTTCGCTGCAACTCCCGGGAGCGGACGATCGATTCCATCTCGGCGACGATGCGCGCGACCAGCCGCGGCTCGGCCCTGCCGGCGACGACGCCCACGTGCGGCAACGTCCGTACCGACGCCAGGGTTCCGCCGCCGAAATCTAGGCAGTAGAACTGCACCCGGCGCGGACCGTGGGTGGCCGCCAGCGCGGTGATCAGGGTGCGCAGCGCCGTCGACTTTCCCGATCGGGGCGCCCCGACGATCGCGACATTGCCCGCGGCCCCGGACAAGTCGACGATCAGCGGCGTCCGGGACTGCTCGAACGGGCGGTCGACCACGCCGACGGGTACGGTCAGGTCACCGCCCCGGGGCCCGACGTCGCGCAACAGGTCGTCCAATCGTGGTGGCGCGCCGAGCGGGGGCAGCCAGACTTGATGCGCGGGCGGCCCGTGCCCGGAGAGCCCTTCCAGCACCACGCCCAGGACGGTTTGGGTGGGCCGCCCAACGGTCTCGGCGCCACGGGTGATCGGTCCCTCGGCGCGGGTGCTGAACAGCCGCACCGACGGCGATGCCGTCGCGGCGGTCACGCCCGCCGAACCGGGCCGCAGCGGGCCCGAGACGAACGCGGTCTGGAAGCGGATCGGCTCCCCGCCGCCGCAGCGCAGGAACCCGGCGCCGGGAGTGTTCGGCAATTGGTACGCGTCGAGCGTTCCCAGAACGATCCGTGATTCGCTGGCGGACAGCGTCTTCAGGCACACGCGGTAGGACAGGTGGGCTTCCAGGCCGCGCAGCCGGCCCTCGTCGAGGCGCTGACTGGCCAGCAACAGGTGCATGCCCAGCGACCGGCCGAGCCGGCCGATCGCAACGAACATGTCGGCGAAATCGGGGTGCTGGCTCAGCAGTTCGGAGAACTCGTCGACGACGATGAACAGTGTTGGCAGCGCGGCCAATTGCGCGCCGGTGCGGCGTGCGTCCTGGTATGCCGCGACGCTGACGCAGCCCGCCGCCCGCAGAATCCGTTGCCGCCGGTTCATCTCACCGGCCAGCGCGTCTCGCATCCGGGCCACCATCGGTGCCTCGTCCGACAGATTGGTGATGACGGCGGCCACGTGCGGTGCGCCCGCGAAGTTGAGAAACGTTGCGCCGCCCTTGAAGTCGACGAGCAACAGGTTGAGCAGTTCGGGCGAGTTCCGAGCCATCATGCCCAACGCGACGGTGCGCAGCAGCTCCGACTTACCCGAGCCGGTGGCGCCCACGCAGAGACCGTGCGGTCCCATGCCGTTTTCGGCGGGCTCTCTGATGTCGAGCTCGAGCGGCGTACCGTCGACGGTGGTTCCGATCGGAACGCGAAGTCGGTGCTCCTGGCCGCGCCACAGCGTGACCGGGTCGAAGCGGGAGAGCTCGCGAAGGCCCATCAGGGCCGGCCAGCCCGGACCGGCGTCGCGGTGAGACGCCCTCGCGCCGGCGGGGTACGCGGCGAGCCGCCGCGCACAGGTCAGCGCGTCGATGGCCTCCATTCGGTCGGGGTGCTGCACCGTTTGGGTTTCGCCGTCCTGCCTGACCACCAACGGCGCGCCGTCACCGACGGCCCCGACCTCGACGACGGTCGCGCCGGGGATCGCACCGGCCGCGGCGCCATCGTCGACGTCGCCGATCACCACCACACGCGCCGTTTCCATGCCGGCCAGCGCGCGCCGCGCCTCGGCCGAGCTTTCACACACCATGCGCGCGGACCCCAGCGCATCGGTGGCGCCGGGATGTTGGTTGTGCGGCAACCATTTCAGCCAATCCCAGTAGCACCTGTTCCGTTCGCCGATCACCGCGACGATCAGCAGCTGGCCCGGCGGATGCAGCACAGCCAGTTGGCAGACCATCGCGCGCAGGACGCCGCGCGCTTCGCACGCATCGCCGTCGATCGTCACCGTCGAATCCGGCCGCAGGCCGATCGTGATCGGCGCCTCGATCGTCGAGTGCGCCTCGACGAAGCGGCGCACGGCCGTCGCGGTGACTGGATCCGAACGCTCCGCGGGCGGGAGGCCCGGGGCCACCAAACGCGTGGCAAGCGGCCGGATTCCGGTGCCGACGCGGACGACGCAGAAGTCGGAGTCCGTCGCCCGCCGCTCCCACATACGCGGGCCGCCCACCAACGTCCACAACGTGGCGGGGTCGGGATGACTCCAGCAAAGCGACGAGCGCTGCGCCGCAGCGGTTTCGGCCACTGTCCCGCGCAGGCGGCCGAGGTATTCGAGGTACTCGACCCGGTCCGCGTCGATGTCTCCGTCCCGCCGACGCCCCCGCCCGGCCACCGCCGTCACCGTCATCGACACCAGCATCATCACCGGGAACGCCAGGAAGATGGGACTGCGGGTTGCCGCGGACCCCGACGACGCGGACCCCGAGAAGAAGACCGCCGCCATGACGCCGAGGCTGCCGACCGAAAGCAGAACCGGTACCAGGCGGGCCGCCAGGCCCGACGACGAGGAGGGCGGCAGCGCGGGCGGCGCGGCGATGCTGACGTCCGCGGTCGCCACCGCGGGTGGCGGCCGGCGCGCCGCGGGCACGAACGCCTCGGTCATCCCAGCACCTCCCACCGTTCGACGACGCTAGGAAGCACCCGAACCCGCTGCAACTCACCTGTGGATAGCCGCAGACGAGGCGATCGAAAACCGCTTAACGTGGCGATGATTCGAGCCTGAAGGGGGGTGACCCGTGTCCGCATCCGATCCGGGACTGCGCCGCGTGTCGGTTCACGCCGGCACCGCGGTCGTCGATTTGTCGCTGCCCGCCGGGGTCCCCGTCGCCACGCTGATCCCGCCGATCGTCGACATGCTGGAGGGCCGCGACAGCGACTCCGCGGGTGGTCTCGCGGGAAGGTGCTACCACCTGTCCCTGCCCGGCGCACCCGCCCTGGACGCGTCGACGACGTTGGCGCAGCACGGTATTCGTGACGGTTCGGTCATGGTGCTGAGCCAGGAGCGGACCCCTCCCGCCGCCCCGCGGCACGACGACGTGGCGGAGGCGGTGTTGGCGACGCTGCGCACAACCGCCCGCGGTTCCGGCCTCGACCAGGACGGGCGAGCAACCCGGCTCACGGGCGCGGCGGCGGCGAGCCTGCTGGCCGGCGTCGGAGCGCTCACCCTCATTCGAAACGCGTGCGGCGTCAGCGTCGCCCGTCACCCGGGCGCCACCGCCGCCGTTGCGGCGGTGGCCGGCTGCACCGCCCTGCTGTTCGCGGTCGTTGCGCACCGGGTGCTCGGCGACTCGATCGCCGGGCTCACGCTCGGCGCGATCGCCACCGTATTCGCGGCGGTCGCCGGCTTTCTGGCGGTGCCCGGGCCGCCGGGTGCGGGCGGCGTGCTGCTGGCCGCGATGGGCGTGGCGGTGGTGTCGGTGTTGGCGATGCGCCTGTCGGGTTGTGGGTTTGTCACCTTGACCGCGGTGTCGTGCGCGGCGCTGGTCGTCGCCGTCGCCGCGCTGGCGAGTGTGTTCACCGCGGCCCCGCCGCGCAGCATCGCGTCGGTGTCCGCGCTGGTGTCCTTCGGGCTGCTCGGCATGGCGGCGCGGGTGTCGATCGTGCTGGCCGGATTGTCCCCGCGGCTGCAGCCGGATGTCGATGCCGCGGATCGCTTGGCCGCCAAGGCGATCCGCGCCGACAACTGGCTGACCGGCCTGCTGGCCGCGTTTGCGGGGTCGGCGGCTCTTGGCGCCGTCGTCACAGCGCTCACCGGCGCGCCGAGCCCCGGCTGCATCGCTTTCGCCGCCGTCACGGGTTCGCTCCTGCTGTTGTATGCGCGCGGCGTCGATACCAAAAGGCGGTTGATCTTCGTCGTCACCGGAATCGCCACCATCGGAACCACATTCGGCGTCGTCGCGGTCGGCAGTCCGGATCGCGGACCGTGGATCGCGGGGGCAACGTCGATGCTGGCCGCCGCGGCGACGTACCTCGGCTTCGCGGCACCCGCGATATCGCCGTCGCCGGTGCTGCGGCGGGGCGTCGAGCTGCTGGAGTGTCTGGCCCTGATCGCGATGGTGCCCCTGACGTGCTGGATATGCGGCCTTTATGGCGTCGTTCGTGGCTTGAATCCGCCATGGAGTTGACCGCGTCGTGCGCCGTGCGGCTGCTGGCGGTCTCGGCGCTGATCGCGCTGGCCCAGTTCGGCACGCCGGCGGCGCACGCGGTTTCACCGCCGAAGATCGACGACCGGCGGCTGCCGAAACCGGCCCTGCCCGCGCCGCCGCGGCCGACCGTGCAACGCGAGGTGTGCGCGGCGATCACGGCGGACTCGGGGCCGGGCGGCAACCAGCTCGCCAACCTCGACTTGCCCCGGGTCTGGCAACTCACCCGCGGCGCCGGCCAGCGGGTCGCGGTCATCGACACCGGCGTCGCGCGGCACCGCCGGCTACCCAACCTGGTTCCCGGGGGCGACTACGTGTCCACCGGCGACGGCACCCAGGACTGCGACGCACATGGCACCCTGGTGGCCGGGATCATCGCCGCGGCAACGGATCCCGACGGCTACGGCGGCGTGGCGCCGGACGCCACGCTGATCAGCATCCGCCAGTCCAGCGCCAAGTTCACCGCGGCCGACGACCGCTCCAGCGCGGGGGTGGGCGACGTCGACACCATGGCGAAGGCCGTCCGAACGGCCGCCGATCTCGGCGCGTCGGTGATCAACATTTCGTCGGTCGCCTGCGTTCCGATCGCGGCGCCGCTCGACGACCGGGCGCTGGGCGCCGCGCTCGCGTACGCGGTCGACGTCAAGAACGCGGTAGTGGTGGCGGCGGCGGGCAACGCCGCCGGCGCAGGGCAGTGCCCGCCGCAGCGCCCGGACGCGACCTGGGACACCGCCACCGTCGCGGTCAGTCCCGCCTGGTACGACGACTACGTGCTCACCGTCGGTTCGGTCAATCCCGACGGGATCCCGTCGGCCTTTACCCTTGCCGGACCCTGGGTGGACGTCGCCGCCGTCGGCGAAGGGGTGAATTCGCTTGGCGCGTCACCGCTTTCGGGTACCAGTTACGCGGCGCCCGTCGCCAGCGGGTTGGCCGCGCTCATCCGGGCCCGGTTCCCGACGATGACCGCGCGGCAGGTGATGCAGCGCATCGAGTCGACCGCGCATCATGCGCCCGCGGGTTGGGACCCGGTCACCGGCAACGGCACGATCGACGCCCTCGCCGCGGTCAGCTCCGACCCGGCGCCGCCCATCGGCAACCCGAAGCCAGACCCGGCGCCGGTGCCGATTCCACCCTCTCGCACCCCGGCGCCGGCTGACCATCACGGCCGCAACACCGCACTCAGTGGCGCGGCGATCTGCTTGGTTGCGCTGGTGGCGGCCCTGGTCGCCGGCGCGGTCCGGGGCGGGCTACGGGGGTCCCGACACGGTGTCCCGAGCGACTGACGCGCTTTGCCTGCTCAGCTCGGGTCCCGACGGCAACGCCGCCAGCATCGGCCAGGGCGCCGGCGCGGCGGCCGGCGGTAGCCCCAGGTCGTGCGCCGCGTCGTCGTCGCGGATCGCGAACCGCACCCCGGTGTCGGTGATGAGGTACCGCGCGCCGGCTTGGCCATCGGCCCGCACATAGGCGCTTCGGCCCGGCGGCAGGTACACCGCGTCCAGCGCGGGACCGGGCCCGTCGGCCTGCGACAGCGCCACCGGCGCCCGGCCGTCCGGCAACGGCAGCCCGCTTCCCGCGACGACGGCAACGTCGGACTGCCCGGACGCGGCGGGCGCCCGCGTCGCGCACACGGTGGTATCGGTGGTCGTCAGGTCGCCTTCGCCGGGTGCGCGGTCCGGAAAGGTCGCCACCGGCAGCGCGGTCACGATCGGCGCGCCACGGATCACATCCGGCGCCACCGCGATGATGTTCGTGCTGCCCTGCGAATTGCCGAAACGCAGCAAATCCGCGGTCACCTGACCGATTCGCTGCACGCCCCGGGCCAAAACGACGTAATACTCGTCACCCCCGGCTCGCGTGACGCGCAACACGGCGCCCACCGGAAATCCCGGCAGGCCGGCGGCCTTTGCGGCGGCGTCGCGAATCCGCGGGACCGTGATCGGCGGCACCTCCGGGACGGCCTTCAGCAACAACTGCGAGACGATTCGCGGCGCGCGGCCCTCGAGCCTCAGCGCTCGCACGACCGCGGTGTCGGCAAGGTCCACCATCGCCCGCTGCCCGTCATAAAGCAGGTAGGCCGGCGAACCCGGGCCGGCAGTCACCACCACGGCCTGCTCGGGGCTCAGGCGGCGGACCGCCGATCCCGCAGCGGGCCCGATGACGACCGTCGTCGACGCATTGCCGTCCGTATCGCAGATCGTCCACACCGATTCGTCGCCCGCCAGCGGCGGGGCGAGAAGCTGCGGTGCACCCGGAATGCCCAGCAGCGGGCCACGTTTGGTGCGCGCCAACTCGGATTCGCGCACCGGCCGCGGGTTGGCGTCGGTCGCGGCGATCAACCGCGCCGAGGCCAGGTTCAGCACCGGATGCCAGGCGTCGCCCACCCGCACGTACAGCGCCCCGGATTCTCGACCCATCACGATCCGTGCGCGACCAAGCCCCGCCGGCGGCCGTAGCAAAGCAAGACATCCGGATCCGGCCACGACGAGGGCGGCCAGCACGCACCCCGCCGTCAGCGCTACGGTCCGCGCCCGCGGCTGCGGGCCGGCCACGCCGGTGCCGCGGCTCAGCAAGGCGCACTCGATGCGGCGCAGCAGGAATCGGTAAGCGCTGATTTGCAGACGGGTTTGCGATTGCCGGGACCCTGCGGCGTCCAAAATCTCCCCGCGAAGTTTGTCGAATCAGAATTTCTGGTCCACGTTAAACCGCAGGTTGAGTGGGCTGCAGGAGTTTATCCACAGGGCGGCCGAGTTTCGATTTTGCCGGATACGGGTAAAATTTCGGCGTGTTTATTCACCGCATACTCGGCCGTCCGTGCCCTACGGCCCTCAGCGGGCGGTCGGGGGGTCGCTGGCTCGGCCTGGGCGCGTCCGCACTGCTCTCCACCACCGGCCTGCTCACCCTCCCGACCACGGCGCCGACCGCCTCCGCGGACAATTGTCCGGACGCCGAGGTCGTTTTCGCGCGAGGCACCAACGAGCCGCCCGGCATGGGGCGGGTCGGTGACGCCTTCGTCGACTCGCTGCGCCAGCAGACCGGCGGCATGAACATCGCCACATACGGGGTGAACTACGCCGCCAGCAAGCTGCAGCTGCACGGCGGCGACGGCGCCAACGACGTGATCAATCACGTCAAGAAGACGGTGTCGGATTGCCCCAACACCAAGATCGTGTTGGGCGGCTACTCGCAGGGCGCCAGCGTGATGGACATCGTGGCAGGGGTGCCCATCGGGGGCATCAACTGGGGCAGTCAGCTGCCGGCCGACCTCGCGAGCCACGTCGCGGCGGTTGCGACGTTCGGTGACGTCGCTGACCGCGCCGGCGGGTCGCTGCCGGCCCAGAGCGCGATGTTCGGTTCCAAGGCGATCGACCTTTGCAACCCCAACGACCCGATCTGTCACGCGGGACCGGGCAACGAGTGGAGCGGGCACACCGAGGGGTATGTGCCGGTGTACACCACTCAGGCCGCGGCGTTCGTCGCGTCCAAGCTGTTGGCCGGGACCGGGCAGCAGGTGCCCGGATTCGGCCCGGCGACGCCCGGGTACGGCCCGCAGACTCCGGGCTACGGCCCGCAGGCTCCGGGGTACGGGCCGCAGACGCCGGGGTCCGCACCGTCCATCCACGACCCCGCGCCCGGGGCGCCCGCTCCTACCGCCCCGGCTCCTACTGGCCCCGCGCCCACGGGCCCTGCGCCTGGAGCGCCCGCGGCGCCCACGCCGGCACCCGATTTGGTCTCGGCGATTCACTGACGGCAGGGGCCGGTCCGCCAATCCCCTACTAAGATCGGGCCATGAGGTTGCCCGGTTTCGCGGCCGCGGCGTTGCTCGCCGCGACGTCGGTGATCGCCACGGCGCCCATTGCCTCGGCAGGGTGCCCTGGTGCCGAGGTGGTTTTCGCCCGGGGCCGGGAGGAACCGCCGGGACTCGGCGCCGTCGGCGACGCGTTCCTCAACTCACTGCGCGGCAAGACGCGCATGCCGGTTGGCGCGTATGGCGTCAACTACCCCGCGAACATCAGCGTCGACAGCGGCGCCAACGACATGGGCGCGCACGTTCGATCCATGGCCGCAAGTTGCCCGAACACCCGCGAGGTGCTCGGCGGCTATTCCCTGGGCGCGGAGGTGGCCGACCTCGCGACCTGGGGCCGGATACCGCCGGGCGTGGATCAGCACGTCGCGGCGGTCGCGCTGTTCGGCAACGGCACCCGGCAGGTCGCCCCCGCCTTCGCCGGTAAGACGATCGACCAGTGCGCACAAGGCGACCCGATCTGCGGCAAAGGCATGCGCTGGGCGTCACACCTGCAGCCTGCGTACATCGACTCCGGCCTGGTGGATCAGGCCGCCGGCTTCGCCGCCGCAAGACTGTAGTCATCCAAATCGTTACCGGCGCTTGACCATAGGCCCCTAGCATCGTTGTGTGCGACTTATCCGCTTCGGGCTGGCCGTCGTATTTCTCGCGGCGGTCGCGTTTTTCGTCGCGCCGAAGCTGTTGCCGCTCGCCTGGGCGTCGTGCCCCGACGCCGAGGTGGTGTTCGCCCGAGGGACCGACGAGCCTCCGGGCGTCGGGCGGGTGGGCCAGGCGTTCATCAGCTCGCTTCGCCAGCACACCAGCAAAAGCGTTGGCGCATATGCGGTTAACTATCCCGCCAACAAGGACTTCCTGGCCGCCGCCGACGGCGCGAACGACACCAGCAACCACGTCCAGCGGATGGCGAACAACTGCCCCAACACCAAGCTGGTGCTCGGCGGGTATTCGCAAGGAGCTGCCGTCATCGACATCGTCACCGCCGCACCAGTTCCCGGCCTTGGCTTCCGCCAGCCGTTGCCCGCCGACGCCGCCACCCACGTCGCCGCGGTGGCCCTGTTCGGCAATCCGTCTGCCCGCGCCAGCAGACTGATGAGCGCCCTGACCCCGAATTTCGACGGCAAGACCATCGATCTGTGCAACACCGGCGACCCGATCTGCTCGAACGGCAACCAGTGGAAAGCGCACCTGAGCTACGTGCCCGGATCGACCAACCAGGCCGCCAGTTTCGTCGCGGCCCGCGTCTAATCAGGCGTGCGCAGATCCCGGGTGATCAGGGTTCGCGACGCGAGCTCGTTGTCGGGTGGATAGTCCACGCCGATCAACGTCAAGCCGTGCGCGGGCGCGGCCGCGAAATCGCTGGACCGGTCCGTCGCGGTGAGCAGGTCGCGACACCAGCCGACCGCGCGCCTGTGCTCGCCGACGGCGAGCAGCGCCCCGACCAGCGACCGCACCATCGACCAGCAGAACGCGTCGGCCGTCACGTGCGCGGTGATCCGCTCGCCGTCGCGCGACCAGTCCAGCCGCTGCAGGTCGCGAATGGTGGTGGCCCCGTCGCGCTGGCGGCAGAACGCCGCGAAGTTGTGCAGCCCCAACAGGTCTCGCGACGCCGCGTTCATCGCATCCAGGTCCAGTGCCCGCGGCCACGCGGTGACGTAGCGCGCCTGCTGCGGCTCGGCCCCATAGGGCGCCGTGGACAACCGATAGCGGTAATGGCGACGCAGCGCCGAGAAGCGGGCATCGAAACCGGTTGGGGCGCGGGCAATGCGGAGCACCCGGACATCGGTGGGCAGGAACCGGCCCAGACGCCGCAGCAGCGGCAGAAACTCCGGTTCGCCGGCGCGCGGTGAGCGCGGATACGCGTTCGGCAGCGCGTCGGCCGGCACGTCGACGTGTGCCACCTGGCCGGTGGCGTGCACGCCCGTGTCGGTGCGCCCGGCGGCGCGCAGCCGCACCGGGGTGCGGAATACGGTCGTCAGCGCCTCATCGAGGACGCCGGCGACGGTGCGCTGCCCGGCCTGGGTTGCCCAGCCCGCGAAATCCGTTCCGTCGTACGCGATGTCGAGCCGCAGACGGACTTCCTCGCTAACTGTCGGTGGCTCCGTCGCCCTCATCGGCGGCCTCAGCCTTGGCCTCTTCGGCCGCGACGTCCTCCGCCGCGACGTCCTCGGCCGTCGGGCCCTCCGCCGCCTCCGGCTCGACCGCCGCCTGCGGTGCTGCCGCGGCCGCGACGGGAGCGTCAGCCTTCTTCGAGGCTTTCACCCGGCGCGCCCGATCGGCCTCCGAGGTCACCGTCTTCTCCCGCACCAGCTCGATGACGGCCATCGGGGCGTTGTCGCCCTTGCGCGCCTCGACCTTGATGATCCGGGTGTAGCCGCCGTTGCGGTCGGCGAAGAACGGCCCGATCTCCTCGAACAAGGCATGCACGATGTCCTTGTCGCGGATCTTCTTCAGAACCTCTCGACGGTTGTGCAGCGTGCCCTTCTTCGCGTGCGTGATCAGCTTCTCCGCGTACGGCCGCAGCGCGCGGGCCTTCGGCTCGGTCGTCTTGATCCGACCGTGCTCGAACAGCGACGTGGCCAGGTTGGCCAGAAGGGCCTTCTGGTGCGAAGACGACCCGCCGAGGCGAGGACCCTTGGTGGGCTTGGGCATTGCTGACGCTCCTGTCTAGATTCTCAAGGCCGCTGAAAAGCGTTAGAGCTGTTCGGTTTCGGCGTAGTCCTGGTCGTCGTAGGCACCCTCGCTGGACCAGGTCCCGGTGGCGACGTCGTAGCCGGCGACGTCGGACGGGTCGAAGCTCGGCGGGCTGTCCTTGAGCGACAGACCCAGCTGGTGCAGCTTGACCTTCACCTCGTCGATGGACTTCTGGCCGAAGTTGCGGATGTCGAGCAGGTCCGACTCGGTGCGGCTGACCAGCTCGCCCACGGTGTGCACGCCCTCGCGCTTGAGGCAGTTGTAGGACCGCACGGTCAGATCCAGGTCGTCGATCGGCAGCGCGAACGATGCGATGTGGTCCGCCTCCGCCGGCGACGGCCCGATCTCGATGCCTTCGGCCTCGACGTTGAGTTCGCGTGCCAGGCCGAACAATTCGACCAGGGTCTTACCCGCCGATGCAAGCGCGTCGCGCGGGGTGATCGAGCTCTTGGTCTCCACGTCCAGGATCAGCTTGTCGAAGTCGGTGCGCTGCTCGACACGGGTGGCGTCCACCTTGTAGGTGACCTTGAGCACCGGCGAGTAGATGGAATCGACTGGAATACGGCCGATTTCGGCGCCGGAAGCCCGGTTCTGCACCGCCGGGACGTAACCGCGGCCCCGCTCGACGACCAGCTCGACCTCGAGCTTGCCCTTGTCGTTCAGCGTCGCGATGTGCATGCCCGGGTTGTGCACGGTGACACCGGCGGGCGGCACGATGTCACCCGCGGTGACCTCGCCCGGGCCCTGCTTGCGCAGGTACATGGTGACCGGCTCGTCCTCCTCGGAGGACACGACCAGGCCCTTGAGGTTCAGGATGATGGCGGTGACGTCCTCTTTGACGCCGGGAACGGTGGTGAACTCGTGCAGCACGCCGTCGATGCGGATGCTGGTGACCGCCGCCCCGGGGATCGACGACAGCAGTGTCCGCCGCAGCGAATTGCCCAGGGTGTAACCGAATCCCGGCTCCAGCGGTTCGATGACGAACTGGGACCGGGTGTCGGTGAGGATCTCCTCCGACAGTGTGGGTCGCTGTGAGATCAGCATGGTGTTTCTTCTTCTCCTTCTCGGCACCCGCTATTTGATGCCGCTAAGTCCGCACCGGCTGGTGCGGAAGCATTACTTCGAGTAGTACTCGACGATCAGCTGCTCGGTGAGCGGCACCTCGATCTGCGCGCGCTCGGGCAATTGGTGGATCAGGATGCGCTGGCGCTCCCCCACGACCTGCAACCAGCTCGGGATCGGGCGCTCACCCGCAGTCTCCCGCGCGATCTGGAACGGCACCGAGTTCACCGACTTGTCCCGCACGTCGATGATGTCGTACTGCGACACCCGGTAGCTGGGGACGTCGACGCGCACGCCGTTGACCGTGAAGTGGCCGTGGGTGACGAGCTGACGGGCCATCCGTCGGGTCCGGGCCAGCCCGGCGCGGTAGATCACGTTGTCCAGCCGGCTCTCCAGGATCTGCAGCAGCTCGTCGCCGGTCTTGCCGGGACGGCCTGCCGCCTCCTCGTAGTAGCGGCGGAACTGCTTTTCCATCACGCCGTAGGTGAAGCGGGCCTTCTGCTTCTCCTGCAGCTGCAGCAGGTACTCGCTTTCCTTGATCCGCGCGCGACCGTGCTGGCCGGGCGGGTAGGGACGCTTCTCGAAGGCCTGGTCGCCGCCGACGAGGTCGGTGCGGAACCGGCGCGATTTGCGAGTGACGGGTCCGGTGTAACGAGCCATCGGTTGTTTCTCCTCCTAGACCCTGCGTCGCTTCGGCGGGCGCACGCCGTTGTGCGGCTGCGGGGTGACGTCGGAGATCGCGCCGACCTCCAGACCGGCGGCCTGCAGCGAACGGATCGCGGTCTCCCGGCCCGAGCCCGGGCCCTTCACGAACACGTCGACCTTGCGCACCCCGTGCTCCTGGGCCTTGCGGGCGGCGTTCTCGGCGGCCAGCTGCGCGGCGAACGGGGTCGATTTTCGCGAGCCCTTGAAGCCGACGTGGCCCGACGACGCCCAGGCGATGACGTTGCCCTGCGGGTCGGTGATCGTCACGATCGTGTTGTTGAACGTGCTCTTGATGTGCGCCGCGCCGTGCGGGACGTTCTTCTTTTCCCGCCTGCGGGTCTTCTGTCCCTTTTTGGGCGCCGCAGCACCACTTGCCTTCTTCGGTGGCATCGGTTACCTGGCCTTCTTCTTGCCTGCGATGGTGCGCTTGGGCCCCTTGCGGGTCCGCGCGTTGGTCTTTGTCCGCTGGCCGCGCACCGGCAGGCCGCGGCGATGCCGCAGGCCCTGGTAGCAGCCGATCTCGATCTTGCGGCGGATGTCGCCCTGCACCTCGCGGCGCAGATCGCCCTCCACCTTCAGGTTGGCCTCGATGTAGTCACGCAGGTGGGTCAGCTGGTCGTCGGTGAGGTCCTTGGTCCGCAGATCCTTGTCGATGCCGGTGGCCGCCAAGATCTCGTTGGAGCGGGTGCGGCCGATGCCGAAGATGTAGGTCAGGGCGATCTCCATCCGCTTGTCGCGCGGCAGATCGACGCCTACTAGTCGAGCCATGTGTGGCGTTTCCTCTTGTCTCTAGCGGAGGTCTGGTCCCAGTCCGTTCCCTGACCCAAAAGGGTGGGGCCCGGCCTCCGTCCGGGCGTGGATGAGCTGGCCCATCTCGTATAGATGCCAGCCGCTCACTGGTGCTGGGAGGTCTGCATTCAGTTGTATGGGCGCGCTAGCCCTGTCGCTGCTTGTGGCGCGGATCGGAGCAGATCACCATGACCCGCCCATGCCGACGGATCACCCTGCACTTGTCGCAGATTGGCTTCACGCTCGGGTTGACCTTCACGGCTTTCGATCCTGTTCTCGTCTGTTGGTTGATTACTTGTACCGGTACACGATGCGGCCCCGGGACAGGTCGTAGGGCGAGAGCTCCACCACCACCCGGTCCTCGGGCAGGATGCGGATGTAGTGCTGCCGCATCTTGCCGCTGATGTGGGCAAGCACCTTGTGGCCGTTCTCCAGCTCAATGCGAAACATCGCATTGGGCAGGGGCTCGACCACGCGGCCCTCGACCTCTATGGCGCCGTCCTTCTTGGCCATAACCTCTCGTCAAATCCTCGTCGTTTGGTTTCGTTGCGTCTGCGCCCGTATCGGCGCAGCATTCACACCGACTTGAAACGTGAGCCGGTGACCGGAAAATTTCCTAGGGACTGGGCACGCAAAAAGTCGGCACGAGACACCGCACCGTCTGGCCACTTTACCCGCAGGGCCACAGTCGGCGCAAAATACCGCCGCGCGCCGAGCCAAGGCCGGAGCCCCTCGCCCGCTCGACCCCGCGGCGAACCCGGCGTCAACTGTCCCTATTTCGGCCGCAGCGCCACAATCTTGTTGTTGCGGCCCCCGACGTAGACGGTGCCATTGTTGTCGACCGCCAAGCCCCACGGGTAATCGAGGCCGGTGAAGGGCAGCACGACCTGCTGGCTCGAGCCCACCGGAAGCTTCAGCGCACGATTGCCCGCGCTGTCGGTCACGTACACGGCGCCCTTGTTGTCCACCGTCACGCCCCCGGGGTCGGAGAGGCCGACGAAGGGCAGCGTGGTTTGGGCCCTCGAGTCGGGGGCCAACGACAGCACCCGATTGTTGCCCCCATCGGCGACGTAGACGGTGCCGGTGGCCCCCACCACCAAGCCGGTTGGGGCGTTCAGACCGGTGAAGGGCAGCTCGTACTGCCTGGTCGAGCCCGTGGCCAGCGCAACCACCCGATTCCTGGCGGTGTCGGTGACATAGACGGTGCGGGCGTTGTCCACCGTCAGGCCGGTCGGATGGACGAGGTCGGTGAAGGGCAGTTGAATCTGCTTCCGCGAGCCGGCCGGGAGGACCAGCACCCGCTTGTTGCCGGAGTCGTTGACGTAGACGGTGCCGGTGTTATCCGCCGTCACACCGCTCGGATAGCTGAGGCCTTCGAACGGCAGGACGGCCGGTTCGGTCGAGCCCGCGGACAGCGCCAGCACCCGGTTGTGCATGGTGTCGGCGACGTACACCGTGCCGCCGATGTCGACCGACAGCCCTTGCGGTTCTCGCAGGCCGGTGAAGGGCAGCGTCGTCTGCCGGGGGTTCCCGGGCGGTGGGCCATGGTCGCCGAGGACGGCCACGGCCACGACGACGACGGCGGCGGCCACCGCAAGCAGGGCCGCGACCGAGACCACGACGGGTTTGCGGCGCCACCACGGCGGGGACGGCCGAGCCGGGGTGCGCGACGGTCCGGCCGCGGCGGCGGGCATCGGCTCGGTGAGGGCGTCGCGGGCGGCTCGCGCCAGCTCCAGCGCGGTGGCGTAGCGCTCGCGCGGGTCCTTGGCCATGCCCTTGGCGATGACCGCGTCGAACGCGCGCGGCAGCCCGGGCCTGGTCTCCGACGGCCGCGGCGGCGGGGTGACGAGGTGGTTGCCCACCTGTTGCTCCAGGCTGTCGCCGGGGAACGCGTGCTCCGCGGTCAAGCACTCGTACAGCACACAGGCCAGCGAATAGATGTCGGAGCGTGCGTCGATCGGAGGGGCGCCGACCTCCTGGGTTCTGAACCGCTCCGGGGCCATGTAATGGAACGTCCCGATCACATCGCCGACGCTTGTCAAACCCCGCTCGCCTATCGCCAGGGCGATTCCGAAATCGATCAGATAGGCATAGTCGTCGTCGAGCAAAATGTTGGATGGCTTGACATCGCGGTGCAGCAGTCCCGCCTTGTGCGCCGCCTGCAACGCCTTGGCCACCTGCTCGACGATGTTCACCGCCCGTGCCGGCGGTAGGGGCCCGGCGTCCAGGAGCGACTGTAAGTCCATGCCCTCGATCAGCCGCATGTCCACGAACAGCCGCCCGCCGATCTCCCCGTGCGTGTGAATCGGCACGATGTGCGGGCTGTTCAACCGCGCGGCGGCATGGGCTTCGCGACGGAACCGCTGCTGGAACACCTCGTCGCGGGAAATCTCGGCGGGCAGAATCTTGATCGCAACGATCCGGTCGATGACGGTGTCGTGGGCGCGCCACACCTCGCCCATACCGCCCCGGCCGAGCAACTCGATCAGCCGGTAGTTTCCGAACCACGTTCCCTGCAACGAGCCCCTCCACAAGCACGGCGACTTCCGCAAAATCGCAAATTAACTGCGCCCATTTATTTCCGACGGATTATATTCACCGATTCCGCGCATTACGGATTCTTTGATTTTCCATGCGAACCGGAATAGCGCCCGCACACCGCCGGTTGCAGCGACCATGACCGATTCTGCTGCTCGCAAGCCCAACCTCGGCCGGTTCGGATCGTTCGGACGCGGCGTCACGCCCCAGCAAGCCAAAGAGATCGAGTCCCTGGGATACGGGGCCGTCTGGGTGGGCGGTTCACCGCCCGCCGAGCTGGCCTGGGTCGAACCGATCCTCGAAGCCACCACCACGCTGCAGGTGGCCACCGGCATCGTCAACATCTGGACGGCGCCCGCCAAGGCGGTGGCCGACTCGTTCCACCGGATCGACAAGGCCTACCCCGGCCGCTTCCTGCTCGGCATCGGCGTGGGCCATCGCGAGGCGATCACCGAATACCGCAAGCCCTACGACGCGCTGGTGCAGTACCTGAACCAGCTCGACGAGTACGGTGTGCCCGCCCACCGTCGCGTGGTGGCGGCGTTGGGCCCGCGGGTGGTGAAGCTTTCGGCGGAGCGCAGCGCGGGCGCGCATCCCTACCTGACCACCCCCGAGCACACCGCGCACGCCCGGGAGCTGATCGGCCCGTCGGCGTTCCTGGCGCCGGAGCACAAGGCGGTGCTGACCACCGACGCGGAAAAGGCGCGCGCGGTGGGCCGCAAGGCGCTCGACATCTATTTCAACCTGGCCAACTACCGCAACAGCTGGAAGCGGCTGGGCTTTTCCGACGACGAGGTCACCCGGCCCGGCAGCGACCGCCTGGTGGACGCGGTGGTGGCCTATGGCACCGTGGACCAGATCGCGGCGCGGCTGAAGGAGCACCTCGACGCCGGGGCCGACCACGTCCCGGTGCAGATCCTGACCAAAGATGAAAACCTGGTTCCTGCGCTGGCCGAGCTGGCCGGGCCGCTCGGACTGAACGGCACGTGAGGTAACCGCGTAGGGGGGACGCAGATGACCGACGCAGTTTCGCTGAAACCCGACCTGGGCCGGTTCGGCGCCTGGCTGCCCATCCGCTCCCTGACCCCGGAGTTGGCCGCGGGCATCGAGTCGCTCGGCTACGGCGCGGCCTGGGTCGGGGGATCGCCCGACGCCGACCTGGCCTGGGTCGAGCCGGCCCTGGCGCGGACCGCCTCGCTGCAACTGGCCACGGGGATCGTCAACATCTGGTCCGCGCCGGCTCCGGCCGTCGCCGCGTCCTTCGGGCGCATCGAAGACGCCTATCCGGGAAGGTTTTTGCTCGGCATCGGGGTGGGACATCGCGAACACACCGAGGAGTATCTGAAGCCGTACGACGCCCTGGTCGGTTACCTCGACGACCTCGACGCGGCGATGGTGCCGACCAGCCGTCGGGTGCTGGCGGCGCTCGGGCCGCGGGTGCTGCGGCTGGCCGCGGAGCGCAGCGCGGGCGCGCACCCGTACCTGACCACCCCCGAACACACGGCCAAGGCGCGCGATCTGATGGGCAAGTCGGTGTTCCTGGCGCCCGAACACAAGGTGGTTCTCACCACCGACCGTGACGAAGCCCGCGCGGTCGGCCGTCGATTCCTGGACCACTACCTGGGGCTGAGCAACTACGTGAACAACTGGCTGCGGTCCGGATTCACCCATGACGACGTGCGAAAGCCGGGCAGCAACAGGCTGATCGACGCGATGGTGGCCTACGGCATGCCGGAGGCCATCGCGGGTCGCCTCAACGAGCATTGCGAGGCCGGCGCCGACCACGTGGCGATCCAGGTGCTGGGCGGCTGGAACGAGGAGACGCTGCTGCCCGCGCTGGGCGAACTGGCCGGGCCGCTGGGGCTAACCCGCGGAAACTGACCACCGCACTCGGTTAGGGTTTGATTCATGCGCCTGCTGGTCACCGGTGGCGCCGGGTTCATCGGCACCAATTTCGTTCACAGCACCGTCCGCGAGCGTCCGGACGTCGCGGTAACGGTGCTCGACGCCATGACCTACGCGGGCCGGCGCGAGTCGCTGGCCGACGTCGACGATGCCATCAGGCTGGTGGTGGGCGACATCACCGACGCCGCGCTGGTTTCCACGCTGGTCGCCGAGTCCGACGCGGTGGTGCATTTCGCCGCCGAAAGCCACGTGGACAACGCACTCGACGACCCGGAGCCGTTTCTGCGCACCAACGTGATCGGGACCTACACCATCCTGGAGGCGGTGCGACGCTACGGCGTGCGACTGCACCACATCTCGACCGACGAGGTCTACGGCGACCTCGAGCTCGACGACCCACAGCGGTTCACCGAGTCGACGCCCTACAACCCGTCGAGCCCGTACTCGGCGACCAAGGCGGCCGCCGACATGCTGGTCCGGGCGTGGGTGCGCTCGTATGGGGTGCGCGCGACAATTTCCAATTGCTCCAACAACTACGGGCCGTATCAGCACGTCGAGAAGTTCATTCCGCGCCAGATCACCAACGTGCTCACCGGCCGGCGGCCGAAGTTGTACGGCCGCGGCGCCAACGTTCGGGACTGGATCCACGTCGACGACCACAACAGCGCGGTCTGGCGGATCCTGGAAAAGGGCGAGATCGGCCGGACATACCTGATCAGCGCCGAGGGCGAGCGCGACAACCGCACGGTGCTGCGCACCCTGCTGCAGATGATGGGGCGCGATCCCGACGACTTCGACCAGGTCACCGACCGCGTCGGTCACGACCTGCGGTACGCGATCGACCCCTCGGCGTTGTGCGACGAATTGTGTTGGGCGCCAAAGCACACCGACTTTGACGAGGGTCTGCGCGCCACCATCGACTGGTATCGGGCCAACGAATCCTGGTGGCGTCCGCTGAAGGATGCCGCCGAGGCGCGCTACGAAGAGCGCGGTCAGTGACATGAAGGTTCGCAAGCTCGCCGTCCCGGGCGCCTGGGAGATCACTCCCGATATCCACGGCGACTCCCGCGGCCTGTTCTTCGAGTGGCTCACCGAGCGCGGGTTCACCGGCTTTGCCGGTCACTCTCTGGACGTCCGGCAGGCCAACTGCTCGGTCTCGGCGGCCGGCGTGCTGCGCGGCCTGCACTTCGCCCAGCTGCCGCCGAGCCAGGCCAAGTATGTGACCTGCGTGTCCGGGGCGGTGTTCGACGTCGTCGTCGACATCCGTTTGGGCTCACCGACATTCGGCCGCTGGGATTCGGTGGTGCTCGACGATTCCGAGCGCAGGTCGACCTACATCTCCGAGGGCCTCGCGCACGGCTTCCTTGCACTGCAAGACAATTCGACGGTGATGTACCTGTGCTCGGCGGAATACAACCCGAAGCGTGAGCACACCATCTGTGCGACGGACCCGGCGCTGGCCATCGACTGGCCATTGGTCGCCGGGGCCGCCCCGAGCTTGTCCGACCGCGACGCGGCGGCTCCCAGCTTCGAGGAAGTCCGCGAATCCGGACTCCTACCCACGTGGGAGGAGACGCAGCGGTTCATCGCCGGCCTGCGGCAGCGCCTTGGATAGCCGGACTTATCGAATTAGAGTGCAAAGATGAACGTCACACGGAGCTTTGCAGTCGTGGCCACGGTCGGCGCCGTCGCGATCGGGACGGCGGCGCCCGCATCCGCCGAGGAGATGAGCGGCCACTTCGTCGACACCTCTACGGACTCCAAAGGCGTTTCCACGACCGCAGATTTCTACTTCACTCCGTGCGGTGACGGCTGCGCGAACGTAGCCAAGGACACGCCGTCCGGCCCAACCAGTCAGGCTCACTTGATCAATGGTCAATGGGTCATGGACTTCATCGACCGTGATGACTGCGCGGACGGTACGAAGGTTGAGGGCGCGCTCATGGTCCACATGACGTGGGACCCGAATTCCCTCGCGGGCACGTCGCAAAGCACCGTGCTCATGCCGGCGTGCGGCGATTCGGTGGGCTACACGTTCACCAATAACGAGCAGCTCACGCGGGCGGCCTGAAGTAACTCCGGCGCCACCCGACCAGAGCGCCCGCCCACAACAGCACCGTCAGCGCCTCGGCAACCACGCTGATTACGGCGTGGGGCGATGGGTCCCAGCCGCGCTCCGCGAAGCCGAACAGCCCGACCGTCCTCGACAGGGCGAACGCGAGCAGGGACCCGCCGGCCACCGCGGCGGCGACCCACTGCAGCCAACCCGGCCCGCCCAGGATGATCAGCAGCGCCAAGGCGAACGAGATGCTGGCCTGGACGAGGAAGGCGGTGCCGATCGTCGCAATGTGTTGGTAGCCATGGATATACAGGTAGGCGTGGCTGGTGGCGCTGACCGCCAGGGACAGGGTCAGGCCGAGCCGAAGCAGGAATGTCATTGCAGCGTGGCCTCTTTCAGTGCCAGCGCGGCCTGCCCCTTGGTGTAGCTGACCTCGCGAATGCCCAGGGCGTCGCGCAGCTTGCCGGCCGGCAACGTGACCGGCTTGGGCGCGGGCCCGTCACCCGGGCGCGGCAACGGATAGGCGGTCGTCGTGCCGGTGTAGAACGTCACGTTGCCCTCCGTTTTGGAAAAGAGTTGGTGGACATGCCCGTTGATGCATGTCACCGACGAGAACCGGCGCAGGTAGCTGAGCGCCAGGGTGGCGTCGTCGGTGCCCCAGCCCCAGTCCGGGTACATCGCGAACAACGGGATGTGGCTGAACACGACGATCGGGGTGTCACTCGACAATCCCGCGACGTCTTTTTCGACGAACTCCAGCTGGTCGACGCCCAAGTGCCCGAGCTTCGTCAGGTTCAGCGTGTTCACCAGTGCGATCACATGGACACCGGCGATGTCGAAGCTGTACCAGCCGTCGCCGCGGGTCCCCCCGCCGAACACGCTGCGGTACTTCTGCCCCGCGTCGTCGACCGAATCGTGTTCGCCCGGCACGGTGAACACGTGCGGCGTGTGCAGCTTGGAGAGCATCTGCCTGACCTGATCGAACTGGTCGGGAGTCGACAGGTGCGTGAGGTCGCCGGTGTGGATGACGAAATCCGGCGTGTAGCCGAGGCTGTTGAGCTGATCGATCGCGTGGCCGAAGGTGCCGGTGACGTCCGGATTGGGCGCGCCGGTGAAGCCGATGTGGCTGTCGCTCACCTGCGCGAACCGCAGCGCGGGCCGGGCGCCGGCGTGCGAGGCAGAAGCCGAGCCGGCGACGTGCGAGATGACCTCGCCACCGACGACGGCAAAACCGACCGCCGCGCCGAACCACGCCGAGTGCCGAATCAGCTGGCGACGTGTCATCGCGGTGTCAGTCATCCCGTCACCACCACGCTGCCGCGCATCATCGGGTGGATGGAGCAGACGTAGTCGAATGTGCCCGCCGTAGGAAAGGTGTGCGAGAAGGTGGCGCCCGTCCCCATTCCGGGCGAGTGGAACGACCCGTCGCTCGCGGCCACCGTATGCGGTTCTTCGTCGCGGTTGGTCCAGGTGACGGTGCTGCCCGCCTTGACGGTCAGCGTGGCCGGCGCGAAGGCGAAGTTGTCGATGCTCACCTGGTCGCCCGCGACCGCCGCCGGCGACCCGGTCCCCGGCGCGCTCGCCGACGGACCCGGCATCGACGGCATGCCGCTCATGCCCGACATCCCGGGCGTGCCGCTGGTATTCGATCCGAAGGTGACCGACGGCTGCGCGGCCGGCGGCGACGACGAGCAGCCAGCCAGCAGCGCGCCGACGGCCGACGCCGCGATCAGATTTTGTCGAAGCTTGGCGATGTTCACGCCAAGAGATATGACGACGGGTTACGCGTCGCGGCGCGGCGGCGCGAAGACCTCGATAACCCCGTCGACCTCGCGAACCATCAGCGCGGGCAGGGGCTTTGGAGCGATCGGCAGTTGGTGGGTGCGAACCTGCCCGCTGGGCGAGAACGACGTCGTGTGGCAGGGACAGTGCAGCGCGTCGTCTTGGACGTCGAACCACAGCCGGCAGCCCTGATGGGTGCAGACGCCGGAGATGGCCCGGAGTTTGCCGTCGACGCGGTGGACGAACCCCGTGACCGAACCGAGGTCGAACGGATGCATGACGCCGTCGGGGACCTCCGAACTGGATGCGACACGCTGCCAGCTTCCGTCGTTCGGTGTCAGCTCACCGGCCGCGACAGCGGGGCCCTGCACGGGGCTCCCGATCACCGCGCGATCGATGGACACCGCGGCGGCCGCTGCGGCCGCGGCGGCCGACGTGCCCACGATGACCTGCCTGCGCGTCGTGCTTTGCTTCGCCGCCACCGGCGCGGCTTCCGGTGGCGCGCCCGACATCTGCTCCGCGAGGCGACGGTGTAGGTCAGACAGGAATTCCTCGCGCGGGGCGTCGACGACGCCGGACTCCTGCCGGGCGGCGCGCAACTCGATCGCGGTGCGGATCTGCGCCGCCTCGAAGTCGTCGGGCGCGAACGGCTTCGGCCGGCGGCCCCGCAGCAGATCGTCGACGTAACGGCGTAGTCCTCGCGCGTTCATGGCTGGCCCCCATCGTTGACTTGCGCCGCCAGTCGCAGGGCGCGGTGCTGGAGCACTTTGGCGTTGGCCACGCTGATCCCGAGTTCGGTGGCGGACTCCTTGATCGAATTGCCCTGCAGGAAACGCAATTCCAGGATCCGTCGATAGCGGTCCGGCAGGCTGTCGAGAAGCCGGGCGACGCGCTGGGGTGCGGTGCTGATCGCTTCCTCGCTGTCGGGTGGTTGTTCGATGTCGTCGATGGAGGTGATCTCGCGCCCCATCGTCTCGCGCCAATGCGCCGCCAGCACGGTGCGGGCCGTGGCCCGCAGGTAGGCGCGCACCTCGCCGACGCTCGCGGTCAGGCGCAGCGGCCGCAGCGCGGCGAGGAAGACCTCGGCGGCGAGGTCCTCGGCGTCGGCCCGGTTGCCGACCCGGGCGAACAGCGTCCGGTACACCCAGGCCGCGTTGTCCTGGTACACCGCTTCCCAGTCGGTGTAGCCCTCGTCACTGTCGGGTACCGCGCGCAACGGTCGCGGTCCGACGGGTTCGTTTTGCGCCGCCACGTGCCTCCTTCACCGACCAATATCGGCTCGGGTTACACCGGGGGCGCGGTGAGCGAGGCTTCCCCGACCATCAGCTGCTCGAGTTTGGCGGCGGTGGCCGACAGCGCCGTCTTGGCGATGCCCAGTATTCGGTCTCGCACCTGGGGCTTCACCGACGCCGGCGCCAGCAGGTGGCTCATCAGGTGACCGAAGAGGTCCAGGCGCGCCGAAGCGAGCCAGGCGGCCAGGTCGGGGTCGTCGAGCCAGCGCTGCTGATTTCTGTAGTCGGCCATCGCGAGGCGCAACCAGTCGACGTCGGTGTCCGGATGCGGCAACGGCACGCACAGCTGGTTTTTCACGGTGTCGTCGGGGTACGCCGTTTCGACGTGGGCGACCAGCGCGGCGCTGAATATCTGCTGGCACCCACGCACGCTTTGCAACGTGATTCGACCCGTGTCGAAAATGGGTGTGGCGGGCCGTTTTTCGGCACCATCGGCGGTGCAGTCGATGTACAGTGCCCCGCCGTCCATCGCAACGGTGCCCTCGTCGAGAACCATTTTGTCGGCGTCGATACGCAGCAGGTGGCCCATCCGCACGATGTCGGTGATGCGCCGCAGCTGCTCGAGTTCGAGCCGGGTGACGGTCGCGCAGCGATACATGGTGGGCCGGATCGCCGGGTCGATCCGCAACAGGGCGCCGGCGTCCTCGAGACGCGAGAACAGATCGTCGACGGACACCGCGTCGTTGACGGCCCGCAGTTGCGCGGTGAAGGTGGCCTTGATCCGGTCGGCGAACAACGATCCGGGCTGGATCGTGGCCCGGTCCAGCAGCCACGAATCCCGCGGCATGACCCAGGTCAGCCGGTCCGGCGCGACGCCCTGGGCCAGCAGCCACAGGCACGTGTCGATGCCGGTCTTGCCGGCCCCGACGATGACGTAGCGCCCGCGGGCGCCGTGCCGCGGCAGGTCGTTGGGCGGGACGCATTCGACGCCGGGCGCGACCCGATACGGGGGCGGGCGCATCGAGGGAACCATGACGCGCATATAGGTGGCGTCGACGACGCCCCGCGCCACGTTGACGGTGTAATCGGTCCCGGCCATTGTCGTGAAGCGGTTCTCGCCGAGGTATTCGCTCATCGGGAAGTAGCTGACCCGGCCCGTCGGCAGGAACCGTTGCCGCATCACATGGTCGTAGTAGGCGCAGACTTCCCCGGCGGTCGCCAGTTCGTAGAGCCCTTCGTTCCAGCCCACGTGGTCGATGCTGTCGGTGCCGAGGCGCAGCGAGTTCACGCCATAGAACGCCGAGGGCTGATGCAGCCGCACGAACGGGTAGGCCGTCGTCCAATGCCCGCCCGGCTGGTGGTAGCGATCGACCAGCACCACGCGGGCGTCCGTCGCCGAGGTCTCGGTGAGCAGCGTGTCGATGAACGCCATGCCCATGGCGCCCGCCCCGATGACGAGATAATCGGCCTCGATGCTGTGCATACCGGGTAAGGTTATTCCTTCGGGTCCGACAGGCCCGGTATGTACGGAGGAAGGCCTTCCGTGTACCAACCCACCGGCTGGTTGCGCCATTCTTCCGGAACGTGCGGCAGCGTGAAGTCGTTCTGGTACGCCGAGCAGCCGACGGTGCGGCCGATGTCCAGCGCCACATCGGCCAACTTGCTCAGGTCGATTACTTCACTTGTCGATTCCCTCCCGATGGCCATAGGCATGATTTCGACGACGCACTGACCCACGACAGCCCTCACATGCCCCAGGTAATTCAGCACGAATACGTATTCCCCTTCTCGCTGGCCGGTGATCTCGTAGGCCTCGGGGTTTGGGCTCCGCAGATCCAGACCGGACGGGCACTCCTCCGCCGGCCGGTGTGCCCAGCGCCAGCGCCCGCTGATTCGCGACGGCGCCCTCGATCTCGGCTCCGATGGCATCGAGTTGCTGCCTTCCCCCAGCGCGGTCCGATAGGCGGCCCGCAGCGTGGGGACGACGACCCGGTCGGCTTCCACGGGCGCCCGGACGCCCTGGGCCAGCGCCGTCTCCCGGGCGCGCGCCGCGTCGGGGGCGGCACCGGTTTCTTCGGACACGCCGAAACGGTATTCAGGCCAAACGGGGGCGACAAGTCACCCCACCTTGCCACGCCCGAAAGACGTTACTAGGATATGCAAGTATTCACCGCGTAGGACAAACAAGGACACCCATGACCACACAGATCCCGCACTTCATCGATGGAAAGCGCACCGCCGGCCAGGCCAGCCGCACCGCCGACGTTTTCAACCCCAGCACCGGACAGGTGCAGGCGAAGGTGCCGATGGCCGGCAAGGCCGACGTCGACGCGGCGGTGGCGTCGGCCGTCGAAGCCCAAAAGGGCTGGGCCGCATGGAATCCGCAGCGCCGCGCCCGTGTGCTGATGCGGTTCATCGAGCTGGTCAACGCCCACATGGACGAGCTGGCCGAGCTGCTGTCCCTCGAGCACGGCAAGACGGTGCCCGACGCGCGCGGCGACATCCAGCGCGGCATCGAGGTGATCGAGTTCTGCCTCGGCATCCCGCACCTGCTCAAGGGCGAGTACAGCGAGGGCGCCGGCCCGGGCATCGACGTCTACTCGCTGCGGCAGCCGCTGGGCGTGGTCGCCGGCATCACCCCGTTCAACTTCCCGGCGATGATCCCGCTCTGGAAGGCCGGGCCCGCGCTGGCGTGCGGGAACGCGTTCGTGCTCAAGCCCAGCGAGCGTGACCCGTCGGTCCCGGTGCGGCTGGCCGAGCTGTTCGTCGAGGCCGGCCTGCCCCCCGGCGTGTTCCAGGTCGTCCACGGCGACAAGGAGGCCGTCGACGCCATCCTGCACCACCCCGACATCAAGGCGGTCGGTTTCGTCGGCAGCTCGGATATCGCCCAGTACATCTACTCGACCGCCGCGGCGACCGGCAAGCGGTCGCAATGCTTCGGCGGCGCCAAGAACCACATGATCGTGATGCCCGACGCGGATCTGGATCAGGCGGTCGACGCGCTGATCGGCGCCGGGTACGGCAGCGCCGGGGAGCGGTGCATGGCGATCAGCGTCGCGGTGCCGGTCGGCGAGCAGACCGCGGAGCGGTTGCGCGCCAGGCTCGTGGAGCGGATCAACAACCTGCGGGTGGGTCACAGCCTGGACCCCAAGGCCGACTACGGCCCGCTGGTGACCGAGGCCGCGCTGGCGCGGGTGCGCGACTACATCGGCCAGGGCGCCGACGCCGGCGCCGAGCTGGTGATCGACGGCCGGGAGCGGGCCAGCGATGACCTCTCGTTCGGTGACGCCAACCTCGAGGGCGGATTCTTCATCGGCCCAACCCTTTTCGACCGCGTCACCCCCGACATGTCGATCTACACCGACGAGATCTTCGGGCCCGTGCTGTGCATGGTGCGCGCCCACGACTACGAAGAGGCCCTGCGGCTGCCCTCGGAGCACGAGTACGGCAACGGCGTGGCGGTGTTCACCCGCGACGGCGACACCGCCCGCGACTTCGTCTCCCGCGTGCAGGTGGGCATGGTCGGAGTCAACGTGCCGATCCCGGTTCCGGTGGCCTATCACACCTTCGGCGGCTGGAAGCGTTCCGGCTTCGGCGACCTCAACCAGCACGGGCCGGCGTCGATCCAGTTCTACACCAAGGTCAAGACCGTCACGTCGCGGTGGCCGTCCGGCATCAAGGACGGCGCCGAATTCGTCATCCCCACAATGAATTAGCAACATGTTCACCCTCAACGACGACGAGCGCGTCATCACCGAGACCGCGGCCGCCTTCGCCGAGAAGCGGATGGCCCCGTTCGCGCTGGAATGGGATGCCACCGACCACTTCCCGACGGACGTGCTACGCGAGGCCGCCGACCTGGGCATGGCGGCGATCTACTGCCGGGAAGACGTCGGCGGCAGTGGGCTGCGCCGGCTCGACGGCGTGCGCATCTTCGAGCAGCTGGCCATCGCCGACCCGGTCACGGCCGCGTTCCTGTCCATCCACAACATGTGCGCGTGGATGGTCGACTCCTTCGGCACCCCGGAACAACGCAAGGCCTGGGTGCCCCGGCTGGCCTCCATGGACGTGATCGCCAGCTACTGCCTCACCGAGCCCGGCGCCGGATCCGACGCCAGCGCGCTGAGCGCCCGCGCCGTCCGGGAGGGTGGCGACTACGTGCTCGACGGCGTCAAGCAGTTCATCTCCGGCGCCGGAGCCTCCGACGTCTATGTGGTGATGGCCAGAACCGGCGGCCCGGAAAATCCCGGCCCGCGCGGCATCTCCGCGTTCATCATCGAAAAGGGCACGCCGGGCCTGAGTTTCGGCTCGCTCGAGCAGAAGATGGGCTGGCACGCCCAACCCACCGCGCAGGTGATCCTGGAGGGTGTGCGGGTGCCCGCCGACGCGATGCTGGGCGGCGCGGACGGCGAGGGCGCCGGCTTCGGCATCGCGATGAACGGCCTCAACGGCGGCCGGCTCAACATCGCGGCCTGCTCGCTGGGCGGCGCACAGGCCGCCTTCGACAAGGCGGGAGCCTACGTGCGCGACCGGCAGGCGTTCGGTTCCGCCCTGCTGGACGAGCCCACCATCCGGTTCACGCTGGCCGACATGGCCACCGGGCTGGAGACCTCGCGAATGCTGTTGTGGCGGGCCGCAAGCGCGTTGGACGCCGACGACGCCAACAAGGTCGAGCTGTGCGCGATGGCCAAACGCTACGTCACCGACACCTGCTTCGAGGTCGCGGACAAGGCCCTGCAGCTGCACGGCGGCTATGGCTACCTGCGCGAGTATGGTCTGGAAAAGATCGTCCGCGACCTGCGGGTGCATCGAATCCTGGAAGGCACCAACGAAATCATGCGGGTGGTCATCGGCAGGGCCGAGGCCGCGCGGTTCCGCGCCAGCGCGTAGGAAGGTCCGAGATGACGGAGCACGTGGTGGTGGCCTTCCTGGGTCTGGGCAATATGGGCGCGCCGATGGCGGCGAATCTCGTTGCCGCCAAGCATGCGGTGCGCGGCTTCGATCCGGTGCCGGCAGCTGCGGCCGCCGGAGCCGCGGGCGGCGCAACCATATTCGACAGCGCCGCCGACGCGGTCGCCGAAGCCGACGTGGTGATCACCATGCTGCCCAACGGCGAGCTGGTCAAGCGCTGCTACGCCGATGTGTTGCCCGCCGCGCGGGCCGGTGCGCTGTTCATCGACAGCTCGACGATCTCGGTCAACGACGCCCGCGAGGTGCACTCGCTGGCGGAATCGCACGGCATGCCGCAACTGGACGCGCCCGTGTCCGGCGGGGTCAAGGGCGCGGTCGCCGGGACGCTGGCGTTCATGGTCGGCGGCGACGGGTCCGCCCTGCAGAGGGCGCGACCGGTGCTGGAACCGATGGCGGGCAAGATCATTCACTGCGGCGCGGCGGGCGCCGGGCAGGCCGCCAAGGTGTGCAACAACATGGTGCTGGCCGTGCAGCAGATCGCGATCGGCGAGGCGTTCGTGCTGGCCGAGAAGCTCGGGCTGTCGGCGCAGGCGTTGTTCGACGTGATCACCGGCGCGACGGGCAATTGCTGGGCCGTGCACACCAATTGCCCGGTGCCGGGCCCGGTGCCGACGTCGCCGGCCAACAACGACTTCAAGCCGGGTTTTGCGACCGCGCTGATGAACAAGGACCTGGGGCTGGCGATGGATGCCGTGAAATCGACCGGCTCCTCGGCGCCGCTGGGCAGTCACGCCGCCGAGATCTACGCCAAGTTCGCCGCCGACCACGCCGACAAGGACTTCAGCGCGGTGATCGAGATGCTGCGCGGCAGCTGAGCTGAAAACCTTGTGTCACTGCACCTTTCGGCCGAGGAACGCGGCCAGCTGGTCGGCGGGCGGGCGCTCGGGCGGGCAGGGCTGCTCCTCGGCGAAGGGCTTGCCGGGCCCGCGGAACTGCGGCCCGACGAACGCCCGCGCCGCGGCCAGTTGCTCGGTCGCCAACTCGGGGTCGAGATCGGTGGGCTGGCCGGTGGCCGCCGCGAGGTCCCACGCGTGGGTCAGCACATCGCTGGTGCGCAACCCGATGAACATCTGTCCGGGAATCTCCCCGAACGGCAGCGTGAACATCCTTGACATCCCGTCCGGCCCGGCGAAGGCCTGCTGAGCCGCGGCGGCGAAGGCCCGGTGGGCCGCGACCGGGTCGTCGGGCCGCGCCGGCAGCTCCTCGCCCGCCAATTTCCCGACGTTCGCATTGCCACCGATGACGTGTTCGATCAGGTCCCGAATCGTCCATTCCGAGCAGGGCGTCGGCGCGTCCAGCTGGTCGGCGCTGACGTTGGCAAGGACGCCCGCGAACGCGTCCTGGGCGCGCTGGTGAGCAACTAGTGGGTCCATGTGTCTGCCTCCAATCTCAGAAGTCTCCCGCGTTGCGCCGCAGGGTTTCAATAGCCGACACCAGCGCCCGCGCTTCGTCGTCCCCCATGCCGATGTCGGCGAACACCTGCTCGTTGAGGGTGACCGTGGCGTCCTCGACGGTGGAGCGGCCCAGCTCGGTGATCTGCACCAGCGTCGTCCGGCCGTCGGTGGGGTGCGGCACGCGCTGAACCAGCCCGTCGGCCTCCAGCCGGCGGATCGCGTGGGTCACGCTCGTGACGTGAACCTGCAGCCGGTCGGACGCCTTGGTGATCGGCAGCGCGCCGGTGCGGCTGAAGGCGAGCAGCCGCAGCAGCTCGAAACGGGAGAAGCTCAAGTCGTAGGGCCGCAACGCGGTCTCGACGCGAGCCAGCAGGATCTGATGGGCACGCATCACCGACGTCACCGCGACCATGCCCTGCGAAACATCGCCCCACCCGGCACGCTCCCAGTTGGCCCGCGCCGCCGCGATCGGATCCCGTTTGTCGACGGCCACGCCCTTTCTTACCGCACTTGCAGCCCCGGCGGGAACTTTCCCACCGCGGACAGCACCGCCTTCGTCGACGCCCGATTGCCCACGGTGATCCGTGCCCCACCGTCCGCATAACAGCGAACGTGCAGCCCGCTGTCCGCGAACACCTCGCGCCACAGCCGGCCCCGCCCACCCCTCGCGGGCAGATACACGAAGTTGGCGTGCGCGTCGGTGGTGTAGATCCCCAGCGCGCTCAGGTGCATCCGCAGGTAGCGGCGTTCGGCGGTGATCACCCGGATCCTTTGCTGCAGTTCGTCTTCGGCGTTGTAGGACGCGGCGACCGCAGGCAAGCTGGTCATCGCGATGCCGAATGGCAGTTGCTGCGACCACAGCATCCGGGCCAGCTCGCGAGACGCCACCCCGTAACCGATCCGCAGCCCGGCCAGCCCGTAGGCCTTGGAGAAGGTCCGCACCACCACGACGTTCGGGAATCGGGCGAGCAGCGCCACCACGTCGATGTGGTGCTCGGGCGCGGCGAACTCGATGTACGCCTCGTCGAGCACCGCGATGGTGTCGCGCGGCACGCGGCGCAGGAATTGGAGCAGCTGGGCCGCCGGCTCGAGGGTGCCGGTCGGGTTGTGTGGCCGGCACACCACCACGACCCGGGCATCCGCGGCGGCGTCGGCCAGCCCGTCGAGGTCGTTGTGTCCGCGCTCGTCGAGCGCGACGGTCACCGATTTCAGCCGCGTCATCTCGGCGACGATCGGGTAGCCGTCGAAGGTCGGCGCCGACATCGCTATCGCGTCACCCGGAACGGTCAGCGCCTGCAGCGCCTGCAGCACCACCCCCGTGGCCCCGGCGCCCAGCACCACCTGCTCGGCGGGCACGCCGATGCGGTCGGCGATCAGGCGGCGCAACCGCTCGGGCAGAAACTCCGGATAGCGGTTGGCCGCATCGATGGAGCGGATCAACACCGAACGCACCGCCGGGAGCGGCGGAAACGGATTTTCGTTGAGCGACAACGCGTGCGGGTCGACCGCGTCGGGAAACGCGTCGTCCAGCTCGGCCGCCAGCGGGCCCAGCAGGGTCATCCCCGTCCACCCCAGCGCACCGCCGCCGCGCCGGCGAAGTCACCGGCGTGGGCGAACGCCGCCATCATCACGACGTCGCCCGCCTCGAGCTGACCGTCGGATATCGCGCGGTCGAGGTTCACCGGGATCCCGGCGCCGAACAGGTTGCCGCACTCTTCGAAAGTGTCCCGGTGCCTCTCCTTGGGTAGCTCGAGCGCGTCACGCCAGTTCCGCAGGAACGCGCGGTTGGGCTGGTTGGTGACCAGCAGGTCGATGTCCTTGGCGGGCAGGCCGATTCGGTCACAGACCGCCAGCGCCACCTCGGGAACCTGCCGGTTGCCCCGCGCCAGGACCTTGGTGATCTTGCTTTCGGTGAACCCGATGCTGCCCTCGCCGGGCCCGGCCGCCCACCACTTGCGGGGCGGGTCGTAGGACAGCGTCATCTCGCCGGCGTATTCGCCGTAGGTGCGGCACTCGACGTCGAGGATGGGCGAGGAGTCGCCCACCGTGACCAGCCCGACCGCGGCCCCGTCGCCGGGCACCGCCGACTGCGCCTTGCGGCGGATCGTGGGCTGGTCGAAAAACTGGCCGGCCGCGTTCTGCGCGATGGCGATCAGCGCGCTGTGTCCCGCGCCGGTCGACAGCAGCTTGCGGGCCACGTTGAGCGCCAACACAAATGCGGCGCACCCGCCGTTGTTCAGGTCCAGCACCCAGGAGGGGCGCAGGCCCAGCCGGTGAGCGATGCCGCCGCCTTCGCCGTAGAACGCCATGTCGGGCACCTGGGTGTGGGTGATCAACACGTCCACACCCTCGATCACGTCGTGGCCGTGGCGCTCGATCAGCCCCTGCGCCGCGCGCTCGACCATGTCGACCGCCGTCTCGTCCGGCGCCACGTGGTGGCGAAACTTCGGCGCGCGGAACATGAGGTTGTCGCGCAGGTCATCCGACTCGGCGAATTGCGCGTAGTACTCGGCGCCGATCGGTTCACCGGGCAGGTAGGTGGAGACGTCGACCAGGCTGACGGTGGGCTGGCTCATGGTGTCCTCAGATCATCCATTTCGGGGTTACCGGAAGGCCGTTGCGGTGGCGGTATTCGGCGATCGCCTTGAGGTTCTTCATCTCCAGTAGGTGGCCGGCGCCGAACATGTCCCAGAAGTCGCCGACCCAGACCGGGCGCTGCGGCGGCGCCGTCTCCGGATACGGGTTGCGGTCGTAGAACGGGTGGTGGCAATTGGTCCACAGCACAACCGAACCCGGCCTGTCGAGTACCAGCTGGGCGTCGATGACGCGCATCAGATAGATCATCCACAGGTGCTTGCCCTGATCCCAGGCGCAGTGGTAGTCGACGGTGCGCACCTGCTCGTTGACGACGGTGCGGGTGTAGATCTTGGTTTCCGAGCCGAGCCGGTCGTAGGCCAGCCACAGGCCCGGTTCGTCGGTGGTGGTGAAACCGCGCAGGCTGTACGTCCACTCCTCGAGGCTGCGCGTGTCCGACATGTACTCGAACAATTCGTCGGGCGGACAGTCGATGTAGTCGTTGACGGTGCAGTACTCACCGAAGACTTGATCGTGCGGGTACACCGAACGCATCATGTCCATGATGATCGGCGTCGCCTTCTCCCGAGGGCTGGTTTCGATGCGGACGACCCCCTCGATGGGCGTGGGGATGTCCTCAAGCGCTGGCAGCGACATCGGATCGGTTCTCCTTCTCGATTGAAATCTCGTCTGGGACAGAAGCTTTGACCGGAACCCGGCTGAGAAAAGGTGCGAACGGCGGGATCTCGTCGGCCGCACACTCGACGCTGACCACCGCAGGCCCGTCGACGTCGAGCGCCGTGCGCATCGCGGCGGCCAGGCCGCGGAGGTCGGTGACGTCGACGGAGGTCAGACCCGGGAACATGGCGGCCAGGCCGGCCCCGAGCCGGCTGGGCCGGAACCGGTTGTAGCTGTACAGGTCGTCGTAGAACAGCTGCTCGCGGGTCACGCACATGGCGTGGGCGTTGTTGTTGAACAGCACGAACGTCACCGGAAGCCGGTAGTGCACGGCGGTGTGCACCTCCATGCCGTGCATGAAGAACGCCCCGTCCCCCGCGATCACCACGGTGCGGCCGCGGGGCCGTCCGCTGTTGGCGCGCCCGAAGGCCATCCCGATGCCGGCGCCGAAGCTGTACCCCATGCCGCCCATGCCGAGCGCGACCGCGAACCTGCCGCCGCGACGCGCCCCCAGGTGGTGGATCGCCGCCGCGCCGGTGTTGCCGGCGTCGACCACGATGTCCGCCCCGTCGGGCAGGGCGTCGTCGAGCACCGCCATGGCGGCGCGGTAGCGCACCCCGTCGCCCTCGCACGGAGGCGGCGCCAGTTCGGTGCGCCGGACCGCGTCGGGCACCCGCACGCGCAGGGGCCGTCCGGGCCCGGACAGCGCCTGGGTCAGCATGCGCAGCGAGCCGCGCAGGTCGTCGGTGTGCACGTGCGTGCACTCGAGGTACGGCGGTGCCGACCCGATCGAGACCGTCCGGACGGTGGCCAGCGCGTCGTCGAGGCCGGTGCGCGCGGTGACCGACAGCCGGGTGCCGACGACGAGGCACACGGCGCTCGCGGCCACCGCGTCCGCCACCCCCGGGTGGCCCATCACGCCGGTCACGCCGAGCGACGACGACGACCCGAATCCCGGTGTGCCCGCGACGTCCTTGGCGTCGGGCACCGTGGCCACCCGCGCGCGCAACACCGCGCGCAGCGCCTCGAGCTCGGCGCGGGCGTCGTCGCGGGCCACCTGCTCGCCCGCGATGATGGTGACCGGGCCGTCCGCGTCGCGCAGCACGCCGACGATCGGGGCCGGGTTGCCGATGGGCCGCAGGTCGTGGACGCGACCGCCGGACGACACCTCGATGTCGACGTATCCCTGCTGAATGTCCTTGGGCAGCAACAACACTGCCGGGCCACCCGTGCGCGCCACTGAGATGGCCTCCGACAGCGCCGCAACGATGTCGGCCGGCTCGAGCACCCGCCGGCACCACAACGACACCGCGCAAAAAACCGCCTCGGCGCTCAGCGATCCGTTGCGGCCGCTGGTGTCCTGGAAGCTGCCGCGCCCGTCCATGGTTGTGGGCGCCTGGCCGACCAGGGCCAACACCGGAACCCGGCTCGTCAGCGACTCCCCCAGCGCCGCGACGAGATTCAGCGCGCCGCCACCCGACGTCGCCGCGACCACACCCAGTCCGGCCCCGCTGCGGCTGTAGCCGTCGGCCATCGTGGCGGCCGAAAACTCGTGCTTGGCCAGAACCGCGGTGATGTCGGACCGGAAATGCGCGGCGTCGTAGAGATCCTCGATGTTGGCGCCGTCGACGCCGAAGATGTGGTCGACTCCGATTGCTGCGAGACATTCGACGACGTGGTCGACCACCCGGCATTTCCGAGGCATGTCATGTACACGGCCCGCGAGCGAATCGAGTTCACCGCGGGCGGGAATTTACAGCGAGCGCTGCAGCAGAACCTGCCCGGTGTCGGCGGCCACCACCTGCACGGCGGCGATCTGGTCCATCGGCGTGGAGATGCTGCCGGCCGGCGTCGCGGTGTGGCCGGGCTCGGCCACCCAGGTCGCCAGGCGGGTCTGGCTGCCGTCGCGGCCCACCACAACCATCGCGAGCGTGTCGTGGTGCGCGTACTGCGGGGCCAGGCAGACACACTTCAGGTTGATGAACGTCCCCCAGTGCTGACTGGACAGCGACACCGTGGAGGTCAGCAGGGTGGTGCCGACCTGCGCCATCGGCTGCGCGGACGCGGCCATCTGCGGCGCGGACGTCGAGGGGTGGCCCTGGACGCCGATGAACACGCCGATCCCCAACACGACGGCCGCGGCGGCCGAGGCCACGCACGTCGTCACCCGGGCGCGGCGGCGGCGCCAGCGCACCGTTGCCAGCAACGACGGCAGCAGGTCGGGCGACATCTCGGGCGTCGGCGACGACTGGCCGGCCTCGCCGATCGCGGCGACCTCGTCACGGTCGAGGTGCGAGAGCAGGGCGGGGACGCCGCTGAGCTCGGCGACGGCCTCGCGGCACGCCGGGCAGGTGGCCATGTGCGCCTCGAATTCGCGGCGGTCGACGGCCGACAAGGACCCCAGCACGTATGCGGCATCCCACATCGCGTAACGGTGGTCGTCCTGAACGGTCACACCAAACACCTCGTCGTCCCCGGGCGGGCCGAGGCCCCGTAGCGGCATCCTCATCTCATCCATCTCCTGTCACCCTCAAGTATTCGGAGCCGATGACCAGCCGGATGGGCGGTTGTGTAGTCATCGGGTGACTCCGAGTTCCTGCAGAGTGAGCCGCAATGCCCGCACGGCATAGTGTAGTCGCGACTTCACGGTTCCTTCGGCGATGTCGAGGTCGGTGGCGATCTGCGCGGTGGTCCATCCGCGGTAGTAGGACCGCTCGATCACGGCCTTGTGCTCCGCGGACAGCTGCGCCAGCGCGTCGGCGATCAGCAGCCTGTCCAGGGCCGCGTTGACCTGGTCCGGGGTGGACTGCTCGGGCGCGCCCTCCTCGTCGAGCGACCCGACCACGTTGCGGTGCCGCGCGCTGCGGCGATCGTCGATGATCATGTTCCGGGCCACGGTGAACAGCCACGCCCGCGCCGACCTCTCGGTGTCGCCGACGACTTCGGGGTGTTGCCAGGCCCGCAACAGCGTCTCCTGGACGACGTCCTCGGCCTGGCTGGCGTCGCCGGTCAACCGGAGCGCGTAGCGCCACAGAACCGCGGCGTGCTCGTCGTAGAGCGCCTTCATCAGAGCGGCTTCGGCAGCCCTGGACGACCCCCAAGTGCCGGCAACCCGAGCCACTCGATCACCTCCGCCTACTGACACGAGTCAAGCGGGTGTTGAGTTCAAGGCTAGGCGAGCGTGAGGATGCGCGGCCCCGCCTCGGTCACCGCGACGGTGTGTTCCCAATGCGCCGCGCGTGACCCGTCGGTGGTGGTCACCGTCCATTGGTCGTCGAGGACCACGGTCTTGCCGGTTCCTAGCGTCAGCATCGGCTCGATGGCCAGCACCGAGCCGGGGGCCAGCACCGGGCCCCGGCCCGGGGAGCCCTCGTTGGGCAGGAACGGATCCATGTGCATGTGGCGGCCGATGCCGTGGCCCCCGTACCCCTCCACGATCCCGAAGGCGCGCCCGTAGCGGGCCTCGGCGGCGTGGGTGCCCGTCTCGATGGCGAACGAGACGTCGGTCAGCCGGTTGCCGGCCACCATCGCCGCGATTCCGGCCTCGAGCGACTCCCGGGTCGCCGCGGACAGCGCCTCGTCGGCCGCGTCCAGCGGGCCGACCCCGAAGGTGATCGCGGCATCCCCGTGCCAGCCGTCCAGCACGGCGCCGCAGTCGATGGACACCAGGTCGCCGGGCGCCAGCGTTTCCGCGGCGGACGGGATGCCGTGCACCACCCGGTCGTTGACCGACGCGCAGATCGACGCCGGGTAGCCGTGATAGCCGAGGAACGACGGGATCGCCCCGGCCTCGCGGATCACCGACTCCGCGATCTGGTCCAGGCTCAACGTCGACGCCCCGGCGACCGCGGCCGCGCGCACGGCGTCCAGCGCGGCGGCGACCACGGCGCCCGCCGCGGCCATCGCATCGAGCTCCGCCGCGCTGCGCTGCGGCACGACCCTGCGACTGCGCAGCCGCGCCAGCGGGCTCATCGTTACTTGCCCAGCGCTCGCAGCGCCCGGGCGAACACCTCGTCCACCGTGCCCACGGCGTCAACCGTCTTCAGCTGGTCGCTGTAGTACTCCAGCAGCGGGGCGGTCTCGTCGCGGTAGACCTTCATCCGGTTGAGGATGACCTCGTCGGTGTCGTCGGCGCGGCCGCGCCCCTTGAGCCGGGCGAACAGCTCCTCCTGCGACACCCGGAACTCCAGCACCGCGTCGATGTCGGTGCCCCGGCGTTCGAGCATCTCGTGCAGCGCCTTGGCCTGCTCCAGCGAGCGCGGGTAGCCGTCGAGGATGAAACCCTTGGCCGCATCCGCGGCGCTGAGCCGGTCGTCGACGAGCTGGTTGGTCAGCTCGGAGGGCACCAGGTCGCCGGCGTCCAGGTAACGCTTGGCCTCGCACCCGAGTTTGGTGCCGTTGTTGATGTTGCTGCGGAACAGCTCGCCGGTGGAGATTTGCGGGATCCCGAGCTTCTCGGCGAGCCGTTCCGCCTGCGTGCCCTTGCCCGCCCCTGGCGGCCCCAGCAAAACGACTCTCACTTGAGGAACCCTTCGTAGTTGCGCTGCATGAGTTGGCTCTCGATTTGTTTGACCGTATCCAAACCGACGCCGATCATGATCAGAACCGCGGTACCGCCGAAGGGCAAGTTCTGGACCGCTCCGCCATTGCCGATCTGGAGGAACAGGTTCGGCAGCACGGAGATAGCGCCCAGGTAGATCGAGCCGGGCAGCGTGATCCGGCTCAGCACGTAACGCAGATAGTCGGCGGTCGGCTTTCCCGGCCGGATGCCCGGAATGAAGCCGCCGAATTTCTTCATCTCGTCGGCACGCTCGTCGGGATTGAAGGTGACCGACACGTAGAAGTACGTGAAGAAGATGATCAGCCCGAAATAGATGCCGATGTAGACCGGGTCGCTGGGGTCGGACAGGTAGCTGCCGACGAACTTGTCCCACCAGCTGTTGCCCATGCCGCCGCTGCCGCTGCGGACCAGCTGCGTGATCAGGTGCGGGATGTAGATGAGCGACGACGCGAAGATCACCGGGATAACGCCGGCCTGGTTGACCTTGAGCGGCAGATAGGTAGACGTCCCGCCATACATGCGCCGGCCCACCATGCGCTTGGCGTACTGCACCGGGATGCGGCGCTGGCCCTGCTCGACGAAGACCACGCCGACGATGATGATCAGCGCGGCCACGCAGACGGCGGCGAAGATGACCCCACCGCGGCTGTCCAGGATCTGCTTGCCCTCGGCGGGGATGCGGGCGGCGATGCCGACGAAGATCAGCAAAGACATGCCGTTGCCGATGCCGCGTTCGGTGATCAGCTCGCCCATCCACATCACCAGCGCCGCGCCGCCCGTCATCACCAGCACGATCACCACCAGCGTGAAAATGCTCTGATCGGCGATGATGTCCAGCGAGCAGCCCTGCAGCAGCCCGCCGTTGGCCGCCAGCGCCACGATGCTGGTGGCCTGCAGGATGGCCAGCGCGATGGCCAGGTAGCGGGTGTACTGCGTCATCTTGGCCTGGCCGGACTGGCCTTCCTTGCGCAGTTCCTCGAACCGCGGGATGACGACGGTGAGCAGCTGCACGATGATGCTGGCGGTGATGTAGGGCATCACCCCCACCGCGAACACCGTCAGCTTCAGCAGCGCGCCGCCGGAGAACAGGTTGATCAGCGAGTAGATCTGCCCGGCCTCGCCGCCGCTGGCCTCCTTGATGCACTGCTGCACGTTCGGGAAGTTGACGCCGGGCGACGGCAGCGCGGCGCCCACCCGGTACAGGACGACGATGCCAAGCGTGAAGAGGATCTTCCGTCTCAGGTCGACTGTCCGCAGCGATGAGATGAAAGCCGAAAGCACTCTTCCTCCTGCGCAGCCGGGGGGTCATCCTGCGTTACGCGCGCTCAACACCCGCAGGCCAGGACGTACGGCGTCACGCGTCAAATCGTGTACGAGACTAACAGCTGATGTGAGTAGGACCTGTCAAGGGCCGTTCAGGACACAGCCGGCGCTCAGCGGCCAGGCGTAGAGTGCTGATGTCTCATTGCATTTGCTAAGTATCTACAGGAGCGCGATGACACGGACCGATCAAGACAGCTGGGACCTGGCCTCCAGCGTCGGGGCCACCGCCACGATGGTCGCGGCGGCCCGCGCGCTGGCCAGTGCGGGAACCGAACCGATCATCAACGACCCGTTCGCCGCGCCGCTGGTGCGCGCGGTCGGGCTCGATTTCTTCCGCCGCCTCGTCGACGGCGAGATCGGTGAGATCGCAGCCACCGAAACGCCCGACGGCGGCGCACGGGACCTGGCGCTGGAGACCGATTCGATCGCGGTGCGCACCCGCTTCTTCGACGACTTCTTCCTCAACGCGGCCCGCGACGGGGTTCGTCAGTCGGTGATCCTGGCCGCCGGCCTCGACGCGCGCGCCTACCGGCTGTCCTGGCCGCCCGGCAGCGTGGTCTACGAGGTCGACCAGCCCAGGGTCGTCGACTTCAAGAACGCCACGCTGGCGGCCCTGGGCGCCGCGCCGTCCACCGACCGGCGAACGGTCAGCGTCGACCTGCGCGACGACTGGCCGGCGGCGTTGCGCAGCAGCGGGTTCGACGTGACCCAACCGACCGCGTGGAGCGCCGAGGGCCTGCTGATGTACCTGCCGCCCGAGGCTCAGGACCGGCTCTTCGACAACATCACCTCGCTGTCCGCGCCGGGAAGCAAGCTGGCCACCGAATACCACGGCGACTCCGACCGGACGATGACCGAACGCGCGCAGCAATTCAACCAGCGTTGGGCCAATTTGGGGTGCGACATCGACCTGTCGGGGCTCTTCTTCGACGGCGAGCGCAGCAACGTCGTCGAATACCTGACCGGGCTGGGCTGGCAGGTCAGCACGCGGGAGCGGCGCGAGTACTTCGCCGACTACGGTCTGGTCTTCCCGGACGACGAGACGTCCCAGCTACGCAACATCGTCGCCGTCACCGCGACGCTGGGTTAGGAGCCCGCCGTGGCCGATACCGACAGCGATACCCGCCGTTTCGAAGGCGACAGTTGGGATCTGGCGTCCAGCGTGGGCGCCACCGCCACCGCGGTGGCCGCCCGGCGGGCGATGGCCTCGAAGGGCCCGAACCCGCTCATCGACGACCCATTCGCGGAACCCCAGGTGAACGCGGTGGGCGTGGACGCCTTCATCCGGATGATGAACGGCGAAATCGAAGGCGCCGAGGACGATCCCGCGTTCACCCCGCGGCGGCTCAGCGAGGGGATGGCGGTCCGCACCCGGTTCTTCGACTCGTTCTTCACCGACGCCGCCGACGCCGGCATCCGCCAGGCGGTCATCCTGGCCTCCGGCCTCGACACCCGCGCCTACCGGCTGGCATGGCCGGCCGGCACCGTCGTCTACGAGATCGACCAGCCGAAGGTGATCGAGTTCAAGACCCGCACCCTGGCCGGCCTCGGCGCAACCCCGACCGCCGACCGCCGGGCGGTGGGCATCGACCTGCGCGACGACTGGCCGAACGCCTTGCGCGCCAGCGGATTCGACACCACGCGGCCCGCGGCCTGGATCGCCGAGGGGTTGCTGGGCTACCTGCCGCCGGACGCGCAGGACCGCCTGTTCGACAACATCACCGCGCTGTCCGCCGCCGGCAGCAGGCTGGGCACCGGCTACGTGCCGAACATCCGCGACCGCATCGAAAAGCGGGGCCGCGAGATCAGCGAGCGCTGGCGCCGGCTGGGGCTGAACCTCAACTGGGCCGACCTGGTCTACCCCGGCGAGCGCAACGACGCGGTGGCCTACCTACGCGAGCGGGGCTGGCGGCCGACGGTGCACGGCACTCCAGAACTGTACGCCGCCAACGGTTTTGACTTCCCCAGCGAAGCGTCGATAGTCGCGTTCGGCGACATTCGATACGTCTCGGCGGTGCTAGCTTAGGGTTTGGCCGCCGGCGCCCGAACCACCAACGGCACGGCAGGGAAGCAATACGCCATCTCCGACCGTGACTTGCGCAGCGCGGCGGTGCCGTAACCCCTCTTGCGGTGCTCGGGGTGAATCCAGATCCGCACGTTCACCTCGCCGCCGACCAGCTCGCCGAACACCATCCCGACCTTCTGCCCCGAGTCGACGGCCACGAACCAGGCAGCCTCCTCGTCGTCGACGCGTCGCAGCGCCGCGCGGATCTCGTCGTCGAGGTTGCCCGCGGGGCCGCCGGAGCCGTCGCCGGCGGCGCCGACGTCCTCGGTGCGCGCGGCGAAGATGTCGCGGTCGTGCTCGGCGGAAAAGGGCCGCAGCTCCAACGTCTCGCCGGAGCTGGCCGGCCGCTCGCCCAGCGTGAAGCTCAGCTGTTTGTTCAGGTCCTCGAGCTCGGCAAGGATCTTGCCGCGCGAGTCGCGGGTCAGCTGAGCAAACGACATGCCCATCACCGCTTCGGCGGCGGCATGCGACGTGTCGAGCAAGTTGACGATCGCCTCGACCGCGGCCGCGTTGTTCTCGGACTCGACGACGACGTCGGCGATTTCGTGCCGGCGTTCCAGGGCGTTCAACAGGGCGTCGGCGATCTCTCGGCGGACGGCTTTGCGGTCGTGGTCGGCGATCATTGCACCAGACTAGATCGCGGCCGGAGGTATCGCCTCGGATGGTCGATTTCCCAGCTCCAGGAAACGCTGGTAGCGCTCCTCGATCGCCGCGGCCCAACCCCGATCGGGCTCGACGACGCGGTCGGTGGACGCCCAGCGGGCGGCGTCGGCGATCGTCGTCTCCAGCCCGGCCGCGATGCGCGCGAGGAACGCCGCTCCCAGCGCCGCGCCCTCGGCCACCGCGGACACCTCCACCGGCCGGCCGGTGGCGTCGGCGATGGCCTGCATCCAGGGCTGCAGCCGGGTGCCGCCGCCGGTCGCGACGATGCGCGCCGCCGGCGCCCCGCTCAGCTCGATGAGCTGACGAACGACGAAGCCCGACGCCTCGTAGGCGGCCCGGCGCAGTGAGGCGGCGTCGTGGGTGAGGTCCAGGGCGTCGAGCACGGCGCGGCGGTCCGGGTCGTGGAACGGCGTGCGCTCCCCGCGGATGTAGGGCGACCACACCGGCACCCGATGCGGGCCCGCCGACTCCGGGTCGCCCGGTGCGACAAGGCGATCCACCCAACCGAGGAACAGGCCGCCGGCGTTGCTGGCGCCGCCGATCAGGCTCTTCCCGGCGGTGGTGTGCGGAATGGTCCACAGGCCCGGCACCTGCCGCGCCTCGGGCAGGATCGCCCACACTATCAGCGTGGTGCCGCACATCACCAGCACGTCGCCGTCGCGATCGGCGCCGGCCACGATCTGCTCGCACAGCGCGTCGATGGCCCCGACCCCCAACACAGCGCCGGTCCCGCGCACCTGCCCGGCCGCCGTCCCGATCGTCTCCACCCGCGGCATCTGCTCGAAGGTCGCGCCACGCTCGGCGCATGCGGTCGGGTTCCAGCCCGTCCCGTCGAACAGCGGGAACGCCGTGGCCGCCGTGGCGACGTCGATGAGCGCCTCACCCGCGAGGGCGTGGTTGGCCACCGCCGGCGCCGGCCAGTAACCGGCCGCGCCGGGCGCCTCGGCGGCCGTCCAGCGCAGGAACTCGGCGGCCTCCCCCAGCGCGGGCAGCGGCGGAGCCTGTTCTCCCGGCACCCGGCCGCGCTCGTCGCCGTACAGCAGGCCGGGCGTCAGCGGCGTTCCCCCGGCGTCGACGGCGGTCATCGAGGGCACCATCGCCGCGACCGCGACCGCCCGGACCTCGGGCCCGGGACGCAGCTCGCCGAGGGCCGCGAGCGGGCCCCGTCGCCACGCCTCGTCGGCGTCGTGCTCCAGCCGATTGGGCGTCGGTACCCGCAACCCGTGCGGGATCCGCGCCCGCGCCGTCACCCGGCCGTCGGCGTCGGCGGCCACCGCCTTGACGGCCGTGCTGCCCACGTCGATGCCGATCGTGACGCCTTCACGTGACACGGGCGTCACCGTACGCCAGCATTAGGGTTCGTGACGTCAAGACCGCGTGCCTTGGTGACCGCCCCGCTGCGCGGACCGGGGTTCGCCAAGCTACAGCAGCTGGCCGACGTGGTGTACGACCCGTGGATCGAGCAGAACCCGCTGCGCATCTACAGTCCGGAACAGCTGGCCGAACGCATCACCGCCGAGGGCGCCGATGTGGTTGTGGTGGAAAGCGACTCGGTCCGCGGACCGGTGTTCGGCCAGGGGCGGCGCGCCCTGATTGCCATAGCGTCCACCCGGGGCGACCCCAACAACGTCGACATCGCCGGCGCCACCGCGGCGGGCATCCCGGTGCTGAACACGCCCGCCCGCAACGCCGACGCGGTCGCGGAGATGGCGGTGGCGCTGCTGCTCGCCGCCACCCGCCACGTGCTGACCGCCGACGCGGATGTCCGCAGCGGCAACATGTTTCGCGACGGCATCATCCCGTATCAGCGGTTCCGCGGCTGGGAGATCGCCGGGCTCACCGCCGGGTTGGTGGGCCTCGGCGCCGTCGGCCGCGCGCTGCGCTGGCGGCTGACCGGGCTGGGCATGCGGGTCATCGCCTACGACCCGTACAACGACGAAGCCCGGCATTCCCTCGACGAGCTACTCGGCGACGCCGACGTCATCTCGTTGCACGCGCCGGTCACCGACGACACCATCGGGATGATCGGCGCCGACCAGTTCGCGGCGATGCGCGACGGCGTGGTCTTCGTCAACACCGCCCGGGCCCAGCTGCACGACACCGACGCGCTCGTCGACGCCCTGCGGTCCGGCAAGGTGGCCGCCGCCGGGCTGGATCACTTCGTCGGCGAATGGCTGCCGACCGATCACCCGTTGGTGGGCATGCCCAACGTCGTGCTGACCCCGCACATCGGGGGCGCCACGTGGAACACTGAGGCTCGGCAGGCGCAGATGGTCGCCGACGACCTGGAGGCGCTGTTGTCCGGCAGGACGCCCGCCCATATCGTCAACCCGGAGGTGCTCGGGTCATGAAGTTTGTCGACAATCCGGAAACCGCGGTGCTGGACGCCGCCAGGGACATGCTGCGCCGGGGCCTGGTCGAGGGAACCGCCGGCAACATCTCGGCGCGGCGCTCCGACGGCAACATCGTCATCACGCCGTCGTCGGTCGACTATCGCGACATGCAGCTCGACGACCTGGTCCTGGTCGATCCCGAGGGCACCGTGCTGAAGGCCGCGGAGGGCCGCTCGCCGTCGTCGGAATCCAAGCTGCACCTGGCGTGCTACAAGGCATTCGACGACATCGGCAGCGTCATTCACAGCCACCCGATCTGGGCGACCATGTTCGCCATCGCCCACGAGCCGATCCCGGCCTGCATCGACGAGTTCGCGGTCTATTGCGGCGGCGACGTTCGATGCAGCGAGTACGCGGCGTCCGGCACGCCGGAGGTCGGCCTCAACGCGGTCAAGGCGCTCGAAGGCCGGGGCGCGGCGCTGATCGCCAACCACGGCCTGGTGGCCGTCGGGCCGCGGCCGGACAAGGTCATGCACATCACCGCCCTGGTCGAGCGCACCGCCCAAATCGTCTGGGGCGCAAAGGCTCTCGGAGGGCCGGTGGACATTCCCGAGGAAGTCAACCGCAACTTCGGGATGGTCTATAGCTATCTGCGCGCGAATTGAAGACACAACTCGGTCGCGCCAGCGTGACGCGGGTGCTGGAAACGCGCTTCGACGTGCCGACCCAGGCCTTTGCCCACACCCCGCCCGAGGGCTGGCGCGACAACGCCGACCTGCTGGTGCCGGACTTCTTCGACCCCGACACCGCGAGCTGGCACGTCGCCATCCAGAGCTGGGTGATCGAGGTCGACGGGCTGACCGTCATGGTGGACACCGGCGTCGGCAATGACCGCGCCCGACCGCATCTGCCGGCCCTGGATCATCTGAACACCGGCTTCCTGGCCGCGCTGCGGTCGGCGGGCATCGACCGCAGCGCGGTGGACGTGGTGGTCAACACCCATGTCCATTCCGACCACGTCGGCTGGAACACCATGCGCGAGAACGACACCTGGGTGCCGACGTTTCCCAACGCCCGATACCTGATACCGGCCGCCGACTACCACCACTTCTCGCCGGACGGACCCGCGGGCCAGGAGCCCGGCAATCAACTCGTCTTCGCCGACAGCGTCTTGCCCGTCGATGCGCAGATCGTGCAATGGTCGGACGACTATCGGATCAGCGAGTCGCTGCGGCTGCGGCCCGCGCCCGGCCACACGCCGGGTTCGTCGGTGCTGTGGCTGGACGCCGGCCGGTCCGCGGTTTTCGTCGGCGACCTCACCCATAGCCCGCTGCAGCTGCGCCGACCGGACGACGCCTGCGCCTTCGACATCGACGGGGCCGCCGCCGCGGCCACCCGGCGCCGGATCCTCACCGAGGCCACCCGGGCGAACGCCGCCGTGATACCCGCGCACTACCCGGGCCGCGGCGGTGCGACGATCCGCGCCGTCGAGGACGGCTTCGACGTCGACTACTGGCTGGACATCGAATCCCTGTGACGCCATTCGCGGGGCGAGGCGCCGTGCGCCCGGCCGAATAACCGGCTGAAGTAACCGGGATCGGGCATGCCGACCCTCCTCGCAACCTCCGCGACCGGCAGGTCGGTTTCCGTGAGTAACGCGCGAGCAGTGGCCATGCGGCGTTCGGTGATCCACTCCCCGACCGTGCGCCCGGTGCGGCGGCGCACCACGGTGGTCAGGTGTCCCGGGGTCATGCCGAGTTCGCCGGCGACGTCGCGCAGCGACAACGGCCCGGCGTGACGCCGGTCGATCACGTCGAACACCTCGGCCAGCAGCGGTTCACCGCTGCGCCGCAGCTCGGCCACCACGGGCCCGGCCAGCCGGGCGAGGTCGATCAGCAACAGGGTCAGATGTGCCAGCGCCGCCTGCCGATAGCCGTCCTGGCGCGCAAGCAGCTCGGTTTCGATCGAACTTATCGCCGCATCCCACGCCGCCCGCCGCGCTGCGGGCACATCCAGGCGCAGTATCCCGCCGACCTGGCCGTGCAGGAACGGGAACAGCAGCGGGTGCGCCCGCCACGCCGGCCAGGGCGATCGCGCGTCTTCACCGAGCGCGGCGGGGTCGAAGAACACGGCGACCCCGGCGTCTCGATGCTCGAGCCGCTCCGGGTCGAGCACCTGACCCGCGGCCGCCACGTGGACCAGCCCGGCCGCGGGAAGGTACCAAAGGGCCGGAAAGTCGTGAATGTGGCGACCGCGCTCGACGAAATCCTCGGGCCCCGACCGCACCACCGACACCGGCGGCGTGTCCGGATCGGTCCGGTACTCGTAGATCGGCACGCCCGCACGCTGCCGAACCATCCGAGCTGGACGTGTCATGTCGCCAAAGATAGTCCTACTTTCACCGATGATCACCCAATTCTCGGCCAGTTCACCGGTTCACCATGGATGCTGTGACGAAACATCATCCACATGACTACCTGCCCGCCGCCGGCCACGACGCGCTGCTGCCCTGCTACGACCTGATCTCTCGCCTGCTGGGCATGAAAAGGGTCCACGAGTCTCTGATCGCGCAGGCGGAGCTCGCCGACTGCCATCGTGTGCTGGAAATCGGCTGCGGCACCGGCAATCTCATCATTCGGGCCAAACGCGGCTATCCCCACCTGGACGCGGTCGGGTGCGACCCCGACCCGCGGGCGCTGGACCGGGCGCGGAGAAAGACCGACGGGATCCGCTTCGAGCGCGGCTACGCCGAGCGGCTGCCGTACGCCGACGGCGAATTCGACCGGGTGCTGTCATCGATGATGCTGCACCATGTGAGTGACGACGCGAAAACCGCTGCGGCGGAGGAGATCTTCCGGGTCCTGCGCCCGGGCGGCAGGCTGCACCTGGTCGATATCGGCGGCGACACGGCGGCCGATGGCGGCGTGCTGGCGCGGCTCATCAGGCGCAGCCCGCACGCGGCCGGCAACCTCGGCGACGCGATTCCGCGCCTGTTGCGCGGTGCCGGTTTCGACTGCACCGAGGTCGCCACGCATCGGCAACGCGTGGTCGGACGGCTCACCTACTATCGCGCGACCCGGCCCTGAGGGCGCCCGTTACGGTTGACGCCATGGCGCCCTACCGCGTGGTTCAGTGGTCAACCGGCAACATCGGCAAGCGAGCGCTCGGCATCCTGCTCGACCGCGACGACTTGGAGGTCGTGGGCGTGCACGCCCTGGGCGCGGACAAGGTGGGGTGCGACGCGGGGGTGCTCGCGGACCGGCCCCCGACGGGAGTCACCGCGACGAGCGATGTCGACGCGTTGCTGGACCTCGCGCCGGACTGCGTGAACTACATGCCGCGTGCCATCGACTACGAACTGGTGGAAACGATGCTGCGCCGTGGCATCAACGTCGTCACCACGGGCGACTTCCTGACCGGCACCCATCACCCGGTCGAACTCCCGGTCCTCGAGGAGGCCGCGCGACAGGGCCAAGCGACGTTCCTGGGAACGGGATTCGAGCCCGGCTTCATCAACGTCGTCGCCGGCTTCCTCACCGGCGCCTGCCCACGGGTACGCAGCGTCAAGCTCGTCGAAACACTGGACTGCACAACTTATCCCGTGCAAGACGTGTGGAAGGTGCTCGGATTCGGCAAACCGCCCCGCGAGCCGGTGACACACCTCGACCCGGCGACGCAACGCTACGGCCTCGGCTACTTCGAGACGCTGGACATGATCGCCGCCATGCTGGGTACCGAACTCGACGCCAAGGAGGCGTTCGTCGAGCCCGCCGTCCTCACCCGGGATCTGAATCTGGGCTGGGTGGGCTACGCCGCCGGCACCGCCGGGGGCCAGCGGCGCACCTATCGAGGATTTCGCGGCGGCCGCCCGGTCGTCGAGCTGGCCATCTGCTGGACCATGAGCGACGACGCGCTCGAGCCAAAATGGACCGACCCCAAGGGTTTCAGCGTGGTGATCGAAGGCGAGCCATACGTCGACGCGACGATCCGGTTCGGCAAGCCCGGAGAGGACGTCATGACCGTGCTGATGGACAGCACCGCCGTCGCGGCCGTCAACGCCATCCCGTTCCTGTGCGACGCACGACCGGGCGTCATCACCCCAATCGACTTGCCCATCACCGGATCCCCGGGCGCGCTGGTCTAACGCTGGTCGAATGCGACCTTGACGGCGCCGCTCTCGCCCTGGTCGGCGATCGCGAGGAACGCCTCGCGCCACTGCTCCAGCCGGAAGGTGTGGGTCAGCATGGGCCCCAGGTCCACCCGGCCGTCGACAACCAGGTCGAGGTAGTGGGCGATGGCGTGCTTGCGCCGCCCGTCGACCTCCTCGACCCCGAAGGCATTGGACCCGACCCAGCTGATCTCCTTGAAATACAACGGACTCCACTCCCACCGGCCGGGCGCGTGGACGCCGGCCTTCACCAGCGTCCCCCGGGAGCGCAGGACCCGCACCCCGACCTCGAACGTCTCCGGTTTGCCGACGGTGTCGTAGACGACGTCGACGGCACCCGGGTAGGCCATGGGCAAGCCCTGCAGCGGCTGGCGCAACCGGCCGCCGCCCCAGGCGACGATCTCTTCGATGAGGGCCAGGCGCGGCTCGTGGCCCACCACCAACGCGGCCCCGAACCGCCGGGCCAGCGCCGCCTGGGCGTCGAACCGCGCCACCACCGCGACCGCCACGTCGGGATAGAGCGCCCGCAAAATCGCGACCGCGCACAACCCCAGCGAGCCGGCCCCATACACCAGCACCCGGCCCGAGCGGGGCGGCGGGTGGCGGGTGATGGCGTGCAGCGACACCGAGAACGGGTCGGCGAACACGGCGAGCTCGTCGGGAATCGAATCGGGAACCCCGAACAGCATGCTGTCGTGGGCGGGCATCAGTTCGGCGTAGCCGCCGGTGACGTCGGCGGACACCCCGGTGTGGATGCCGGGCTTGATGTCGCCGTCGGTGAAGCTCCAGCACAGGCTGTAGTCGCCGCTTCGGCAGGCGGGGCAGGGCGGTTCGATGCCGCGCGGCCCGCACGACAGCCACGGGTTGAGCACCACCCGCTGCCCGACCTCGAGTCCGCGGGCCTTGGGCCCCACCGCGACCACGTCTGCGACCACCTCGTGACCCATGACTTGCGGGAAGGAACAGAACGCGGCCAGGGCGTTGTCGACGTCGTCCTCGCCGAAGTCCATCAGGATCTGCTTGGAGTCCGAGCCGCAGATGCCGGTCAGCCGGGGCCGGGTGATCACCCAATCGTCGTGCAGCAGTTGGGGATCCGCGACTTGCTTCAGTGCGACCGGGCTGCGGGTCAGGGCGTCGTCGGGTCCCGGCGGCGGCTCCGGCGGCACGCCGTAGACGAGCGCCTTCATCGCGGCGCCATCCCGGCCACCCCGGCGATGAAGGCGTCGAGGTCGGCGTTCTTGGCGTCCACGACCGCCTTCATGTCCGGGACATAGTGCTCGAACGTGTCGCTGCCCAGGGCGTCGATGATGCCGGCCGCAACTTCGTCGGGCGGCACCTTGGGCCCCTGGTAGAGGGGCTCCTCGCTGCCCGGGTGGTCCCAGATCTCGGTGTCGACCGGGCCGGGCTCGATCAGCTTGACCGAGACCCCGCTGCCGTGCAGGTCGACGGCCATCGCCTCGCTCCATCCGCACAGCGCGAACTTGCTTGCGCAATAGGCGGTTTCGTGGATGATCGGAAGCCGCCCGCCGACGCTGGACACATTGACGATCAGGCCCGATCCGCGGGCCAGCATCCGTGGCAGCAGCGCCAGCGTCAGTCGCATCGGGGCGAAGAAGTTGACCCGCATGACGTTCTCCGCCTCGTCGGGATCCAGGTCGGTGACGGGCCGTCGCTTCGGGATCGCGGCGTTGTTGATCAGCACGTCGACGCCGCCGAGAGCATCCCACGCGCCCAGCGCCAGATCCCGCAGCGCGGCGGTGTCGGCCAGGTCGGCCACCCACATCGCCGATTGCAGCGAGGCCTTCCGGCAGTCGGCCAGCACCTCGCCCAGCCGGTCTCGGCGGCGGGCGACCAGTCCCACCACCGCTTCCCGGGCGGCGAGCTGGCGGGCCAGCGCGGCCCCCAACCCCGACGAAGCGCCGGTGATCAGCACCCGCTTACCCGCTGCCGCATACGCCATCCGTCAAGGTTGCCGCGAATCGGCGCGGGAATACAGTGGTTGGGAGCTTGTTATACTGTCTAATTATTCACCGAGACGGGCTAATTACATGCGATAGGGGCAGAGCATGACTTCCACCAGGTACGACGGAGACACCTGGGACCTGGCTTCCAGCGTCGGCGTGACCGCGACGATGGTCGCGGCGGCCCGCGCGGTGGCGAGCCGGGACGACCGTCCGCTGATCGACGATCCTTACGCGGAGCCGCTGGTCAGGGCCGTCGGGGTGGACCTGCTCACCCGGCTGGCGACCGGCGAGGTGAACCCCGACGAGTTGAACGACGCGCACGACGGCGCCTCCGCGGGGTCCGCCGGGGCCATGTCGCGCATGGCCGACAACATGGCGGTGCGCACCAAGTTCTTCGACGAGTTCTTCCTGGAGGCGACGAGCGCGGGCATCACGCAGGTGGTGATCCTGGCCTCGGGGCTCGACTCCCGCGCGTACCGACTGCCGTGGCCGGCCGGGACCGTCGTCTATGAGGTGGACCAGCCGCGGGTCGTCGAATTCAAGACCCGCACGCTGGCCGAGCTGGGCGCCGCGCCGACCGCCGAGCGGCGCGTGGTCGCGGTCGATTTGCGCGACGACTGGCCCGCCGCGCTGCGCGCCGCCGGATTCGACCCCGCCCGGCCGGCCGCATGGAGCGCCGAGGGACTGCTCGGCTACCTGCCGCCGGATGCGCAGGACCGCCTGCTGGACACCATCACCGAGCTCAGCGCGCCGGGCAGCCGGTTCGCCACCGAAAGCGCGCCCAACCCGCAGCCCGGCGACGAGGAGAAGATGAAGGAACGCATGCAACGCATCTCCGAACGGTGGCGCGCGCACGGCTTCGACCTCGACATGGCGGGGCTGGTGTACTTCGGCGAGCGCAACGAGGCGGCTCCCTACCTGGCCGACCACGGCTGGGACGTGAACGGAATCAGCATCCGGGACCTGTTCGCGGACAACGGACTTCCACCCCTCGACGGCGCCGACACGCGCATGGGCGACATGCGCTACGTGAAGGGTTACCTGAAATGACGTCGGGACGCACCGACGGCGACAGCTGGGGACCGGCGTCGAGCGTGGGAGCGACGGCGACCATGGTCGCCGCGTCCCGCGCCGTGGCGTCGCAGGGGCCCGATCCGCTGCTCGACGATCCGCTGGCCGAGCCGCTGGTCCGCGCGGTCGGACTGGACCCCTTCGTCCGCATCATCGACGGCGAGCTGGATTTCGAGGACGATCCGCTGTTCAACCGCAAGGCACGCAGGGAGCAGATCGCGGTGCGGACCAGGTTTTTCGACGAGTTCTTCATCGGCGCGGCCGACGATGGTGTGCGGCAGGCCGTGATCCTGGCCTCCGGCCTGGACACCAGGGCCTACCGGTTGCGCTGGCCGGACGGCATGGTGGTCTACGAGATCGACCAGCCGCAGGTGATCGCGTTCAAGACCAATACGCTGGCCGACCTCGGCGCCGCCCCGTCCGCCGAACGCCGCGCGATCGCCGTCGATTTGCGCGACGACTGGCCCGCCGCATTGCGCGAGGGCGGATTTGACGTCACCCGGCCAACGGCGTGGAGCGCGGAGGGCCTGCTGCCCTACCTGCCGCCGGAGGCGCAGGATCGATTGTTCGACAACATCACCGCGCTCAGCGCGCCGGGCAGCCGGCTGGCCACCGAACACGTGCCCGACCCGAACGCCTTTTCAGATGAGCGCCTGCAGCGGATCTCCGAGCGGTGGCAGCGGTTCGGTTTCGATCTCAACGCGGCCGACCTGTTCTACCGGGGCGAGCGCAACGTGGTCCTCGATTACCTGACCACCCACGGTTGGGAGGTGACGCCCCATCCCGCCCGGGAGTTGTATGCGCGCAACGGGTTTGAGTTCCCCGAGGACGAGATGGCGGCCACCTTCGGGGAGATGAGCTACGTCGCCGCCACCCTCAAGTAGGGTACGGCCCATGCCACGCGCTCACGACGACAACTGGGATCTCGCGTCCAGCGTGGGCGCGACCGCGACGATGGTCGCGGCCGGCCGCGCCATGGCGACCAAGGACCCGCGCGGCCTGATCAACGACCCGTTCGCCGACCCGCTGGTGCGCGCGGTGGGGGTGGATTTCTTCACCAAGATGATGGACGGCGAGCTCGACCTGGACGCGATCGAGAACGCGTCGCCGACGCGCATCCAGGCCATGATCGACGGAATGGCGGTGCGCACCAAGTACTTCGACGACTACTTCATCGACGCGACCCGCACCGGCGTCCGCCAGGTGGTGATCCTCGCGTCGGGATTGGACTCGCGCGCCTTCCGGCTGCCGTGGCCGGCCGGCACCGTGGTCTACGAGATCGACCAGCCACGCGTGATCGGGTTCAAGACCAGCACGCTGGAGGGCCTCGGCGCGCAGCCGACCGCCGAACGCCGCACCGTCCCGATCGACCTGCGCGCCGACTGGCCGGCGGCGCTACGAGCGGCCGGGCTGGACACCGCCGCACCGACCGCGTGGCTGGCCGAGGGCCTGCTGATCTACCTGCCGCCGGAGGCCCAGGACCGGTTGTTCGACAACATCACCGCGCTCAGCGTGCCCGGGAGCACGATCGCGACCGAATTCGTGCCCGGCATCATCGATTTCGACGTCGACCGGGCGCGGGAGATGTCGGGTTCATTCCGCGACCACGGCATGGACATCGACATGGCGTCGCTGGTCTACACCGGCGAGCGCAACCACGTCGTCGACTATCTGCGCGCCAAGGGGTGGGACGTCGAGGGCGTGACGCGCACGGAACTGTTCAAGCGCAACGACATCGAGGTGCCCAACCCGGAACACGACGACCCGCTCGGCGAGATCATCTTCATCAGCGGCGGGCTCACCGGCTGAAGGCTAGAAGCGCGACTCCCCCAGCCACAGCACGCGCGTGCCGCTCAGCGCCTGCCCGACATTCTCCAGGATCCCGGCGGCCGAGCGGCCCAGCAGCGCGCCAAGCGCGTCCGGCAGTGACGCCGCGGCCGGTTGCGACGACGCCCGGGGCCGCACGAAGTCCAGCAGCGAGGCGCCCGGATAGCTGACGATGCGCACCTCGGTGTCCTCGTCCAGGCCGGCCAGGACCTTGGCCCGGCGCACGGCGGTCCTGAGCCCGCCGAGTTCGTCCACCAGGCCGCGCTCGGCGGCGTCGCCGCCTGTCCAAACCCGCCCCCGGGCAACGGCATCCACCGCTTCGACGCTCAGGTTGCGGCCCTGCGCCACCCGCTCGACGAAGTCGGCGTAGACCAGGTCCGCCTCGGCCTCCTGGTGGGCCCGCTGCTGCGGCGTGAACGGCGCGTCGATCGACCAGGCATCGGCATTGGCGTTGGTGCGCACGGCATCCGAGCCCACCCCGAGCCGTTCCTTCAGATCGCGAATGACGAACTTTCCGGTGAACACACCGATCGAGCCGGTGATCGTGCCCGGGTTGGCCACGATCGCGTCGGCGCCCATCGAGATGTAATACCCGCCCGAGGCGGCCACGGACCCCAGCGACGCCACCACCGGTTTGCCGCGCCGACGGGCCCGTGTCACCTCGCGCCAGACGGTCTCGGAGGCGCAGAGCGAGCCGCCCGGGCTGTCCACCCGCAGCACGATCGCGGAGACCGCGTCGTCGGCGGCCGCCTCCCGCAGCGCCGCCGCGATCGTGTCGCCGCCGACGGCCGTGGGGCCGAACGGGAGGAACCGGGGCCCGCCGCGGCCGTCGACGATGTGGCCCGCGACGGTCACCAGGGCCAGCGTGGGTTTGGGCCGCCGGCCGGGGATCGGCGGCAGCGGCGGGGCCAGCCGGGACTGGGCCGCGCCGGCGTATCGCGACAGATAGAGCCGCGGTGGGGCGTTGTCGTCGGAGTCGATGAACTCCGGTGAGATGCCTTCCACGCCAACCAGTTCCGCGATCCGCACATAGGCCTCGTCGCGGAAGCCGATCCGGTCGACCAGGCCGGAGGCGACGGCGTCGTCGCGCAACAGCGGCGCCCGGTCGGCCAGCGCGTCGATCCCGCCCGGATCGATGCTGCGTGATTCGGCGACCGCCCGCCATACCTGTTCTTGCAGGCTTTCCAGCAGCCTGGTGACGGCCTCGCGGTGGGCTTCGGTGAACCCGTCCTCGGTGAACCGGTCGACCGCCGACTTGTATTCGCCGCGCGTGACGAACTCGGGTTCGATTCCCGCCTTCTCGAGTGCATCCCGCAGGAAGGTGGCGTTGCTGGCGAAGCCGACCAGGCCGACGGCGCCCGAGGGCTGCATCCACACCTCGCCGAATGCCGAAGCCAGGTAGTACGACAGCGTGCCCGGATACGTTTCGGCCCACGCCAGCGACGGCTTGACTGCGGTGAAGGCCGCGACGGCCTCGCGCAGCTCCTGAACCGCCGCCGGCGGCGCCGCGGAGAGCGGCACGCGGGCGATCAGCCCGGCAACACGGTCGTCCTCGGCGGCGCGGTGGATCGCGGCGACCGCGTCGCGCAGCGTCAGCGGCCGTCCGGCCCCGGTGATGATCGCCAGCGGGTCGAAGCCGGAGGTCTCCGGCGGCGCCGAGCGCAGGCTGAGTTCGAGCACGCAGCCGTTGGGAACGCCGTGGTGCCGCGCCGTGTCGACGCGACCGGCCAGGGCGCGCACCTCGTCCCCCCATTTCGCGATGCCGGGAAGCGAAGGCAGGAAGGCGAACATGATCGCAGCCTACCGATCGGCGGCCGTACGGTGGTGGGGTGAGGTTCTCGATCGCCATCCCCCAACTCGACTTCGATGGCCTCGACGCGGCCGGGCTGCGCTTGTATCTCGCGCGCGCCGAGGAACTCGGGTTCGAGGGGGGCTGGGTGCTCGAGCAGATCATCGGCGAGGCGCCGCTGCTGGCGCCGCTGGAGCTGCTGGCCTACTGCGCGGCCTGCACCGAGCGGCTGCGCCTCGGGGTCGCCGTGCTGGTGTCCTCGTTGCATGATCCGCTGCAGCTGGCATCGTCCGTGACTGCCGTGGACCGGCTGTCCCACGGGCGGCTGGACGTCGGCGTCGCACCCGGCGGCGGATTTCGCAGGTTCGCCGCGTTCGGCGTCGAAAAGGCAACCTACATCAGCTATTTCACCGAGAGCCTGGAACTGATGAAGGCGGCCTGGTCCGACGACCCCAGGGTGACGTTCCACGGCCGGTTCCGTGACGTCGACGACCTTCCCATCCAGCCGAAGCCGGTGCAGCGGCCACACCCCCCGATCTGGTTCGGCGGGCTTGCCCCCAGGGCGCTGGCCAGGGCGGTGCGCCACGGTGACTCGTTTCTGGGCGCGGGCTCGTCGACCACCGAGGCGTTCGCCGAAGCCGTCGGCATCGTGCGCCGCGAACTCGACGAACAGCACAAGGACCCGACGCACTTCACCATCGGCAAACGGGTCTATCTGATGATCGACGACGATGCCGCGCGGGCGCGCGAGCGGGTGCTCGCCGGGCTGCGCCGCATCTACGGGCAGATGTCCGGCATCGATTCGGTTCCCGTGTCGGGCACCGCTGACGACGTCGCGCGCGGACTGCGCGAGGTGATCGACGCCGGGGCGCAGATGCTGCTGCTCAACCCCGTCGGCGTCGACGTCGCCGAGAACGGTGAGCAGATGGAACGCCTTGCCGCGGAAGTGATTCCGCAGCTGCGCTAGTCCCGCGAGCAGACGCAAAAGCCCCGCACGCACGGCGCGCCGGGGGCTTTTGCGTCTGCTCGCGCAGGGGAGCTACAGCTCGGTGACCGAGCCGCCCGCGGCGGTGATCTTCTCGCGGGCGCTGGCGCTGAACTTGTGTGCGGACAGGTCGACCTTGGCGGTCAGCTTGCCGTCGCCGAGCACCTTGACCAACGAGTTCTTGCGGACGGCGCCCTTGGCGACCAGGTCGTCGACGCCGACGGTGCCGCCCTTGGGGAACAGCCGGTTGATGTCACCGACGTTGACGATCTCGTATTCGGTGCGGAACCGGTTGCGGAACCCCTTGAGCTTGGGCAGCCGCATGTGGATCGGCATCTGCCCGCCCTCGAAGGTCGTCGGCACCTGCTTGCGGGCCTTGGTGCCCTTGGTGCCCCGTCCCGCGGTCTTGCCCTTGGAGCCGTCGCCGCGACCGACGCGGGTACGAGCGGTTTTCGACCCGGGCGCGGGCTTCAGGTCGTGCAGCTTGAGTGTCATTTGTTCTTACCTCCGGCGCCCGTCTCGGCCGGCTCCACCTCGACGAGGTGGCTCACCACCGCGATCAGGCCGCGCGTCTGTGCGTTGTCCTCCCGGACCACCGAATGGCGAATCCGGCGCAGCCCCAGCGTGCGCAGGCTCTCGCGCTGCTTCCAGCGCGTCCCGATTGTGCTGCGCACCTGGGTGATCTTCAGCTGACTCATGGCTGTGCCTCCCGCGCCGCCGTCGCGCTGGCCAGCGCTTCATTTTCGCGTCGCGCCTTGAGCATCCCGGCGGGTGCGACGTCCTCGATCGGCAGTCCGCGGCGGGCGGCCACCTCCTCGGGACGCTGCAGCAGCTTGAGCGCGGCGACGGTGGCGTGCACCACGTTGATCGCGTTGTCGCTGCCCAACGACTTGGCCAGGATGTCGCGCACCCCAGCGCATTCCAGCACCGCGCGCGCGGCGCCGCCGGCGATCACACCGGTACCCGGGCTGGCCGGACGCAACAGCACCACGCCCGCGGCCGCCTCGCCCTGCACCGGGTGCGTGATGGTGCCGCCGATCAGCGGAACCCGGAAGAAGCCCTTGCGCGCCTCCTCGACGCCCTTGGCGATCGCGGCCGGGACCTCCTTGGCCTTGCCGTAGCCGACACCGACCATGCCGTTGCCGTCACCCACGATGACCAGGGCGGTGAAGCTGAATCGCCGGCCACCCTTGACCACCTTGGAGACTCGGTTGATGGCAACGACCCGCTCCAGGTAGTTGCTCTTGTCGCCGTCACGGTCCCGATCACGACCGCCGCGGCCGCTGTCGCGCCTGCCGCGGGAATCGCGGCCGTCGCCGCGTGCGTCGCGGCCCTCTGGGGCGCCTTGCGCGCCGGTCGGCTGCTCCGCCATCATGCGGTCCTTCCAGTTGTCATCAGAAACTCAATCCGTTCTCGCGCGCGGCATCGGCCAGCGCCGCGATTCGTCCCCCGTAGGTGTATCCGCCACGGTCGAACACGACGCTCTCGATGCCGGCGGCCTTGGCGCGCTCGGCGATCAGTTGACCGACCCGCACGCTGTGGGCTTTCTTGTCGCCGTCCACGCCGCGCACGTCGGCCTCGATCGACGACGCGGCGGCCACCGTGGTGCCGTTCTCGTCGTTGACCAGTTGCACGTGAATGTGCCGCGCCGATCGGTGCACCACCAGCCGCGGGCGCGCCGCGGTGCCCGAGATCTTCTTGCGCAGCCGTGCGTGCCGGCGCACCCGGGAGACCCGCCGAGTTTCGGATATGCTCTGCCCCACCGGCTTTCGCACGGCGGCGGCAGCTTGTGTTTTCGCCATGACTACTTACCTGTCTTTCCGACCTTGCGGCGGATCTGCTCGCCCTCGTAGCGCACGCCCTTGCCCTTGTACGGGTCGGGACGGCGCAGGCGGCGGATGTTCGCCGAGATCTGGCCGACCTTCTGCTTGTCGATCCCGGAAATCGTGAACTTCGTGGGTGACTGGACCGCGAACGTGATGCCCTCGGGGGCCTCGACCACCACGGGATGGCTGTATCCCAGCGCGAACTCGAGATTGGACCCCTTCAGCTGCACCCGGTAACCGACACCGAAGATCTCCATCTTGGTGGTGTACCCCTGCGTCACACCTGTCACCAGATTGGACACCAGGGTGCGCGACAGCCCGTGCAGCGAGCGGTTGCGCCGCTCGTCGTCGGGGCGGGCGACCACGATGGCACCGTCGTCGTTGCGCGACACCCTGATCGGCTCGGCCACCTTCAGGTCCAGCGTGCCCTTGGGCCCCTTCACCGAGACGTTCTGGCCGTCGATTGTGACGTCGACCCCGGAGGGGACCGGAATCGGCTGCTTACCAATGCGCGACATGGCTTTTCCTCAACCCCTCACCACACGTATGCGAGGACTTCGCCGCCCACGCCCTGTCTGGCTGCCTGACGGTCGGTCAGCAAGCCCGAGGACGTCGAGATGATCGCCACGCCCAGGCCGCCGAGCACCCGCGGCAGATTGGTGGATTTCGCGTACACCCGCAAGCCCGGCTTGGACACCCGGCGCAGGCCGGCGATGCTGCGTTCGCGGCTCGGCCCGTACTTCAGCTGGATGACCAGTGCCTTGCCCACCCGGGCGTCTTCGGTCCGGAAGTCGCTGATATATCCCTCGTTCTTGAGGATCTGGGCGATGTTGGCCTTGAGCTTGGAGTGCGGCAAGCTCACCTCGTCGTGATACGCCGAGTTGGCGTTGCGCAGACGCGTCAGGAAGTCTGCGATGGGGTCCGTCATCGTCATATCGTTAGTCCCCTGTCACCAGCTGCTCTTCTGCACGCCGGGCAGCTCACCCGCGTGCGCCATCTCGCGCAGGCAGATCCTGCACAGCCCGAACTTGCGGAACACCGCGCGCGGGCGGCCGCACTTGCTGCAGCGGGTGTAGCCGCGCACCGCGAACTTCGGCTTGCGCGCGGCCTTGTTAACCAGTGCCTTCTTAGCCATCTAGTCAGTTCTCCTTGAACGGAAAGCCGAGGGCCCGCAACAGCGCTCGTCCTTCGTCGTCGGTCGTCGCCGAGGTGACGACGTTGATGTCCATGCCGCGGACCCGGTCGATCTTGTCCACGTCGATCTCGTGGAACACCGACTGCTCGGCCAGGCCGAAGGTGTAGTTGCCGACACCGTCGAACTGCTTGGGCGACAACCCGCGGAAGTCACGAATGCGTGGCAGCGCAATCGATGTGAGGCGGTCCAGGAACTCCCACATCCGGTCTCCGCGCAGGGTGACCCGCACGCCGATCGGCATGCCCTCGCGCAGCTTGAACTGCGCGATCGACTTGCGCGCCTTGCGGATCTCCGGCCGTTGCCCGGTGATCAGCGCCAAATCGTTGACGGCGCCGTTGATCAGCTTGGCGTCCCGGGCCGCTTCGCCGACCCCCATGTTGACGACGACCTTCGTCACCGTCGGGATCTGCATGACGTTGCCGTAGCCGAACTGCTTGTGCAACGCATCCCGAATCTCGTTGCGGTAGCGCTGCTTCAGGCGCGGCTGAACCTTTTCTGCGGTACTCATCAGATGTCCTTGCCGTTGCGCTTGGAAATACGGACCCGCTTGCCGGTCTCCTCATCGACCCGGTAGCCGACCCGGGTGGGCTTGCCGTCCGAGTCGACCACCATCACGTTGGAAACGTGGATCGGCGCCTCCTGGGTGACGATTCCGCCCGACCGGGCTCCGCGCTGCGTCGTGGAAATCGGGGTGTGCTTCTTGATCCGGTTGACGCCCTCGACCAGAACCCGGTTGCGGTCCGGGTAGGCCTGCAGGACCTTGCCTTTGGCGCCCTTGTCCTTACCCGCGATCACCAGCACGGTGTCGCCCTTGTGGACCTTCATCTACAGCACCTCCGGAGCCAGCGAGATGATCTTCATGAATCGCTTCTCGCGCAGTTCGCGACCGACCGGCCCGAAGATGCGCGTACCGCGCGGGTCGTTGTCGGGCTTGATGATCACCGCGGCGTTCTCGTCGAACTTGATGTAACTGCCGTCGGGGCGCCTGCGCTCCTTGACGGTGCGCACCACGACGGCCTTGACGACCTCGCCACGCTTGACGTTGCCGCCCGGAATGGCGTCCTTCACGGTGGCAACGATGACATCACCGATGCCGGCGTAGCGCCGCGACGAACCGCCAAGCACCCGGATGCACAAGATCTCCTTGGCGCCGGTGTTGTCGGCGACCTTCAGCCGCGATTCCTGCTGAATCACTCGATCTCCTGACCTGGTTGCGTGTGCACGGCAGGGGAAACCCAAAACCTGACGTGCGCGGTCTGTGTGGCCGAAGGGCACGCGGGGCCGATTTGCACCGGCCGAGGTCTGCCCAAGGCAACCCCTAGAGTCTAGGGGACGACCAGCTCAGGGCCAAATTTCGCCGATAATTGCCTAGCGGATGGCCCGAACCTCGATCGGCAGGTCGAGGCTGGCCCAGGCACGGTCGGCGGTCATGACGATCGGGGGCGAACTGCGGATGGCCAGGGCAAGGCAGCATCGGTCGCCGAGGGAGAGCCGTTTTCCGCCGGTGATGGCGCGCAGGGCACCGGCGAGCTCCGCGTCGTCGGCGGTCAACGGTTCGATGGTGACGCCGGCGGCGACCACAAGCTGGCGGATGCCCGAGGCGTCGATATCCGCCTCGACCAGTTTGCCGACGACCTCGGCAAGATTCGGGGTGCCGATGACCGAACCGGTCATCGCCCCGGCGACCAGGTCGGCGCCGGGCTCCTCGTGGATCAGTGCCGGCAGCGCCGACGCGTCAAGAGCGGTCAATTGTCGTGCGCCTCGGCGCGCCGCTCGGCGATGAGCTCGTCCACCAGGGAACGATTCGGCGCCCTTCCCCGGCCCAGCCCGCGGAGTTCGTCGATCGCATCCGCGGGTCTTTCCAGGTCGATCCGTGGGCCGTCGAGGCGGACGTGCACCTGATCACCCGGCGACAGCCCGAGCGCCTCGCGGATGTCGGCGGGTATCCGGGCCGCGCAGCCTTACGACACGCAGCGGAACCCGATGTGGGTCGTCGCGGTGTCCTGCGATTGCGGTGACCGCGCCGCCGGCCGGTAGCGATGGCAGTACTCCGGAGCGCACAGGTGCGAACCGCCCTTCAGCGTCTGGCTGACCGCCGGATCGGCCGGCACCGATGGCGCGCAACACGCCTTCGGCGGCTGATCGAGCCGGTGGTGCGCGGCGAACTCGGTCGCGGTCCACTCCCAGACATTGCCGATCATGTCGATCAGGCCGAACCCGTTGCACGGAAACGTCCCCACCGGCGACGTGCCCACCCAGCCGAGCGCGCCGTCGTTGCGGTACGGGAACCTGCCCTGCCAGGTGTTGGCCATCAGCCGGCCGCCGGGCCGCTCCTCGTCCCCCCACGAATAGGTCGTGGTGGTGCCGGCGCGGGCGGCGTACTCCCACTCGGCCTCGGTCGGCAGCCGCCGCCCGGCCCAGCGCGCGTAGGCCGCGGCGTCCGGATAGGCCACCTGGACAACGGGGTGATCGGCTCGGTCCGGCGCGGCGCTGTCGGGGCCGTCCGGGCCGAACGGATGACGCCAGTTCGCACCGGGCGCCCAGTCCCACCACTGCCGCCAGTCACGCAGGTCGACCGGGCCGGGCGTCGGGCGAAAAACCATCGCGCCCGGACACAGGTCGTCGGGATTCGCGCCCGGATACAGCGCCGGGTCGATCGGTTGCTCGGCGACCGTCAGATAGCCTGTGGCACTGACGAATTCGGCGAATTGCGCGTTGGTCACCGGGTGCCGCTCCACCGCGAACGGGGCGACGGTCACGGTGTGGATCGGCGCTTCCTCGGGATAAAAGCTCGTCGAGCCCATGCGGAACGATCCGCCGGGTAATTCGACCAGTTCGGTGAGCACCCCTTCAGGGTAGGGCGCCCACCGACCGCGCTAATCGGTTCGTCGATACCAGGTGACAAAGAACAGGATCATCGCCACCACCAGCGCTATCAGCACCCAGAGCACCAGGGCCTGGTCGACCCAGGCGCCCGCGGGCGGCGAGCCCGGCAGGAAGTTGCGGATGGGGATGACGGCGAACAGTACCGCGGCGAACCACGACCCGAACGGCGGCGCGAATTTCCGCTTCCCCATCAGCATCAGGGTGGCGATCGTCACCGCCAAGGCGGGCAGGGTGAAGAGCACCAGGCAGATTCCCGCGTCGAAGATCAGCGTGCCCTTGGACCTGTGCAACGTGATGATCACGTTGTCGCCGCGGTCCGATTCCTGGCTCGCTTCGCCGACGCGGCGGACGCTGACCTCCCAGCCTTCCAGCTGCCCGGTGACTTCCACCCGGGCCGGTACGTATTGGCGGGCATCACCCTGGCCGACGAGCACTTCGGCGGAAAGGGTGTCGGTGCTGTAGGAGTCGAACGGCCAGTTGTTGGGATTGCCATGTGCCTCGATCGTGGTGGCGACCTGTGCCGGCGACTTACCCGCCGGGTAGACCAGGTCTCCCAGATCGTTTGGCGGATCCATGCGCACGGCGGTGTCGGTGGTCAGCACATCGAGGCGCTTGTCGAACATCTTGTCCTGGGGAATGACAAGCACTTTCACCGAGAGGCGATTCGCAACCGTATCCAGCTTCTCCATGCGCACCAGCACGACGGTGTCGTCGGTCGCATTGAGGTCCGGTGGCTTGATCGGTCCCGCCGCGTTGAAAAGCAGGTGGACGCCGAACAGCGACAGGCCGTAGACGACGAAGGCCGCGAGGAGGCCGAAAGCGACTGCCTTGCGGCGCTTGCGCCGGGTGGGGGCCGCCTCTGACGGCGCCGCCGGCGGCTGTTCCGGCGTGGGAGGTGTCGAGGGCGGCGGTGCGGGGGGAGCCTGGGTCATCGTCAACACCTCCGAGGGGTTGTGGCGCTCGGCGGGGCGAGCGCACAAGGATTAGATCGTAGCGAACCGGCGCCGTCCCCGCGAGACATCGAAACTTCCCCCCTCAATAGGTGATTTGCGTCGGCCTACGCAGCCGTTGTTCACCAGCCAGCGAAATCCGGGGCGCGCGCCGGATCCGCGGCGATCAGGTCTTGGTCGACTGCTTTCGATCCCGCTGGCGCCACCAGCCGAGCAGGAACAGTGCCATCGCGGCGACCAACCCGATCAGCACCCACAGCACGATGGCTTGGTCGATCCACGATCCGTACGGGGGGCTGCCCGGCAGGATGTTGCGCAGCGGGACGATGGCGAACAGCATCGCGCCGTACCACGTTGTCATCGGCGGCAGGAACGACGTCCGGCCCAGCGCGACGGGTATGGCCACCCACAAGGCCAACACGGGCAGGGCGATGAGGACCAGGCAGATGCCGACATCGAAGATCAGCGGGCCCTTGGCCCTCTGCAGCGTGATCGTCACGTTGTCCTGCACGTCGGGGTTGGGATCGTCGGGGTCGTGTACACGGGTGACGGTGGCGTCCCAGCCGTCCAGATGCCCGATGACTTCGACACGGGCCGGGGCCTTTTCGCGGTTCGGGCCGGAACCGGTGAACACGTCGGCCGCGATCACCTCCGTCCGGTACGAGTCGAACGGCCAGTTGCCCGGGTCGCCCTGCGCCGCGATCGTGGTGCTGACTTGCGCCGGCGCCTTTCCGACCGGGTACTGCAGGTCGCCCAGGTCGTTCTCCGGATACAGCCGCACCGCCGCGTCGGTGGTGAGCACGCCGAAGTTCTTGTCGTACAGCGAATCCTTCGGATAGACAAGGACATTCACCGTCAAGCGATTCGCCACGGTGTCCAGCTTCTCCAGGCGCACCTGCACAACGCTGTCCTCGGCCTCGACCTTGCTCAGGTCCACCGCTGGCAGCGGAGGCGCCGATTTGGCCAACAGGTGCACGGCGATCAGGGACAGGACGTAGACGACGATGACGGCCACCAGAATCGCGAATGCGATCGCGATTCGGCGTGCGCGCCCTCCGGGCGGCGCGGGCGGCGGCATCGGTCCAGCGGTCATTGGTGGTCCTCCCTGAGCAGTTGGAAGCCGTCGAAGATGGGCTCAGATGCTAGCCAGCGGAGGCGTCCGGCACACGGTTTTCAGGGGATTACGACCGCGAATTGTTGCATCACCGTAGATTTCGCCGCCTCGAAGCCCGGCGTTCCGGCGGGGCCCTGCAGATGGATGACCACCAGGTACGCCTTGGTGTTGGTCCAGATGTGGGTGATGCGGTCGGCGAAGTCGACGGCGCCGGGGACGGTGCCGCTCAGCAGCTGGCTGCTGTAGCCGCAGAACTGGGCCGGTGCGACGTTGACCTTGACGCCCGGCTTGGCGGTGCGCAGATCGGTGGCGTAGCGCAGGAACGCGCCGCCGGGATCGAGGTCCGTCGGGGTGATGGTCACCTTCACCGACATGCCGTCGGGCCCGGTCGACGTGAGCGCCACGTCGCCGGTGCCGGGAACCGGATTCCAGCCGTCCGGCAGCGGGAGGACGATGAGGGGCGCCCGTGGGTCCGCCACGAAAGCCCTTGCCATGCTGCCGCTGGCCGGGGGTGGCGGCATGCACACGATGGCATCGGGCGGGATGTGGTCGGGCAGTGTGACTTCCACGCCCGGCACCGGCTCCGCCGGATCGGACGGTCGCGAGATCGTTGTGGTTGTCGACGACGAGCCGGTCCCACCGATGGCCCTGCCCGCAGTGGTCTTCTCGCACCCCGCCGCCGGGACTGCCAGCAAGCACAGCGCCAAGACTTCAGTCGCGCGAAAACGCAAGCGCAACTTCGGCTTCCACGTCCACGTACGGCCGGCCCGACAGGTCGATATTGACCTGGGCGATGGTGCCGCCGGTGAACTCGAACGGCGCCTTGTAGCGACTGCACACCCCCGAACCGCCGTTGCGCCCGACCGTGATGCCCGCACCGGCCAGCCCGAACGTCCCCGGATGGGTGCTCACGTCGGCGAGCCTGCCGACCTCCTTGTCGTCGACGAACAGCGTGAGGTCACCGAGCGGAGTGTGGCTGTTGGGCACGGTTCCGGTCCGCGAATAGCTGACGCCGAACACGTGCCTGCCCAACGGCACCGGATCCGACGACGAAACCACCTGCTGCCGCTCGCCGAGGAAGTTGTAGACGTAGTGCAACCGCCCGTCCTGGATGAACAGCACGTGCCCGCCGTGCGCGCCGCCCTGCTTGAAGAGCACGCCTTCGGCGCCGGTGGTGTCCACGGTCACGTCGGCCAGCACCGCAAACGACCGGCCGCGGATCTCGGCGGCGGCCCCGATGCCGACGTCCGCGCAGTGGGGGTAGTAGGTGTAGCTGGCCCGTTCGTCGACCAGGTAGGGGCGGAAACGTGTCAGCGTCTCCATCAGGTCCAAGTCCGACAGTGGCAGACCGTTGTACTTGGCGGCCTCGGAAAACCACAGCGCCTTGAGCTCTTCCAGCTTCTCGGGTTGCTCGGCGGCCAGGTCGTGACATTGGCTACGATCGGCCTCGATGTGGAACAGCTCCCAGCGGTCGTCGTCGAAATGCGACCACCCCGCGGGCGTCGCCGCATGAATGGTGTTGGCGAACCAGCCCTGGTGCCAGATCCCCCGGGTGCCCAGCATGGTGTAGAACTGGGTTTCCTTTCCGGTGTCGGCGTTCGGATCGGCAAGGGCCGCTTTGAAACTCACCCCGTCGAGCGGCTTCTGCGGGATGCCCTTGACGGTATCCGGCGGTGTCATGCCCAGCAGGTCGTAGACCGTCGGCGTGATGTCGCACACGTTGACGTAGTTGTCGCGCACCTCGCCGTGCGCGGCAATCCCCTTGGGCCAGGAGATGATCGCGGTGTCGGCGATGCCGCCCTCGTGCGAGGCGTAGCGCTTGTAGAGCTTGTAGGGCGTGTTGAAGGCCATCGCCCACCCGATCGGGTAGTGGTTGTAGGTCTTCGGTCCACCGAGGTGGTCGAACAGCTTCATGCTCTCTTCGACGGTGTCGATGTAGCCGTTGAAGAACTTGCCTTCGTTGACCGATCCGTTCGGGCCGCCCTCGCCGCTGGCGCCGTTGTCGGAGATCACCACGATGATGGTGTTGTCCAGTTGGCCGGATTCCTCGAGATAGTCCAGTATTCGGCCGATTTGGGCATCGGTGTAGCTCAGGAAGCCGGCGAACACCTCGGCCATCCGGTTGAACAGCTTCTTCTCTTCGTCGCCCAGCGAGTCCCACGGCCGCACCGTGTCCTGCATGGGCCACGGCTGGCCTTGCGGTCCCGTCACATCCAAATACGGGTTGACGGGCGACAGTTCGGTGTCCGGCGGCACGATGCCCATCGACTTCTGCTTTTCAAGCACGATCTCGCGGTAGCGCTCATAGCCCATGTCGAACCGGCCGGCGTACTTGTCGGCCCATTCCTTGAAGACGTGGTGTGGCGCGTGGCCCGCCCCGGGGCACACGTAGCTGAACCACGGTTTGTCGGGCGCAATCACCTTGGCGTCGCGGATGAATTCGATGGTCTTGTCGGCGATGTCCTTGGACAGGTGATAGCCGTCCTCCGGCGTGCCCGGCGGATTCACCGGGTGGTTGTCGTAGACCAGGTCGGGATACCACTGGTCGGTCTCGCCGCCCAGGAACCCGTAGAACCGTTCGAAACCGCGCGAGGTCGGCCAGTGCCGCTTGGTCGACGCCATGCTGGACTCCTCCAGCGGCGTCAGATGCCACTTGCCGGTGCAGTAGGTGTTGTAGCCACGTTCGGCTAGCACTTCGGAGAGCAGCGCGGTGTCGGCCGGAATGCGGCCGTTGCAGTTCGGGAAGCCGTCGGTGAATTCCTCGATGGTGGCCATCCCGACGGTGGTGGCGTTGCGACCGGTCAGCAATGACGCCCTCGTCGGCGAGCACAGCGCGGTGGTGTGGAATTGCGACAGCCGCACCCCGCGCTCGGCGATCCGCGTCATCGCGGGCATCTCGACCAAGCCGCCGAAGCAGTCCCAGGTCGCGATGCCGGTGTCGTCCCAGACCAGATAGAGGACATTCGGCGAGTTCGGCGGCGCGGTCGGCGCCGCGTACGGTCCCCAGTCCGGCTCCGAGTCACGGATGTCCAGCGCGATCTTGCCGTTGAAGCCGGTCGACGTCATTGGACAGCCTCACTCCCAGGGTGGCCTTACCGAACGTCCGTGGACATTACACGCGCCGGGTAGCAATCAGCTGAGTATTCGTGAGAAGACGCAAAAGCCCCCATTTTCGGTCCAAAATGGGGCTTTTGCGACTGCTCGCCGAGGGTGAGTCCGGCGCTACTTGGCCTTCTCGAGGATCTCGACGAGCCGCCAGCGTTTGGTCGCCGACAGCGGACGCGTCTCCATCAGCGCCACCCGGTCCCCGATGCCGGCGGTGCTGTTCTCGTCGTGCGCCTTGACCTTCTTGGTGGTCCGGATGATCTTGCCGTACAGCGGGTGTCGCATCCGGTCTTCGAGCTCGACCACGATGGTCTTCTGCATCTTGTCGCTCACCACGTAACCGATGCGGGTCTTGCGCCGGCCACGCGTCCTCGGGGCGCGCGGGGTGTGCTGGGGGCCCTTGTCTTTCGCCGCGGTTTCCTTCGCGGCGGCCTTCTTGGGGGCGGCCTTCTCGGGCGCCTTGGCCGCCTTCGCGGCCTTGGCGGCGGCCTTCTTAGCTTCTGCCATCACGAATCCTTACCGTCGGGCCCGGAAGCCAGGCCCAGTTCTCGTTCCCGCAGCACGGTGTAGACGCGCGCGATTTCCTGGCGCACCGTGCGCAGCCGGCGGTTGTTGTTGAGCTGTCCCGTCGCCATCTGGAAGCGCAGGTTGAACAGCTCCTCCTTGGATTCGCGCAGGCGCTCGGTCAGCTCCTCGTCGGTGAGCTCACGCAGTTCGCCAGGCGAAATGCCCACTGCCATCAGAACTGATCCTCTCGGGTGACGATGCGTGCCTTGATCGGCAGCTTGTGGATTGCGCGGGTGAGCGCCGCCCGGGCGACCGATTCGTTGGGGTAGCTGAGCTCGAACAGCACCCGACCGGGCTTGACGTTGACCACCCACCACTCCGGCGAGCCCTTACCCGAACCCATTCGGGTTTCCGCGGGCTTCTTGGTCAGCGGGCGGTCCGGGAAGATGTTGATCCACACCTTTCCGCCACGCTTGATGTGCCGGTTGATGGCGATACGGGCGGACTCGATCTGCCGGTTGGTGACGTAGGCGTGCTCGAGGGCCTGGATGCCGTAGTCGCCGAAGTTCACCTGCGTGCCGCCGCTGGCGATGCCGCGCTGGCGGGGATGGTGCTGCTTGCGGTGCTTGACCTTGCGGGGAATCAACATGATTCAGCTCTCCGTGCTCTGCGCTTCAACGGGCGCCGCGGCTTCCGGCGCGGCGGCCTGCTCCTCGCCGCCCGCCGCGCGGCCGGCCTCGGTGCTGGTCGCCGTGGTGCCCGACGCGCCACTGCGCCGCGGACGGGTGCCCGACGGCCGCTCGCGGCGCGGACGCTCGGCGCCCGCCGGTGCGGCGGCGGGCAATTCGCGCTTGCCGCCGACGACGTCGCCCTTGTAGATCCACACCTTCACGCCGATCCGGCCGAAGGTGGTCTTGGCTTCGTAAAGGCCGTAGTCGATGTCGGCGCGCAGGGTGTGCAGGGGCACGCGGCCCTCGCGGTAGAACTCCGAACGGCTCATCTCCGCGCCGCCGAGGCGGCCCGAGCACTGCACCCGGATGCCCTTGACGTTCGGCTGGCGCATCGCCGACTGAATGGCCTTGCGCATCGCGCGGCGGAACGCCACCCGGTTGCTCAGCTGCTCGGCGACGCCCTGGGCCACCAACTGCGCTTGGGACTCAGGGCTTTTCACCTCGAGGATGTTGAGCTGCACCTGCTTGCCGGTCAGCTTCTCCAGGTCGGCGCGGATCCGGTCGGCCTCGGTGCCGCGGCGGCCGATCACGATGCCCGGGCGGGCGGTGTGGATGTCCACCCGGACCCGGTCGCGGGTGCGCTCGATCTCCACGTCGGCGATGCCGGCGCGCTCCAGGCCGGTGGACAGCAGCCGACGGATCGCGACGTCCTCCTTGACGTACTCGGCGTACTGCTTGTCGGCGTACCAGCGCGACTTCCAGTCGGTGGTGATGCCCAGCCGGAAGCCGTGCGGATTGATCTTCTGGCCCACTAGTCTGAGCCTCCCTTCGCTTCAGAAGCCTCAGACGCCTTCGCGGGTGCTTTCTTTGCCGGTGCCTTCTTGGCCGCCGATTTGGCGGGCGCCTTCTTCGCGGCCGCCTTGCTGGCCGGCGCCTTCTTGGCCGGCGCCTTCTTGGCCGGGGCCTTGGCGGCGGCCTTGCTGGCCTCGGCGCGACGCGCCCTGCTCGACTTGGCCGACCGCTGGTCCTTTGCCGGCCGGCTTTCCACCACGACGGTGATGTGGCTGGTGCGCCTGCGGATGCGGAACGCGCGGCCCTGCGCGCGCGGACGGATGCGCTTGGCCGTCGGGCCCTCGTCGGCGTAGACGGTGGCGACCACCAGGGTCGCCGGGTCCAGCCCGTTGTTGTTCTGCGCGTTGGCCGCGGCGCTGGCGATCACCTTGGCGACCGGCTCGCTGGCCGCCTGCGGCGCCCAGCGCAAGATGTCCAGCGCATCGGCCACCGACCGGCCGCGCACCAGGTCGATGACCCGGCGCGCCTTTCTCGGCGACACCCGCACAAACCGTGCCTTGGCGACCGCCGAAGGAAATTCCGTGGTGGTGCTCATCGGCGCTTGGCCTTTCGGTCGTCCTTGATGTGCCCCTTGAAGGTTCGCGTCGGCGCGAACTCACCCAGCTTGTGGCCGACCATCGCCTCGGTGACGAACACCGGGACGTGCTTGCGCCCGTCGTGCACGGCGAACGTGTGGCCGATGAAGTCCGGGATGATCGTGGAACGCCGGGACCAGGTCTTGATGACCTGCTTGGTGTTCTTCTCGTTCTGCGCGTCCACCTTCTTGAGCAGGTGGCCGTCGACGAACGGGCCCTTCTTCAGGCTGCGTGGCATGGCTGGCTACTCCTCTTACCGCGAGTGCTTCTTGCCGGTGCGCCGGCGGCGGACGATGAGCTTGTTGCTCTGTTTGTTCGGATGACGGGTGCGGCCCTCGGGCTGACCCCACGGGCTGACCGGGTGACGGCCACCGGAGGTCTTGCCCTCGCCGCCGCCGTGCGGGTGGTCCACCGGGTTCATGACCACGCCGCGCACGGAGGGACGCTTGCCCTTCCACCGCATGCGACCGGCCTTGCCCCAGTTGATGTTTGCCTGCTCGGCGTTGCCCACCTCGCCGACCGTCGCACGGCAACGCACGTCGACCCGGCGGATCTCGCCGCTGGGCATGCGCAGCGACGCGTAGCTGCCCTCCTTGCCGAGCAGCTGAATGCTCGACCCGGCCGACCGCGCGAGCTTCGCGCCACCGCCCGGGCGCAGCTCCACGGCGTGCACCAGGGTACCGGCCGGGATGTTGCGCAACGGCAGGTTGTTGCCCGGCTTGATGTCGGCGTTGGCGCCCGACTCCACCACGTCACCCTGCGAGAGTCCCAGCGGGGCAATGATGTAGCGCTTCTCGCCGTCCAGGTAGTGAAGCAGCGCAATGTTGGCGGTGCGGTTCGGGTCGTACTCGATGTGGGCGACCTTGGCGTTGACGCCGTCCTTGTCGTTGCGGCGGAAGTCGATCACCCGGTAGGCGCGCTTGTGCCCACCGCCGCGGTGACGGGTGGTGATCCGGCCGTGCGCGTTACGCCCGCCGTGGCCGTGCAGCGGGCGCACCAACGACTTCTCCGGCTCCGACCGGGTGATCTCGGCGAAGTCGGACACGCTGGCGCCGCGACGGCCCGGGGTCGTCGGCTTGTACTTGCGAATTGCCATGTCTAATCAGGTCTTTCTCTCGCGCGCCTAGCTCGGTGCACCGAACAGGTCGATCGGCTTGCTGCCCGGCGCCAGCGTGACGATGGCGCGCTTGGTGTTCTTGCGCTTCCCGTAACCGGTCCGGGTGCGCTTGCGCTTGCCCTGCCTGTTGGCGGTGTTCACCGATGCGACCTTGACCGAGAAGATCTTCTCGACGGCGATCTTGATCTGCGTCTTGTTCGAATCGGGGTGCACCACAAAGGTGTACACGTTGTCGTCAAGCAGCCCGTAGGACTTCTCGGAGATGACCGGGGCCAGGATGATGTCGCGGGGATCGGTGACGGTCGCCATCAGGCCGAAACCTCCTCGGTGCTGGCCGTATTGGTGGCAGTACTGGCGGCTATGTAGGCGTTGAGCGCCTCGACGCTGAACACCACGTCGTCGGAGCGCAACACGTCGTAGGTGTTGAGCTGGTCGGGCGCCAGGACGTGCACACCGGGCAGGTTGCGCACGCTCTTGGCGCCGGCCTCGTCGCTGCGGCCGATGACGACGAGCACCTGCTTGCGCTCGGTCAGGGTGCCCAGAAACGCCTTGGCCTTCTTGGTCGACGGGGCCTGACCCGACACCAGCTCGGTGACCGCGTGGATGCGCCCGTTGCGCGCCCGGTCGGACAGCGCGCCGCGCAGCGCCGCGGCGATCATCTTCTTGGGCGTGCGCTGGCTGTAGTCGCGCGGCTTGGGGCCGTGCACGACGCCACCACCGGTGAACTGCGGGGCCCGCGTCGAGCCCTGCCGGGCTCGCCCGGTTCCCTTCTGCCGGTAGGGCTTGCGGCCCCCGCCGCGGACGTCGCCGCGCGTCTTGGTCGAGTGCGTGCCCTGGCGCGCCGCCGCCCGCTGCGCGGTGACCACCTGGTGCATCAGCGCGATATTGGCCGGCGCATCGAACAATTCGGCGGGCAGCTCGACGGAACCCTCGACCTTGCCGTCCGGCGTCTTGACATCGATCTTCAGGCTCTTGGCGGCCATCACTTCTCACCTCGTTTGATCGCGCTGCGGACCATCACGAGCCCACCGGTGCGCCCGGGGATCGCACCCTTGATCAGCAGCACGCCGTTCTCGGGATCGACCTTGTGCACCAACAGGTTCTGCACGGTCACCCGGTCGTTGCCCATCCGGCCGGCCATCCGGGTGCCCTTGAAAACCCGCGAGGGAGTGGCGCATCCGCCGATGGAACCCGGGCGGCGGTGCACCGCCTGGGCGCCGTGGCTGGCGCCCTGACCGCGAAAGCCGTGCCGCTTCATGGTGCCGGCGAAGCCCTTGCCCTTGGACGTGCCGGTGACGTCGACGTAGGCGCCGTCGGCAAAGATCTCGGCCGTCAACTCCTGACCGACCTCGTATTCGGCCGCAGCGTCCGGGTTGTCCAGGCGCAGCTCGGCCAGGTAGCGGCGCGGGTTGACGCCCGCCGCGGCGTACTGGCCCGTCACCGGCTTGTTGACCTTGCGGGGACTGATCTCCCCGTAGGCCAGCTGCACGGCGCTGTAGCCGTCGCGCTCCGGCGTGCGGATGCGGGTCACCACGTTGGGGCCGGCCTTGACCACCGTCACCGGCACAACCCTGTTGTTCTCGTCGAACACCTGCGTCATGCCCAGCTTGGTACCCAGGATGCCTTTTCTTGCCATCAGTTCTGGATCTCCTACTGGATGTTGACGTCGACGCTGGCCGGAAGGTCGATGCGCATCAGCGCGTCGACGGTCTTCGGCGTGGGGTCGAGGATGTCGATCAACCGCTTGTGGGTCCGCATTTCGAAGTGCTCTCGCGAGTCCTTGTACTTATGCGGGGACCGGATGACGCAATACACGTTCTTCTCGGTCGGCAGCGGCACCGGGCCTACGACGCTGGCACCCGTGCGGACGACGGTCTCGACGATCTTTCGCGCCGATGCGTCGATAGCCTCATGGTCGTAGGCCTTGAGCCTGATGCGGATCTTCTGTCCCGCCACGCTTCTCCTACCCTCACTCCACTCGAGGTCCGTGTCCGGACCTGGTGCCCCCGGCGCGCGGATTCGACCCGCCCCGTCGGGGCCGATCGAGCGTCGCGCCGGATACTGCGCCGCTGTTTACCTGTCGTGGTCCACCGGCCCCCGCGGTCGGGTGTGTCACCCTCACGCAGCCTTGGCGCGCCCATTTCAGGGCCGAAATTGGTCGCGTTCCAAGGATGGGACCGGACGCGCCCGGTTGGGCGCTGGTCGTATGCCCGGCCAGGCCTAAACCCGGCGCAAGACAACCTGAACAGTATGCCTGACGACCGCGGCCCGTTCAAAATTTGGGGCCAAATCTCCGGCAAACCTCAGCGGGGTCAGGCGCCGGCGGTTTCGGTGGTCGCCGCGGCGGCCCTGTTCTGCGCACGCTGAACGTGCAGGAAGCCGTCGACGGCGGCGCGCGCACACTCGCGGTAGTCGAAATCCGGCAGGGTGGACAGGCGCCCCAGCACCAGCGGGCCGATCAGCAACGCGATGGCGCGCGATCGGTCGACCTCCCCCAGCTCGGCGGCGGCCTCCGGGCTGTCGAACACGGCGTCGAACGGGGCCGCGTACTGCGCGGCGATACGTTCGCGCAACGTGGTGATCGAGGCGCTGTCGGTGGTCCGGTTGCGGCGCGGTTCCGGCATCTCCTCGAGGTCGCGACCGAGGGCCAACCACGACATGGCGGTCATGACCGCCGGCGCCTGGGCCACCGCCTCGGCCTGGGCCAGCACGAGCGCGATCAGCCGATCCCGCAGCGAGCCCTCGGCCGGCGGCGTCGGCGACGGCGGTATGAGGCTGTTGAACGCCGCCGCCAGCAAATCGTTACCGCTCGGGAAGTGGCGATACAGGGTGGCCCTGGCCACGTTGGCGCTGCGCGTGACCGCATCGACGGTCACCGCGCTGGGACCCCCGGAGCGCAGCAGCGCCGCCGCGGCTTCGAGCAAACGGGCCCGGGACCGCGCCGGCCGGGGATCGGTACTCCCCTCGGTAATTGTGAGCCACCTCCCTGTTCGAGCCTGTTTGAAAACGAGACTATTGGTCTATCTACGAGACGGTTAGTCTCAAAATTCCGCTACGCCGCCACAAGGAGGCGCATCCCATGGTCGAAACCCTTTTCCGGCCCGACCAGCGTACTGATCCGAGAAGCATCGGCGGTAGCCCCCGGGCCCGAGCCTGGACGCTGGCTGTGGCGTGCATGGGTGTGGCACTGGTCGTCGCGTCGATGACGGCGTTGAACACCGCGCTGGGAGACCTCGCGGTGGCCACCTCGGCCACGCAGACGCAGCTGACCTGGGTAGTGGACGGATACACCCTGGCGCTGGCCTGCCTGCTGCTGCCGGCCGGGGCCATCGGCGACCGCTACGGCAGGCGGGGCGCGCTGCTCGCCGGCCTGCTGGCGTTTGCGGTCGGCTCGGCCGCGCCGGCGATTCTGCACGACCCGCTGCAGATCATCGCGGGGCGGGCGGTGGCCGGGGTCGGCGCCGCGCTGGTGATGCCCGCGACGCTGTCGCTGCTCACCGTGGGCTACCCGAAAGAGGATCGGATGAAGGCCGTCGGCTGGTGGGCCGGCACGGCCGGTTCCGGCGGGGTGCTCGGCATGCTCGGTTCGGGCCTGCTGCTTCGCTTTTGGGACTGGCACGCCATCTTCTGGTCGCTGGGCGTCGCGGGGCTGGTGATCTTCGCCCTCGGCTGCACGGTGTCGTCGTCACGCGAAACCGACGCTCCCCGAGTCGATTGGCCGGGCGCGGTCCTCATCGGTGCGGCGGTGGCGGTCGCGGTGTTCGCCATCCTGGACGCGCCCAACCGGGGCTGGAGCGATCCGCTGGTGTGGGGCGGACTCGTCACCGGTGCCGTCCTCGCGGTGGTGTTCGGCGTTGTCGAACTGCACGAGCGACACCCACTTCTGGACGTTCGACTGTTCGCCGACCCCAATTTCGCCACCGGGGTCGCGGCGATCGTCATCCTGTTCGGCGCGACGTTCGGCTTCTTCTTCGTCGGCATGCAGTACGTGCAGCAGATCATGGGCTACTCGGCGCTGACGACGGCGCTCGCCTTCGGTCCGTTCATGGTGCCGCTGGGCATCTGCTCGGCGCTGTCTTTCTGGTACGTGCCGAAGTTGGGCCTGCGGCTGGTGCTGTTCGTCGGCACGCTGTTGATGGCCGCCGGCTTCGGGTGCATGTACTGGTTGGACCTGCATTCGACGTATGCCGAATTCGCCTGGCCGACATTGATACTGGCCACGGGGATCGGAATATGCACCGCGCCGACGACTTCGGCGATCATGGGGGCGGTTCCCGACGAGAAGCAGGGCGTCGCCTCCGCGGTGAACGACACCTCGCGGGAGATGGGCGGGGCGCTGGGAATCGCGGTGGCCGGCTCCATCCTGGCCGGACGCTATTCCCATGAGCTCGCGCCGAAGCTCGCGGACTTCCCCGCGCCGGTCCGCGGGCCGGCGACCGATTCGCTGGCCAAGGCGGTCGAGGTGGCCGGCCGGCTCGGGCCGCGGGGGACCCAGCTGGCCGAGGTCAGCAAGGCCGCGTTCCTCGCCGCCATGCACGCCTCCACGATCGCGATGGCGGCGATCGTCGCCGTCGCCGCGGTGTTGATCGGGCTGTGGGCTCCCGGACGCGACGGCCAACAGCTGCGCCCGGTGCGCCGGCTCCTTTCCCGCCGCGGTTAGCCGCCGGGCCGTCCCCGGCCGCAGACCCCAAAGCCGGTGCGACAGAACAACAACTGTCCCGCAGACACTTGAAACGATCTGCTTGTTCTGGTATCAGAAATGTATATCGACACGTGCAGATCATCTCGCAGGATGAGGTGGATGTGATGTTGATAGACGTCGAACCGGTGTGCCCGGCGGTGATCGAGGCGGCGGCGATCGTGGAGGCCGAGTGGATCCGCCTGAGGCGCTCGAGCGCGCCGGTTCAGCACCCACCTGTGAGCTTCCCGCAGGCCGACGGGATCGGCGCCGAGTCCGCACGGCGGTCACCGCCAAGCCGGCGCGCCGCTCCCCGTCAATCGCCCGCGACCGGCTGCGGCCGCGCTGGCCGCCCGGCGCGGTGTGGGCCCGGGAGCGTTCACCTCCGAATCGGAAGTGAACGCAGCCAACGGTATTCACCGGAGGAGGTGATCGCAGAGGGCAATCGAGACGACAACACCGCAAGAGGCCGTCGTGCCGTCCACAAATATTGCGACGCATCGTTCGCGCTGACGCATTGTTGCGCGCGCATCGCCACTTGTCGTGGCCGTCTACGTGGACCGCACGAACGGCCCTCCCAATCAGCTCAACACGAACCCGGCCGCCCGGTGCCCGAGCATCACAATCGTTGCGTGCGGTCCACGGCTGGTGACCGTGGGCAGGACGGAGCCGTCGATCACCCACAGGTTCTCGATGCTGCGGACCCGGCACCGATGGTCGACCACGGCCCGCGGGTCGCCCTCGACGCCCATCGGGGCGCTGGCGCACAGGTGCTGGCAGGTCGACCACACCGGCGAGCCGACATGCGTTGCCGCGCCCGCCAATTCGCGGGCAAGCTCGCTGCCCCGGCGCAGCGCGGCGACGTCGTCGGGCTCGCTGTCGTAGCGATGCTCGATCCGCGGCGGGCGGTCGGGGTCGGGCGACACCAGGGTGATTCGCCCGCGGGCCCGCGGCCGCATGAGGGCGACCCCGATGTGCGGCCAATCCGGGTGGCCCGCGGTGCCGTCGCCCGTCATCGCGACGAAACCGCCCGTGTACGGCCTGATCTCGAGGCCGTCGGCGGTCGTCAGCACGACCTCGACCACGGGCCGGCCGGCGGCCACGGCCCAGTTGGTCGGCAACACCCATTCCGGGTGGTCGCTGCAGAACATCCCCACCGGCAGCGGCGCCACCACCGGCACGCCGACGGTGCGCAACATCGACTCGTCGCCGACGCCGGACAGCATCAGCAGGTGCGCGGACTGAATCGCGCCGGCACACAACACGATTCGATCGGTGTCGAGGGTGACGGGGCCGTCCGGTCCGATCGCCTCCACGCCCACCACGCGGGCGCGGGAGAAACGAAGCCGCGCGGCCCGCGTGCCCGCAAGCAATGTCAGGTTCGGCCGCCCCAGCGCGGGCATCAGATATCCCGCCCCCGACCCGATCCGGATTCCGTCGACGATGTTCAGCGGCACCGCGCCCACACCCGAGACGAGCTCCGGCCCACAGTCATTGAGGTCGGCGATCCAGGAGAACCCCGAACGCTCGGCCGCGGCGATGAAACGTTCGGTGGTGCCGGTCATTTCGTGCGTGCGGCGCACCAGGATGGGACCGCTGTCGCCGTGGGCGGGACCGTCGAAATCCAGGTCCGTCTCGATGGCGCGGAAGTGCCCCAGTACATCGGACCACGACCAGCCGGGCAGCGCGGCGCGCTCGAAATCGCAAGGCACCGCGCGGCAGAAGTAGCCGCCGTTGATCGCCCCCGAACCGCCGACCGTCGATCCGCGGACGATCGGCAGCTGCAGACCGTGGCGATCGGTGAGCCGGGTCAGGTACCGGTGCGCCAGCGGGCTGCCGACCCCGATCGGCAGCTGCAACCCGTTGGTGGTCTGCGCCAGCAACTCCGGGTCGGTGAGCGCGGGTCCCGCCTCCAGGACGGTCACGGCGCAGCCGGGGTCGGCGGAAAGACGTTCGGCGACAACCGATCCAGCACTCCCAGCGCCGACTATCAGCACGTCGCTGTGCGAGACGGCTTTACTCACGGCGGCGTCAAGGCGGCGGCTAACTCCTGATCTGCGGCTTGAGCGGGCGCAGGTTGCGTTCGCGCACCACACCCCACCACAGCCCCAGGCCGTAGGCCAGGTCGTCGACGCGCTTGAGCAGCATGTAGGTCAGCAGGCCGATCGGCTCGGCGTCGTCGCCGGTGGCATCCCGGCGGCCGAGCCAGTCCACCACGCCGTCCATGACGGCCGCGACCAGCACGACCCGCCTGCAGTGCCGCGACACGATGGCGGCCAGCAACGCCACGGGCCAGTAGTGCCGGCACAGGGCCGACGCCAGTTGCAGGGCGGCCGCCCACAGGCCGCGGGCGGCGATCACCAGCACATCGTCGAGCGAGGTCTCGGCGGTGCGCATGGCCCGGGCGATCCGCCGGCCCGTCAGGACCGCGACGGCGATCGACGCCAGCCGGGAAAGGCTGGTCCCCAGGGCCATGAGTATCCACGCCGTCAGCGCCCAGCCGGATATCACCACCGGCGCCGTCTTGTCCGGGTGGCGCACCGACAGCGGGGCTGCCGAGCCACCGTAAAAAGCCTTGCGCGCCAGCCAATCCCGCAGTTCGGTGCGATGATCGTGGGCGACCAGGGCGATCGGCTCGTAGCGCAGCCGGGCGCCCGCCTCGATGAGCCGCCAGCACAGGTCGACGTCCTCGCCGGACTGCATGGTCTCGTCGAACCCGCCGACATCGCGGATCGCCGAGCGGCGACAGATGATCGCCGCACTGGGCACATAGGACACCGTGCTGTGGGGCAACACCGGCGCCTCGCGCTCCCCGAGGTCCAACGACGAGTGCACCGCCTCGTAGCGGGCCACCGGGTTCTCGCTGTGCGACAGGCCGACGATGCGCGGCGCGACCAGGGCGACGGTGGGGTCGCAGAAGTGACCGAGCAGGGCCTCCAGCCAACCCCGGCGGGGCGAGACGTCGGAGTCCAGGAACGCGACGAAGTCGGTGTTGCAGGCCGCCAGCCCGGTGTTGCGGGCCGCCGCCGGACCCTTGCTGTACGGGTGGCGCAGCACCTCGACGTCGCAGTGCGCGCCGACGAAGTCTTCCGCCTCGATGGCCGGCGAGGAGCCGTCGTCGACGACGATGACGCGCAGTCCGCGCAGCGAGCTCACCAGGCGACGCACGCCGGAAAGGTTGTCCCGCACCGGGATTACCACGGTCACGTCACGATGCGACGGCCCGCCCGCGGGTCGCGGGTGGGCCACCGTGGCGTCCAGCAGGGTGCGCGCCAGTTGGGCGCTGACGTCGTCGCGAACCTTGAGCCGGCCATCGGCGAGCATGTCCTGCGCGGCGGGGGCCAGCTTCAGCAGGCGGGTCGGTGAGCCACCGAGCAGGGCCGAGCCGTCGCCGAGCACCCGCACGCGGCGATCGACCTGAACGGCGAACCCGTCCGGCAGTCGGGCGGCGGTCACGTCAGCATCCCGTCGGATCCGGGCGACCAGCGGACCACTCCGCGCACACACCCGTCGACCATCTCGGCCAGAATGCGCTTGCCCTCGGCCGCCGTCGCGGTCGTCGGGTCCCCCAAGACGCCCACCCGGCTGACCGCGGCCACTCCCCCGCGGCGCATCGGCCCGAGCAACTCAGGCAACGGCGCCCGATTGCCGGGCAGCCACCGGTCGGTCAGCACGACGGTCGGCGAGATGTGGAGCAACAGCGACGTTTCGGTGTGGCCGGCATGGGCGTCACCGCACGCGGCGGTGCACGGGCACCATGCGGCATCGCGGCCCTCGGCGCGCAGCCTGGCCACCGCGCTCCGCACCGCGCCGACGTTGCCGCCGTGACCGTTGACGAAGACCAATCGCCGGGCCCAGCACGCGGCTGACCTGCCATACTCCAGCAGCAGCAGCGTCAGGGCCTCGGTGCCGATGGAGATCGTTCCGGCGAAACTCTGGTGCTCGCCGCTGGCGCCGTAGGCGATGGCCGGCGCCACCAACCATTCCTGCTCGAGACGGGTGGCGGCCCCCCGGGCGACCGCGGTCGCGATCCTCGTGTCGGTGTCCAACGGCAGGTGCGGCCCGTGTTGCTCGGTCGATCCCAGCGGGATCATTATCGACGGCGAGGTGCTCAATAGCTGGCTCGACGTCGCAGTTCCCAATTCGCCGAGTACGGGCACTGGCTGATGGTAGGACGAATTCACCTGGCGTGCACCAATTGTTGAACCTTCAAAGGAAATTTTTTCGCGGCCGTTCATCAAATAGTCAAATTCCGACCCGTCCGTCACGGAAGCCACGTCGGTACCAATTGTCGTGGCCGTTGATTTTTGCTCGACCCGTTATCGGGGAAAGCCGCCCGACTTGACCCGGAATGGGGCTAGGCCTCGCCCGCGGCGGGAGCGGGGGGCACGCCGATCGCCCGGGCGAAACCGGCCGGCACCAGAATGTCGTCCGGGCTCAGCTCGTGCACCGAGGAGCGCCCCAGACCCGCCAGCGCCGAGTCGATGCCGCCGCGCAGAATGTCGAGGACGTTTTCGACGCCGGCTTGGCCGGCCGCCGCAAGGCCCCACAGATACGCGCGGCCGATCATCACCGCGCGCGCCCCCAGTGCCACCGCCTTGACGACGTCGCCGCCGCGCCGCACGCCCCCGTCCAGCAACACCTCGACCTGGTCCCCGACCGCCGCCGCCACCGCGGGCAGGGCACGGATCGACGCGGGCGTGCCGTCGAGGTTGTTGCCGCCGTGATTGGACACCGAGATCGCCGAAACACCGGCATCCACAGCCCTTTTCGCGTCGTCGACGCGCATCACACCCTTGAGCATGAACGGTCCGCCCCACAGTTCCCGCAGCCAGGCGATGTCGTCCCAGGTCGGCGGCGGGGTCGACATCCACTCCCCGTAGGCGGCGAAGAACGGTGGGCCGGGCTCGCCGCAGCGGCCCTGGTTCGGCACCCGCAGCTCCGGAGGCCGCAGCGTCTTGCCGAACTTCCACAGCCAGCGCGGCCGCACGATCGCCTCCGGGGACAGCCGCAGGAAGGTCCGCAGGTTCATCTCCTCGGGAATCTTCGGACTGCCCCAGTCCCGGCCGTGCGAGAACGTCCAGTCGGTGGTGACGATCAGCCCGACCGCGCCGGCCCGACGCGCCCGTTCCACCCGCTCGGCGATCGCGTCTCGCCCACCCAGCCAGTACACCTGGAAGAAGACTTTGGGATTTGCGGCGATGACGTCCTCGATCGGTTTGCTGGCGAACGAGGACAGCCCCATCGCGGTCCCCCGCGCCGCCGCCGCCCGCGCGACGGCGACCTCACCGTCCGGGTCGACGGCCTGCACGCCGGTCGGCGAGATGATCACCGGCAGCGAGATCTCTTGTCCCATAACGGTGGTCGACTGATCGCGCTTCTCCTGCGCACCGATGACGTGCGGGGCAAAGCCCAGCTCGCTGAAGGCTTCAACATTGTCGGAGACCGTAATTCCTTTTTCGCTCGCTGAAATCAGCGAGGAATAAACGGATTTTGGTAATCGCCGCTTGGCGCGTTGCTGCGCGATCGCGACCGTTTCAAACCATTCATCGGCCATTGTCTACAGCGGACTTTCATTGCAAAGGCGCGCCGGCGGTTGCTGCGGCGGGCGTACGGACAGTGTCAGCGGCACCGGTCGGCGGACCCGCTGCCCGCGCGAGTGGTCGGCCCGGGGCCGCGGCGTCTCGCGTTGGTTGGCCAGCGCGGAGGCGCTGTGCCCCTGGACGCACTCGGGATCCGGGCCGTCCAGCGGCAGGCCGGTGAAGAATTTGGCCGCCATGCACCCGCCACGGCAACTGTCGTAGTGCCCGCAGCTGCCGCACGCGCCGGCCGACTGCGGCTCGCGCAGCTCGCGAAACAGCGGGGCGTTCTTCCAGACGTTGGCGAAGCCAGTCCCAAAACCTGAGTCGGACAACACGTTTCCCGCCAGGAAACGGTCGTGAATGGCGAACGGGCAGGCGTACACGTCGCCCACCGGGTCGATCAGGCAGACCACCCGGCCGGCGCCGCACATGTTGAGGCCGGCCAGCGCGCCGGAGGAGCCGAGCGGCGCCAGGTGGAAGAAGGAGTCACCGGTGAGCACCCGCTCCCCCTTGGCCACCAGCCAGTCGTAGAGCTCAACCTGCTGCGCGGCGGTGGGATGCAGCTCGTCCCAGACGTCCGCGCCCCGCCCCGACGGGCGCAGCCGGGTGATCCGCAGGGTGGCACCGTAACGGCTCGCCAATGCGGCGAATTCGTCGAGCTGACCGACGTTGTGCCGGGTGGCCACGACGGAGATCTTCGGCCCGCCGTTTTGCGAGAAGCCCGCCGCGGCCAGGTTCTCCAGCGCCCGCACCGCCATGGCGAAGGACCCCGGACCGCGAACCGCGTCGTTGACCTCGGCGGTGGCGCCGTCGAGCGAAATCTGGACATCGACGTAGTCGCTGGCCGCCAACCGCACGGCGACCTCGGGCGTGATCCGGACGCCGTTGGTCGAGAACTTTACGCCGACGTGGTGGGCGGTGGCGTAATCGACGAGTTCCCAAAAGTCCGGGCGCACAGTGGGTTCCCCGCCGCCGATGTTGACGTAGAACACCTGCATGCGTTCCAGCTCGTCGATGATGTCCATGCATTGGCGGGTCGACAGCTCGCGCGGGTCCCGTTTGCCCGACGAGGACAGGCAGTGCACACAGGCGAGGTTGCATGCGTACGTCAGCTCCCAGGTCAGGCAGATGGGCGCGTCCAGCCCGCGCTCGAACTGCTCGACAAGGCGCGGAACCTTGGCCGGAACGGGCACTGTCATTGCGCCTCCTGAGGCACCAGCATGTTGGATTCGGCGAGCACACCCAGCGCGTGCAGATACGGCTGCTGCCCCGCGGCGTCCACGCCGGCAGCGCGGAACGCCGAGGCGACGTCCGGGTGGTCGCCCAGTGACCGCACCACCTCGAGGATGGTGCGGTTCTTCAGGAAGGACAGCTTGCGGGTGCCGAAGTGATACAGCAGCGCGCCGAACGGTTCGGGCCGAACCGCCACCTGTGGGTGCAACCGCCAGCCACGGTCGGGGTCGAGCACGGGCGTCAGTAGACCCCGCACATTCCGTCGATGGACACCTCTTCGACCAGGGTCTCGGTAACGAGCTCGGTGTCAGTTTCGGTTTCGCGGTCGGTCTCGCGGTCCATATGGATTGCCTCCCGTCGGGTCTCGACAACGATGGTCGATCTTGTCACAATCGTCGTCAGAATATGGCATCGAGTGCCGAAATGGAAGGGCGGGTCTGATGCTGCCGCAGTCGCGGGTGGGCCGGCGCCGCTCGACGACACCGCACCACATCACCGACGTCGCCATCGAGTTGTTCGCCGCGCGCGGCTTCGCCGAGGTGAGCGTCGACGACGTCGCCCATGCCGCCGGCATCTCCCGCCGCACGCTCTTTCGCTATTACGCGTCCAAGAACGCCATCCCGTGGGGCGAGTTCGACGCCCACCTCGCGCACCTACGGGAGCTGCTCGACAACGTCGACCCGCGGGTACCACTGGGCGCGGCGCTGCGCTCGGCGCTGTTGGCGTTCAACACTTTTGACGAGTCCGAGACCGCGCGGCACCGCAAGCGCATGCGGGTCATCCTGCAAACCCCCGAACTGCAAGCCTATTCGATGACGATGTACGCCGGCTGGCGCGAGGTGATCGCCGAATTCGTGGCCCGGCGCTCGGGCGCCAAGACGAGCGACCTGCTGCCCCAGACCGTGGCGTGGACCATGCTGGGCGTCGCGCTGTCGGCCTACGAGCACTGGCTGGGCGACGAGTCCCTGCCCTTGCCCACCGCGCTGGGCAACGCCTTCGACGTCGTCGGCAAAGGCCTGGAGAGACTGCGGCGGTGAGTGGCGCCGCGCACCTGGTGCACACCCTGCGGGCGCAGGGCGCATTCTGCGGAGCGTCGGGCTCGCCGATGTACGACGAGCTGTGCGGGCTGGTGGCCGCCGACGTCGAAGCCCGCGGGGTCTTCGCGAGCATCCTGTCCGGCCGCGAAGACGCCCCGTCGCGCGAGGCCGTGCCGCTTCGGCTGCTGGGCGGCCTGCACCGGCTGGTGCTCGACGGGCGGGCGCCGGGGTTGCGCCGCTGGTATCCCAGCGCCGGCGGCGCCTGGGACGCCGACTCGGCGTGGCCCGAGATCGTGCGGGCCGCGGCCGAGCACGCGGACGCGCTGCGCGAGGCGCTGGGCCGGCCACCGCAAACCAACGAGGTGGGCCGGTCGGCCGCGCTGATCGGCGGCCTGCTGCGGCTGGATCGCGGATTCGGTTTGCCGGTAATGCTTTTCGAGGTCGGGTGCAGCGCCGGGCTGAACCTGCGCGCCGACCACTACCGCTACCACCACGCCGGCGGCGGCTGGGGGCCGGACGATTCGCCGGTGACGATCGGCGATGCCTGGCGCGGCCGGCTGCCGCCGCAGGGCGCGGTGCGGATCGCGGAGCGGCACGGATACGACATCGCGCCGATCGACGTCACTGGGACCGACGGGGAGTTGACCGTGTTGAGCTACGTCTGGCCCGACCAGGCCGCCCGGCTGGATCGGCTGCGCGGCGCCATCGAGGTCGCCCGCCGGGTGCCCGCGCGGCTGCACCGCCGGCGGGCCGGCGACGCGGTCGGCGGCCTGACGCTGGCCGACGGCGCGCTGACGGTGCTGTGGCATTCGATCACCTGGCAGTACCTTTCCGCCGAGGAACGCGCCGCGGTTCGCGACGGCGTCGACGCCCTCGGCGCGCGGGCCGAGGCCTCCGCACCGTTCGCCCACCTCACCCTGGAACCCGCGCGCGAGGGACCCGGCGCGCCCGTCAAGTTCCTCGTGCGGGCCCGCCGCTGGCCCGGCGGCGACCTGGAGGTTCTGGCCGAGTGCCATCCGCACGGCCCGCCGGTGAACTGGCAGTAGATCGTCGCGCATCCGGCGGCGGCCGCAGATGCGCGACCATCGCCTCGACCTGCTTGCGGTCGAGCACGACGATGGACCCGTCCGGGAGACCGAGGATCCGGTCCGTCGCGATGCCGTGCAGCTTGAGGCGCGTCACCGCGTCGTCGATCGCCTTGCGTCGCGATTTCGCGTCGGGCGCGTCGAGCACCTTGACGAGCTTCGTCTGCATGGTCGCGGCGAAACCCTGAATCATGGCGCCGACACCCTCGGGATCGAAGGTGTCGAACACCCCGTCGTTCACCCCCTGGGTGATGACCTCGGTGAGGACCGGCCGGAACAGGTCCTCCCAGATCGTGGTGATTCTTCTGAACAGGGCCTGGTTTTCGGGCTTCAGCAGTGCCGTCATCGCCGCGATCTGTTCGGGGGCACCCATGGCCATCTTGACCCGGTAGCTCGCCGCAAGCCCGGCGTTGAGGCGTTCCAGCGCGTTCTTGCCGGGCGCGGCGAAGACCGGGCGCAACGCCTCGAATGCCTGCGCGGCGCTGCGTTGGGCAAGCGCGGTGACGAGTGCCTCCTTGGACGGAAAGTAGTGGTAGAAAGCGCCTTTCGAGGTGCCCGATGCGGCGAGCAGGTCGTTGAGGCTGACGTTCTCGTAACCGCGTTCGAGGAACAGCGACAGCGCCAGGTCGAGCACCTCAGCCTGCCGGACGTCCTTGCGTTTGACGACGCGTGCCATCGCGATGGCGGGTCAGTTCGCCTTCTTCACCCACCCCACGTACGTCAGATACAGACCGCACAGCGCGAGCAACCCGAATCCGGCCCGCACGACGCCGACGCTGGAGCCCGATGTCTGGGTGGCGGATTGGGCCGCATCGGTGACCAGTTGCGGCGCGGCGAGCAACGCGAAACCGCGCAGCAGCAGGAACCAGCCGAACAGCGAGATGATCACGGCGGCGGCGCTGCGCCAATACTGGTGGAACGCGACGACGAACAGGCCGCAGAAGAACAGCAGGGCGCCCAGCACCCACGGCCACATCGGATCTTTCGAGAAGCTGGACAGCTGATTCCCGACGCTGCCGGCCCTGACCGCGACGATCGCGGGAACGACGGCGATGAACGGTCCGAGCACGCGCGCGAACGAACGGGTGCGCTGCGAGCGATCGATGACGGGTGTGCTCATGGGGCGGCTCCTTTTTAGACCAGTGGTCTAAAGTTTAGACCGATGGTCTAAAGATTGTCGATTTTTATCGCCAACCCCCGTCGGAGTTCGCCCCGCCGCGACGACGATAGGGGTGTGAGCGCCGCAGCGGACGACCGATCCGATCATCCGCTGCTGGCGCTGTACGACGAGGCGTTGCCGGTGGTGTACGGGTACTTCGTCCGGCGCTGCGCCGACACCGGCGCGGCGGAGGACCTGACGTCGGAGACCTTCCTGGCGGCCATGGACGCCGCCCGCAGGGGCGATACGCCGACGATCTCGGTCCCGTGGCTGCTCGGCGTGGCACGGCACAAGCTGGCGGACCACTACCGGCGCGGTGCGCGCCGGGCGACCGTGCCCGTCGCCGAGCCGCCGGAACCCGACGCCGCCGGCGCCGACGACTGGGACGCCGAGCTGGATCGCATGATCGCCGAGGCCGTGCTGGCCCGGTTGGCCGAGCCCCACCGCACGGTGCTCGTGCTGCGGTACATGGACGACTGCTCGGTTCCCGAGTGCGCCGAGCTGATCGGCCGCACCGTCCACGCCACCGAAGCGCTCCTGGTCCGGGCCCGGCGCGCCTTCAAACAGCACTATCCGGAAGGAGGCACCTCGTGAGTCGGCATGACCAATCGGACCCACTGAGCGTGCTGCGCGCCGATGACCTTCCGGTGCAACCCGATCCGGTGTTCGCGGTCCGGCTGCGCCGCCGGCTGCAATCCGCGCTGTCCCTACCGGAAGGAGTCGTCATGAGCGGCACCGCCAGTGCCATCTCCGAGTTGACCGAACCGCCTGCAGCCCAGCGGGATCCACGCCCGGCCGCGCTGCCCTACCTGAGTGTGGCGAATGCGCGGGCCGCGATCGCCTGGTACACCGACGCTTTCGGCGCGGCGGTGGTCGGTGAACCGATCGTGATGGACGACGGGCGAATCGGTCACGCCGAGCTGGCGATCGCGAACGGCGTGCTGTACCTGGCCGACGAGTATCCCGAGCTCGGGCTCAAAGCGCCTGCGCCCGGCTCGGTTTCGGTCAGCCTGATGCTGCACGTCGACGACACCGACGCGGCGCTGCGCAAGGCGCGCGGACACGGCGCCACCGTGCAGCGCGAGGTCTACGAGAGCCATGGATCGCGCAACGCCACCGTCATCGACCCGTTCGGCCACCGCTGGATGCTGTCCGGCCCGACGGGCGCACCGGCCGACGTCATCCGGCACGGCGACATCGGCTACGTCTCGGTGTGGGTCCCCGACGCCGACCGCGCGGCCGCCTTCTACGGTCACGTGCTGGGTTGGGCATACGATCCGGCGACCCACCGGGTCACGAATGCCGAACTGCCGACCGGGATTTCGGCCAGCACCGAACCGCCCACCCTGTTCTGCTGCTATGCCGTCGACGACGTGCGGGCTGCTCGTGCGGCGATAGCCGGGGCCGGCGGAGTCCCGGGTGAAATCCGGCACACCGATTACGGCACCGTGCTGGACGCCACCGACCCGCAGGGAATGGCGTTCGCGGTGTACGAGCCGGCGGCCCGGCAAAAGCGCCCGGCGCTCAACGGATCCGGGCCCGGCGAGCTGTCGTATGTCACCTACCAGGTGCCCGACTCCGCGAGCTTCCGCGATTTCTACGGCCGGGTGCTGGGATGGACGTTCGAACCCGGCCGCGTCGGCGACGGCTGGCAGGTGGTGGGGCCACACCCGATGGCCGGGGCCGCCGGGGGCAGCCGGCACCCGGCCACGGTGCCGATGTGGACCGTCGCGGACATCGACGCGGCCGTCGCCCGGGTCGCCGAGGCGGGCGGCACCGTGCTGGCCGAACCGGCGCGCCAGCCGTATGGCGTCTCCGCCGAATGCGCGGACGATCAGGGCGCGCGCTTTTACCTGGGCCAGCTTTAGGCGGGGTTCAGCATCTCCGAGATGGGTGTGGCGTCGGCGATCTTGCGGCGGACCTTCATCACCTTGCCGGGCATCCCGCCGCCCACCACGCCGACCATCACCCCGGCGCGCTCGTAGTAGGCCAGGAACTTGCGGCCGTCGTCCTCGACCAGGTGCACGATGTCGGTGGCCTCGGGTTCGCCCAGACACTGGATCTTGATGTCGTATTGGTCGCTCCAAAAGTACGGCACGACCACGGCCGACGGCACGTCCTGGCCCAGCATCGCCGGCACCACCACCCGGGCCTGGTCGGCGACGTTGCTCCAATGTTCCACGCGCGCTTGGTGTCCCGTCGTATCGCGCCACGACGCGACGTCACCCAGCGCCCACACCCTGGGCGCGCTGGTGCGTCCGGCCTCGTCGCAGATGACCCCGTTGTCGACCTCGACGCCGCTGCCCTCGAGCCAGTCGGTGGCCGGTCGCGACCCGATGCCGACCACCACCAGGTCGGCGGGCAGTTCGGTGCCGTCGGTGAGCACCACGGTGTCGACGTGGCCGTCGCCGCGGACCTCGGCCACGCTGACACCGAGACGGACGTCGACGCCCTCGCCGCGGTGCAGCCGCGCCACCAGCTCGCCGATCTGCTCGCCGAGCACGGACGCCAGCGGCGTCGGCTGCGGCTCCACCAACACGACCTCGACGCCCAGGGTGCGCAGGCTGGCCGCGACCTCGCAGCCGATGAAGCCGGCACCGACCACCACGGCCCGCCGCGCCTGCGACGCGTGCTGGCGCAGCGCCATGCTCTCGTCGAAAGACCGCAGCACCCGGATGCCCTCGAGATCCGGGAAGGCCGGGATGCGCCGCGGCACCAGGCCCGTGGCGATGACGAGCTCGTCGTAGCCGAGTTTCGTCCCGTCGTCGAGGGTCAGGGTCTGCGCGGCGGTGTCGAGACGGGTGGCGGCCGAGCCCAGTCGCAGCGTGATGTCGTTCTCGTCGTACCAGTCACGCGGTTTGAGTGCGACGTCGTCGACCTCCTTGCGCAGCACTTCCTTGGACAACGGCGGGCGATCGTAGGGCAGATGCACCTCGTCGCTGACGATGGTGATGCGACCGGAGTACTCGGATCGACGCAGTTGCTCCGCCGTCCGGGCGGCGGCGAGACCGCCGCCGACGATCACGATGCCCTTTTCAGAGCCCTTTTCAGTCACGTGGTGTTCTTACCACGGTCGGCGGTCAGTACTTCAAGGCGCCCTTGTCGACGGGGATCTGGGTGCCCGACAGGGTGCCCGAGCCGTCGCCGGCGAGCCACACCACGACGTCGGATACCTCGTCGGACGTCATGAAACCCTTGTACTGCAACGGCATTGGCGGGAAGCTGTGCACGAAGCGGGGATGCTTGGCGAATATTTCGGTCATCGCCTCCGGCTCGATCATCGGGGTGTCGACCGAGTAGGGGTGGATGGAGTTGACCCGGATGTGGTATTCGCCGAGCTCGATCGCCAGGGTGTTGGTCAGCGCGGTCAGCCCGTGCTTGCTGGCCGCGTAATGGCCGTTGCCGGGCGTCGCCTTGATGCCCGCCGAGCTGCTGACGACGATGATGGAACCGCCGTTGCCGGCCTCGATCATCGCCGGGATCGCGGCGCGCAGGGTGCGCCAGGTCCCGGTCAGGTTGATCCCGATGACCGTGTCCCACTGCTCATCGGTGAGTTCCCAGACCCTGCCCCAGCCCAGCACGCCGGCGTTGGCGACCAGAATGTCGAGGCGGCCGAATTGTTCGACCCCGTCGGCCACCAACTGCCGCAGCGCGGCGTCGTCGCGGATGTCCGCCTCGCGGGCCAGCACCTTGCGCCCCTCGGCTTCCACCAGGCGGACCGTCTCGGTCAGGTCCTCGGGGGTGGCCGGCGTGTAGGTCAGGGTGTCCGACGCCGGCGCGCAGATGTCGAGCGCGATGATGTCGGCGCCCTCGCGGGCGAGCCGCACCGCATGCGACCGCCCCTGGGCGCGGGCGGCGCCGGTGACGAACGCCACCCGGCCTTGCAGTGATCCAACCCGTTCAGTCACCAGGACAGGCTAGCAGTGAAACTGGAACGTGTTCTAACTCGCCGGGGGTTCAGATTTCGGAGATGATCTGGGCCCGCCGGGTGTTGTACTCCTGGTCGTTCAGCGCGCCGGTGGCCCGCAGCTTGTCGAGCTCGGAGAGCCGGTCGGCGATCGAAGCGTGCGGCGGTGGCGGAGGAGCCGGCGCGCCCGCCCCCGCGGGCTGTGGCTGCTGTTCGGCCGCCCGGCGCACCACGGCCTGGATCTGCTGGCGCAACACCGGGTTCGACCGGATGTCGACCATCCGGTTGAGCGGCACGTTGTTGGCCTTGAGGATCTGCAGGATCTCCATCAGCGGACCGGCCTGCCCGCTCAGGTCGTAGGTCCTGTTGTCTTCGGCCAGGGTGAATTGCGCGGGCACCAGCCCGTTGACCAAAGCGCTTCGCTCCCAGTCGATTCGGTATTCCTGGGTGGTCGGGTTGACCAACACCACGACTTTGCGGGCGTTCAGGTTGCCGAGCCGGGTGACGTTGGCGGTCACCCGGTCTTCGCTGTCGAACGGCAGGAACCCGGGCCCCGAGATGTGCAGCTGCAGCTTGACGACCTGCTGATTGTTGACCCACATTCCCGTCTCGGTGACCCCGGTGATCTGGGCGAGCGCCAACACCCCGTTCTGCTCGAGCTCGGCGTTCTTGGCCGACGATTTGGCGCCGTAGTTGGCCAACGCCAGCGCCACCAGCACGTCGGCGACGGTGATGAGCAGACCGACGTAAAACATCCAGCTCAGTAGGTCTTTGAACCCCAGCGTGAAGTAGACGATCAAGAAGATCGGCCCAACCAGGCCGCCACACAGCAAAACCAACAACTGGGCCTTCAGGTAGCGCGCAAACACCCGTCTCTCCTCGCCTTGCTGGGAACCCGTGTCAGATTAGCGCCCGCGGTCCCCCCGCGAGCGTCATACGTGCAAACCGGTGTCCGGGTGTGTCACGCCGGCGCATTGTGCGCCGGCTGCCCCGTGAAGGACCCCGCTGCCCCCGCCGCCGGGGAGATGACGCGTTTCGCCGGGACGGCCGCGGTGGCCGCCGCCGACGCCGCCAGCGGTGTCGGCATCGCGGACGCGGGAGACATGCCCTGCGTTTCGGCTTCCGGTGCGGCGGCGGGCTGGGTGCTGTGCACGAGCGTCGCCTGCGTAGTGGCGTGAGCTTCGGGCTGCACCGCCGCCACCGGCGTCGCGGCGGGTGCCAGCGGCCCCGTTGCGGCCGGGCCCGCCGCTCCCATCGCCGCCAGCGGCGCACCGGCCGCCGGGCTCGCCGCCGCCGGGGT
>NZ_JAPJAV010000008.1:0-299345 GCF_035616495.1 Mycobacterium sp. 663a-19 | reverse complement strand
TGGGCCGAATTGCCGGTGCAGTATGTCGATTACGCGTTGTGGCAGCGCGCGCAGTTCGGCGACCTCGACGATGGCCACAGCCGCATCGCCGCGCAGCTGGCCTACTGGCAAGACGCGCTGGCCGGGATGCCCGAACGCCTGCAGCTGCCCACCGATCGGCCCTATCCGCCGGTGGCCGATCAGTGCGGGGCCAGCGCGACCGTCGACTGGCCGGCGGACTTGCAGCAGCGGGTGCGTGCGCTGGCCCGCGCGCACAACGCCACCAGCTTCATGGTGATCCAGGCGGGCCTGGCGGTGCTGCTGTCGCGGTTGAGCGCCAGTTCCGATGTGGCGGTGGGGTTCCCGATCGCCGGGCGCAACGACCCCGCGCTCGACGAGGTGGTGGGGTTCTTCGTCAACACGCTGGTGTTGCGGGTCGACCTGACGGGTGACCCCACGGTGGCCGAGTTGCTGGGCCGGGTGCGACGGCGCAGCCTGGGCGCCTACGAACACCAAGACGTGCCCTTCGAGGTGCTCGTGGAGCGGCTCAACCCCACCCGGTCCCTGACGCATCACCCGCTGGTGCAGGTGATGTTGGGCTGGCAGGGTTTCGCCGGGCGCACCGGCGAGTCCGCCTCGGGGCTGGATCTCGGTGATGTGCAGATCACCGAGATGCCGGTGGACACCCGTTCTGCCCGCATGGATTTGGCGTTTTCGTTGGCCGAACGTTTCACCGAGGCCGGTGAGCCGGCCGGGATCGGCGGGGCGGTGGAGTACCGCACCGACGTGTTCGACACCGCCAGCATCGACGCGCTGATCGAGCGATTCCAGCGGGTGCTGATGGCCATGACCACCGACCCGGCCCGACGGCTGTCGGGCATCGATGTGCTCGACGCCGCCGAGCATGCGCGCCTGGATCGGTTGGGCAACCGCGCCGCGCTGGCACAACCCGCCGCACCCGGGGTATCGATTCCGGCGTTGTTCGCCTCACACGTGCAGCGCGCCCCGGACGCGGTGGCGATCCGCTACCAGGGCGGCTCGCAGACCTACCGCGAGCTCGACGAGGCCGCCAACCGGTTGGCGCACCTGCTGGCCGAGCGCGGGGCGGGGCCGGGACACACGGTGGCGCTGCTGTTCAACCGGTCACCGCAAGCAATCACCGCGATGCTGGCCGTGCTCAAGACCGGCGCGGCCTACCTGCCGATCGACCCCGGCCATCCCGACGCGCGGATCGGCTTCATGCTCGCCGACGCGACCCCGATCGCCGCGATCACCACCGCCGACCTGCGCCCCCGGCTACACGCAAGCGACCTGCAAGTCATCGACATCGATGACCCGGCACTGCACAACCAACCCAGCACCACCCCACCGGCACCACACCCAACCGACATCGCCTACCTCATCTACACCTCGGGCACAACGGGAGTCCCCAAAGGCGTTGCCATCACCCACCGCAACGCGACCCACCTGGCGGAGTCGTTGCCCTCGCATCTGCCGGCGGCGCGGGTCTGGACGCAGTGCCATTCGTACGGCTTCGACTTCTCGGTGTGGGAGATCTGGGCCGCACTCCTCGGTGGCGGGCGGCTGGTCGTCGTGCCCGAATCGACGGCCGGCTCACCGGATGACTTCCACGAACTGCTGGTGGCCGAACGCGTCAATGTGCTGACCCAAACCCCGTCAGCGGCGGCTGCGTTGTCGCCCGACGGGCTGGATTCGGTGGCGGTGCTACTCGGCGGCGAGGCGTGCCCGGCAGAGATTGTGGATCGCTGGGCGCCCGGGCGGGTGGTGATAAACGCCTACGGCCCGACCGAGGCCACCGTGTACACCTCGATGAGTGCCCCGCTGGCTCCAGGAGTAACAGTGGTGCCAATCGGCGCCCCGGTGTCAACCGCGGCGTCGTTCGTGCTCGACGGTCGGTTGTGCCCGGTGCCGGCCGGGGTGGTCGGGGAGTTGTATGTGGCCGGTCGTGGCGTGGGCGTTGGCTACGTGCACCGTTGCGGGTTGACGGCGTCGCGGTTCGTGGCGTGCCCGTTCGGCGGGGCGGGGACGCGAATGTATCGCACCGGGGACCTGGTGTGCTGGGGTGCCGACGGGCAACTGCAATACCACGGCCGCGCCGACGAGCAGGTCAAGATCCGCGGGTATCGCATCGAGCTCGGCGAAATCCAAAGCGCCCTAGCCGAACTCGACGGGGTGCAGCAGGCGGTGGTGCTCGCCCGCGAGGACCGCCCCGGCGACAAACGCCTGGTGGGTTACATCACCGGAACCGCCGACCCGGCCATAACCCGCGCCGAGCTGGGCAAGCGGCTACCGGCGTATATGGTCCCGGCCGCAATCGTGGTGCTCGACGCGTTGCCGCTGACCGTCAACGGCAAACTCGACCAACACGCCCTGCCGGCACCCGAATACCTGGACACCGATCACTACCGCGCCCCGAGCAGCCCGGTCGAGGAGATCCTGGCCGGCATCTACGCCGAAGTCCTCGGCGTGGAACGGGTCGGGATCGATGACTCGTTCTTCGAAATGGGCGGCGACAGCATCCTGTCGATGCAGGTGGTGGCCCGGGCCCGCGCCGCCGGGCTGAGGTGTCAGCCGCGCGACATCTTCGTCGAGCAGACCGTCGCCGGCCTGGCCCGGGTGACGGGGTCGGCGGCCACCGACGGGCCGACCGTCATCGATGACGGTGTGGGCCCGGTGATCCCCACGCCGATCATGCGCTGGCTGCAGACCGTGGACGGCCCGGTGGAGCAGTTCAACCAGACGATGGTGCTGCAGGCCCCCGCGGGAGTCACCGAGGCCGACGTTCTCGTCGTGCTGCAGGCCCTGCTGGACCGGCATGGCATGCTGCGGCTACGAGTCGACGATGGGCCCGCAGGCTGGGCGCTGACCGTGCCCGAGCCCGGGTCGGTAGCGGCCGGCGCGTGCCTGCACACCATCGACGTGTTGTCCGACGAGGCGCTGGCCCAGGCGCGGTCCCGGTTGAATCCGAGCGCCGGGGTGATGCTCAGCGCACTCTGGGCGGTCGGCACCGGCGAGTTGGTGGTGATCGTTCACCACCTGGCGATCGACGCGGTGTCGTGGCGAATCCTGTTGGAGGACTTCAACATCGCCTGGGCCCAGCATCACGCCGGGCAACCCGTGGCCCTGCCGGCACCCGGCACATCGTTCGCCCGGTGGGCCTCCCTGCTGGCCGATCATGCGCGCACCCCGACCGTGGTGGCCCAAGTCGAGACGTGGAGACACATCGCGGCCGCCCCGGCCGCCCTGCCCTCGGTCCAGCCCGCAGTGGATACCTATGCCAGTGCCGGGCAATTGTCGGTGTCATTGGATGCCGCGACGACGCGCTCGCTCCTTGGCGAGGTACCGGCCGCGTATCACGCTGGGACACAAGACATCTTGCTGATCGCGCTCGCCCTGGCCTGCGCGGAATTCCTCGACACCGGAAACGCACCGATCGTTCTTGATGTGGAGGGCCACGGCCGGGCCGACGACCTGGCTGCCGATGTCGACCTGTCTCGCACGGTGGGCTGGTTCACCACCAAATACCCGGTCGCGCTGAGCGTGGGCCGTCCGCCTTGGGCCCAAGTGGCCGCGGGTGAGGCAGAGCTCGAAGCTCTCATCAAAGACATCAAGGAACAACTGCGCGCGCTGCCCGACGGCTTGACCTACGGATTGCTGCGCTACCTCAACCCCGATATCGAACTCACGGGAGCCGACCCGGGGATCGGCTTCAACTACCTGGGGCGCCTCGGTATGCCCGCGGGGGTGCCCGCGGATCTGTGGCGGATCAGCCCCGACGCCCTCGCGGCCACCACGGCGTCCACCGCGGTACCGATGCCGCTGGGTCACACCGTGGAACTCAACGCCTTCGCCGTCGACACCGATACCGGTCCGCAGTTGCACGCAACCTGGACGTGGGCCCGCTCGGCACTCGACGACGCGCAGATCGCCCGGCTCGGCCAACTGTGGCGTGACGCCCTGGCCGGCATCTGCGCTCATGTACGAAACGGCGGGGGCGGCTTGACCCCGTCCGACATCGCCCCGGCCCGCCTGAACCAGGAGCAGATCGACGAGCTGTGCCGGCACCACGAGATCGCCGATATTTTGCCGTTGACACCGCTGCAGCGGGGACTGCTCTTCCACGCGAGCGGTGCGCGGCCCAGTGACGACGATCTGTATGCGGTGCAGCTGGATTTCAGCTTGACCGGCCGGATCGACCCCGACCGCCTCCACCAAGCCGTGGACACCGTCGTCGCCCGCCACCCCAACCTGGTGGCCCGGTTCTGCTGCCAGTTCGACGAACCGGTACAAGTCATTCCGGCCGATCCCGCGGCGGCCTGGCGGTATGTCGACCTCAACGACCATGACCTCGACGCCGAGGAGTGGGTCCAAGAACTGTGCGCCGCCGAACGCGCCGCGGTCTGCGACCTCACCGACCCGCCGGCGTTTCGGGCCGCCCTGATCCGCACCGCCGAAAACCTGCATCGGCTTGTGCTCACCAATCACCACATCGTGCTCGACGGCTGGTCCATGCCGATCCTGCTGCAGGAGCTGTTCGCCAGCTACCACGGGCACCGGCTGGCCGCGGCCGGGTCGTATCGCAGGTTTGTCACCTGGCTGGCCGATCGCGACCACGACGCCGCCCGCGCGGCCTGGCGCGAGGCGTTGGCGGGCTTCGACACCCCCACCCTGGTGGGCCCGCCGGGGCGGTCGGGGCTCGGGCGACGAGGCGTCGAATCCCACCGGGTGCCCGAGGGAATCACGCGAGCCGTGACCGAGCTGGCGCGCGCGCAGCACACCACCGTCAACACCGTGCTGCAGGCCGCCTGGGCACAGGTGCTGATGTGGCTGACCGGCAACCACGATGTCGCGTTCGGGGTCGCGGTCTCGGGTAGGCCGGCCGAGATGTCGGGCGCGGACACGATGGTGGGCTTGCTGATCAACACGGTGCCGGTGCGGGCCAGACTCACCGCCGCGACCACCACGGCCGGGCTGCTCGGCCAGCTGCACAGCGCCAACAACCGCACACTGGAGCATCAGCACCTGGCGCTCACCGAAATCCACCGCGTCACCGGTCACGAGCGATTGTTCGACACGCTGTTCGTCTACGAGAACTACCCGATCGAAACCGGCGCATTAGCAGGCGCGGACGGATTGGTCATCAGCGGGATCACCAGTCGCGAATCGACCCATTACCCGCTGACGATGCAAGCCCTTTCGAGCCGCGAACTCGGGCTTCGCGTCGAATTCGACAGTTATGCGTTCGACGCCGAACTCATCCGAACCCTCATCGAGGGGTTCCAGCGGGTGTTGGTGGCCATGTCCACCGACCCCACGCGGCGGCTGTCCTCGATCGATCCGCTCGGTGAGGCCGACCACGGCCGCGTGGACGAACTCGGCAATCGGGCGGTGTTGACGCATCCGGTGACTCCGGTGTCGATCCCGGAGTTGTTCACCGCGCAGGTGGCCCGCACGCCGCGGGCGGTCGCGATCACCTTCCGAGGCCGCTCGATGACCTACCGCGAGCTGGACGAGGCCGCCAACCGGTTGGCGCACCTGCTGGCCGAACAGGGCGCCGGCCCCGGACAGTCTGTGGCACTGCTGTTTTCGCGCTCCGCCGAGGCGATCGTGGCAATCCTGGCGGTACTCAAGGCCGGGGCGGCCTATCTGCCGATCGACCCCGCGGTGCCGGCGGCCCGGATCGGGTTCATGCTGGCGGATGCCACACCCATCGCCGCGGTCACCACCACCGACCTGGCAGAGCGGCTGGACGGGTGCGACGTGCCGGTCGTCGACGTCGACGACCCCCGCATCGACGGCCAAGCCGGCTCCGCATTGCCCGGTCCGGCCCCCGACGATATCGCCCACATCATCTATACCTCGGGCACGACCGGTGTCCCCAAAGGCGTTGCGGTGACCCACCACAACGTCACCCGGCTGTTCGACTCCCTGGACGTCGGCCTCAAGCCGGCGCCGGGGCAGGTATGGACGCAATGCCATTCCTATGCCTTCGACTACTCGGTCTGGGAGATCTGGGCCGCGCTGCTGCATGGCGGCCGGCTGGTGGTGGTGCCCGAAGAGGTGGCCACTGCGCCGCAACAACTTCAGGCGTTGCTGGTTGCCGAACACGTCAGCGTGTTGAGCCAGACCCCCTCGACGGTGCGGACACTGAGTCCGGAGGGGTTGGATTCGACGGCGTTGGTGATCGCCGCGGAGGCGTGCCCCGCCGACCTGGTGGATCGGTGGGCGCCGGGGCGGACGATGGTCAACGGCTACGGCCCCACCGAGACCACCGTATATGCCACCGTCAGTGCGCCGCTGACGCCGGGCTCGGGAACACCGCCGATCGGCTTCCCGGTTCCGGGAGCGGCGCTGTTCGTGCTCGACGGGTGGCTGCGCCCGGTGCCCGAGGGTGTGGTGGGTGAGCTGTATGTGGCCGGCCGCGGCGTGGGCGTGGGGTATCTGCGCCGGCCCGGGCTGACCGCGTCGCGGTTCGTGGCGTGCCCGTTCGGGGCGCCGGGAGCGCGCATGTATCGCACCGGCGACAGGGTGCGCTGGGCCGCCGACGGGCAACTGCAATACCACGGCCGCGCCGACGAGCAGGTCAAGATCCGCGGGTACCGCATCGAGCTCGGCGAAATCCAAAGCGCCCTAACCGAACTCGACGGCGTCCAGCAGGCGGCGGTGATCGCCCGCGAGGACCGCCCGGGCGACAAACGTCTGATCGGCTACATCATCGGCACCGCGGACCCCACCGAGATCCGCGCCCGGCTCGCCGAGCGGCTCCCGTCGTACATGGTCCCGGCCGCCGTAATGGTGTTGGACGCACTGCCTATGACCGTCAACGGCAAACTCGACAGACGCGCCCTCCCCGCACCCGATTACGCCGACGCCGGTCACTACCGCGCCCCGGCCGGCCCCACCGAGGAGATCCTGGCCGACATGTACGCCCACGTCCTCGGGCTGGAGCGGGTCGGCGTGGACGACTCCTTCTTCGAGCTGGGTGGGGATTCGCTGTCGGCGATGCGTCTGATCGCAGCGATCAACTCGGGCCTGGACGCCGAACTGGCGGTGCGCACCTTGTTCGACGCACCCACCGTCGCGCAGTTGGCGCCGCACATCGCCGGGCATGCGAGCCGGCGCAAGCCGCTGGTCGCGGGCGAGCGGCCGGCGCGGGTTCCGTTGTCCTTCGCCCAATCCCGGTTGTGGTTCCTCAGCCGGTTCGAGGGCGAAGCTGCGACGTACAACATGCCCGCCGCCTTCCACATCAACGGGCCGCTGGATCTGCATGCGCTGGTTGTGGCCCTCGACGACGTGATGGCTCGCCACGAATCGTTGCGGACCGTATTTCCCGACCGGGATGGGGTGCCGTTCCAGGACGTGTTGCCGGCACGGCCGGGGATGTGGTGTGACGGGGGCGCGGCGGTGGTGTCGTTGCCGGAGCACGAGGTGGCCGGTGCGTTGGTGTCGCTGGCCGGACATCGGTTTGATCTGTCCACGGAGATCCCGATTCGTGCCCAGATCTACGCGGTGGCGCCCGAGCAGCATGTGTTGGGGATTGTGGTGCACCACATCGCTTTTGACGGGTGGTCGCTGGCTCCGATGGTGCGGGACATCGCCGAGGCCTACCGGGCCAGGCGGCATGGCCTGGCCGCGCAGTGGGCGCCGTTGCCGGTTCAGTACGTCGACTACACGCTGTGGCAGCAGGAGTTGTTGGGGGCGGAGTCCGACCCGGAAAGCGTGATCGCCGGGCAGTTGCGGTACTGGCGGCGGGAATTGGCCGACCTGCCCGAGGTGGTGTCGCTGCCGGCGGACCGCCCACGGCCGCCGGTCCCGAGTTACCGCGGCGACGACGTCGACATCCGCATCGACCCGCGGGTGTGGGCACGGGTCAAGCAGCTGGCGGTGGCGCACAACGCGACGCCGTCGATGGTGTTGCAAGCGGTGATGGCCGTGGTGTTGCACCGCGCCGGCGCGGGCGAGGACGTGGTGATGGGCGCGCCGATCGCCGGGCGGTTGGATCCGGCGCTCGATGATCTGGTCGGGTTCTTCGTCAACACCTGGGTGTTGCGGGTGGCCGTCAAGTCCGCGCACCGGTTCGGCGATGTGCTTCGGCAAGTGCGTCAGAAAGCCCTCGATGCGTACAGCAACCAGGATGTCCCGTTCGAGCGGCTGGTCGAGCAGCTCAACCCGGTCCGTTCGACGGCGCATAATCCGCTGTTTCAGGTGCTCATGGTCTTCCAGAACAATGTGCGCCCCGCGGTGTTGGCGTTCGACGGGGTCAGCGTCGAGCCGCTGACGGCGTCGACGCGCACCGCCAAGTTCGACCTGGACATCGAACTGAGCGAGGTGCCCACCGACGACCCGGCGGCGCCGATGGCGGCCGGATCGGTGTCCTACGCCACGGACCTGTACGACCGAGCCACCATCGAGCGGCTGGTCGGCTGGTTCGGGTGGGTGCTCGAGGCGGTGGTGGCGGACGCGTCGGTGGTGGTGGGCGACGTTCCGCTGTTGACGCGCCGCGAGCGCGATCTCGTGCTGTCGGACTGGTCGGGTGCCGGCGTGCGGGCGCGGCCACGGGTGGCTCCCCAGCTGTTGGCCGAGGCGACGGCGGCCGACCCGGACGCGGTGGCGGTGGTCGACGGTGCGCGGGAGCTGTCGTATCGCGAGCTTGACGAGTGGTCGACGCGGCTGGCGCGCGTGCTGATCGAGCGGGGGGTCGGTCCCGAGCGCGCGGTGGGCGTGGCCATGGATCGCTGCGCGGAGTTGGTGGCGGCGTGGTGGGCGGTGGTCAAGGCCGGGGGGACATACGTGCCGGTGGATCCGGCCCACCCGGCCGAGCGGATCGCCACGGTATTGGACGCGGTCGGGGCCGTATGCGTGTTGACCCGCGGTGCCGGCGCCGTGGCCGGGGCCGGGGGGCGGCCGGTGTTGTCCATCGACGCCCTGGACGTGTCCGGCCGGTGCGCGGATCAGATCACCGACGACGACCGGCTGGCGCCGCTGGGGGTGGACAACACCGCCCACGTGATCTTCACCTCGGGGTCCACAGGTGCCCCCAAGGGAGTCGCGGTCGGCCACGCCGGCCTGGCGGCGGTGACCCAGCTGCGCGAAGTGTTCGGGTTGAGCGCGGGCGATCGGCTGCTCATGGTGGCCTCGCCGACCTTTGACGTGTCTGTTGGCGAGCTGTTGTTGGCCGTGGGGTCGGGCGCGGCGTTGGTGGTGGCGCCGCCGGATGCGTATGCGGGGGAGGCGTTGACGATGTTGCTGCAGACCCAGCGGGTCAGCGCGGCGGTGGTAACCCCGACGGTGCTGGCGTCCCTGGATCGGGGGCGGGCGGACGCGGTCGGCACGCTGATCACCACGGGGGAGGCCTGCCCCCGGGAGCTCGCGGTCGCCTGGGCGCCGGGTCGGCGAATGTTCAACGCCTACGGCCCCACCGAGACCACCATCTGGGCCACCTGCAGTCCCCCGCTGTCGGCGGGGCGGCCGGTCGACATCGGTGCCCCGATCCGCGGAATGTGTGCGCTGGTGCTCGACGCGCGCCTGAACCCCGCCCCCGTCGGGGTGGTGGGAGAGCTGTATCTCGCCGGGCCCGCGCTGGCCCGCGGCTATCTGGGCCGACCGGGGTCGACCGCGGAACGGTTCGTGGCCAACCCTTACGGTGGCGCCGGCACGCGCATGTACCGCACCGGCGATCTGGTGCGCTGGACCTCGGGCGGCACGCTGGACTATCTGGGTCGGGCCGACACTCAGATCAAACTGCACGGGCAGCGCATAGAGCTGGGCGAAATCGAGAGCGTCCTGTTGGCCTGCCCCGAGGTCACGCAGGCCGCCGGCGCCCTGCACCAGGACAGCACCGGGGCGCACCTCGTCGCGTACGTCACCCTCGATCAGACCGGCACCGGCGAGTCCACCGCCGTCCGAGACGCCGAAATCGTCGAGCAGTGGCAGCACACGTACGACGAGCTGTATTGCACCGAGGCCGAACCCTGCTGGCTCGGAACGGATTTCCGGGGATGGAACAGCAGCTACACCGGCGAGCCCATTCCGCTCGAGGAGATGGCGGAGTGGCGTTCGGCCACGGTGTATCGGATCATGGCCCTGCAACCGCGGCGAGTGCTGGAGATCGGCGCGGGTTCGGGCCTGCTGCTGTCGCAGATCGCCCCGCGCTGTGAGCACTATGTCGCCACCGACGTGTCGATGGCGGCCGTGCGCAACCTCGCCCGCGCGCTGGAGCGGTCGCAGCTCCCGCGGCGTGATCGAATCCAGCTCCTGGCTCAGCCCGCCCACCTGATCGGGGCGCTGCCGCACGGCTACTTCGACACGATCATTCTCAACTCGGTCGTCCAGTACTTCCCGAACGGGAAGTATCTGGCCGACGTCATCGACACGGCGATGGACCTGCTGGCCCCAGGGGGGAGGCTGTTCATCGGTGACGTCCGCAACCACGCTCTGCACGGCGCCTTCCAGGCAACGGTCGCGCTGGCCCGCACCCCCAGTGCGGAAATCGCCGAGATTCGCCAACGAGTTCAGCGCGCCATGGTCAGCGAGCCCGAATTGTTGCTGGCGCCAGAGTTTTTCACCACGTGGGCCGCCGATCACCCATCGGTGGCCGGACTCGACATCCAGGTCAAGCGTGGATTCGCCGACAACGAACTGACCCGGTACCGCTATGAGGTCGTCGTCCACAAGAACCCGATACCGGTCCACTCACTGGGCGCGACACCCACTTGGGCGTGGACCGAATGCGCGGGCCCGCTCGGACTGCAGGCCCGGTTGATGTCCCAGCGTCCCGCCGCCGTGCGCGTCGTCGGAGTGCCCCGGGCCGGGCTGGTCACCGACGTCCGGCTCGAGGAGGCCGTCGCCGCCGGACGGCCCCCGGCCGACGCGCTCGTCGAAGCCACCGCGACCGTCGACAGCGCCGCCCCCGAACAGTTGCACCGCCTCGGCGAAAACATCGGATACCACGTCGCCGTCACCTGGGGCGCCCAACCCGGCACCATCGATGCCGTCTTCATCGCCCCCAGCGATCTTGGTACGGAGTCCGTTCCGGCCCTGACCGACGTCTACCTACCCACGACCGCGGCACGCGAGCGCACCAATGGATGCAACGACCCGCACACCAACACCAAGATCAGTGCGGTGCGTCAGCGGCTGAGCGAGCGGATGCCGGACTACATGCTGCCGGCGCAGATAATTGTGCTCGACGACTTCCCGTTGACCTCCTCGGGCAAGGTCGACCGTAAGGCCCTGCCCGCACCGGTGTTTGCCGCCACCTCCTTCCGGCCACCGCAGACGGAGACCGAGAAGATCGTTGCCGACGTCTACGCCGAAGTGCTCGGACTGCAGCGCGTCGGGGTCGATGACTCATTCTTCGAGCTGGGCGGGGATTCGTTGTCGGCGACGCGGGTGACGGCGGCGGTCAACAAGCGCCTGGGCACCGAGCTCGCGGTGCGCACCATGTTTTATGCGCCATCCGTCAGAAGCTTGTGCGAGCAGTTGGGCCGGCCTGACAGCGCGGTGGACCTGGTCCCCGTCGAGGTCTTCAAAGCGGGAACGGGCGTTCCGCTGTGCTGTATACATGACGGTCTCGGTCTGAGCTGGTCCTATCGAATCCTGGGGAACTACCTGGACTGCCCGATCATCGGAGTCAACCAGCTGCCGCAAAACGGTGAATCCGGACAAGGGTCGATCCGAGCCATGGCGGTGAGCTACGCGAACAGGCTGCAAGCCGCTTACCGCAACGGACCCTACAAGATATTGGGCTGGTCCCTCGGGGGTGTGGTAGCGCAGGCGCTCGCCATTGAATTGCAACGACGCGGATGCGCGGTCGAACGCCTGGTGCTGCTCGACGATGCGTTCAGCACCAGTACGATAGTCGCGGTCGATGACGCTTCCGACGAGAGCCAAGTGCTCGAGCACATTCTGCTGATGAACCACATCGACGTACCGGAACAGGCTGCGCCGCTTACCTATTCGCAGGCGGTGCGGCTGATTGCCCGGCAACTGGACGCGGCGCAGTTGGCGCTGCCGTCCGAGCAGCTGCTGGAATTCATGGTGAAGAATTTGACCATGAACCAGCTGCATCTGCAGGACTTCGAGCCCGACGTTTTCGACGGCGATCTGGTGATATTCTCCGCGGCGCGCGGCGTAAACGGGAACGGCCCCCCGCGTCCGCACGTTTGGCGGCCCTACGTTACCGGCGACATCACCGTCCATTCGGTCGACTGCACTCACCACGAGATGTTGACCAGCGCATCGCTGAGTATGTATGGCGGACAACTCAAACGCTCATTGGAAGAAAGGATGGCAATGCGGTGATCGACCTTGCCGGCATGCCCCGGGGTGGGCCGAATGCCTCCTGGCTGGACCGGCGGTTGCAGACCGACCGGCTGGAGTACCTGGACCGCGACGACGTCGACGAGCTGAAGCAGAAGGTGCTCCAAACACTGGAACGCGGCGCGGGGCGACGACGGATCGGTGCCTACGCGAGGATCAGTCGGGTAGTGCTCGACGAGGTGGCCGACGTCGCCTCGCCAAAGATCCTGGAATTGGGGGCCGGGCTCGGCGGGCTGTCGCGCAAGCTGCTCGAGAGTCATCCCACGGCTCAGCTGACGGTCACCGACATCGATCCCATGTTTGTGGCCGCGATCGAGGCCGGCGATCTCGGCAGCCATCCACGCGCGACGGTGCGAAGAATGGACGCCACCGCGATCGACGCGTCCGACGGCTACTACGACCTCGCGGTGTTCTCGCTGTCCCTGCACCACCTGCCGCCCGAACTGGCCGCCCGGGTGTTCGCCGAAGGAACCCGGGTGGCGAGCAAGTTGTTGATCGTCGATCTCCGCCGACCCCCGGCGCCGGTCCACTTGCTGGTCCTGGCAACGGTTTTCCCATTCACTCGGCTAGTGCCGCTGATCCATGACGGGTTCATCAGTTCGCTTCGCGCCTACAGCCCGTCGGCACTGCGTGCGCTCGCGGAACATGCCGACCCGGGCATCACCGTCGACTTCCGAACCCTGCGGATGGGCCCGACGGTGGTGGTTGCCAGGCGCGCAAATCCCTAAGGCCGAGGCACGAACGGCAGCCGTGGGATGGTCACGGTCTGCGTGACCGTGCTCGTTTCGGTGCTCGGCGAAACGGTGACGGTGCTCGTCTCCGGCGGGACCGTCGTCGTTGGAGTGCCGGTGTCGGTGCTCGGGGTGCCGGTGTCGGTGCTCGGCGGAGGGGCCGTCTCGGTGACGGTCTGAGTCGGCGCCCCGCCGCCCCCACCCCCGTGGTGCCGGGGCGGCGCGGCGGACGTCGTCGTCACGGCGGTGGTGGAGACGGGCGGCGTCGTCGTAACCGCGGGGCTGGGCGCCGGCGACCCGCTCACCAGCTTGACCACCGCGTATGCCACCAGCGCGAGCACGATCGCCCCGACCGCGCCCGCCGCGACCAGCGCCGCCGGGCGGCGGTACCACGGCGTCGGGGGCTGCGGCGGTTCGGGTTCGTAACCGCCGTAGTCGGACCCGCCGTAGCGCGCGGCCTGGGTCGGCTCGGAGTAGTAGTCGGGGTTCTCGGGGTAGGGCGGCACGAAGGGAGATGTTAGTAGCTCAGGTCTCGTTGTCGATCAGCGTCAGTGCCCGTTCGAAAAGATGCACCGTGGCCGCGTGCAGCTGGTCGCCGACCTCCCGTTCGGCCTTCCCGGCGCACGCCCTGGCCAGCGTGCCCTCGATGACGATGCCGAGCTTGAAGCAGGCCAGCACGACGTACCAGTTGATGTGCGACAGGTCGCGGGTGGTGTTGGCGGCGTACCGCTCGAACAGGTCGTCGGTGCTCGCCAGCCCCGACTGACTGCCCAGCGCGTGGCTGAACACGGCGGACCCGTCGGGCTGGCGCCAGGTCGCGAGCAGCCAGCCCAGATCCAGCAGCGGGTCGCCGATCGTGCACATCTCCCAGTCGACGATGGCGACCACCTCGGGCCCGGTGTTGGAGAACATCACGTTGGCGGCGTGATAGTCGCCGTGCATGATGCCCGGCTTCCAGGTGGTCGGCCGGCGGCGCTCCAGCCACGCCGCCACCCGATCGACCCCGGGGATGTCGGGGCCCGGGTAGTTCTCGTACTCCCGATAGGAGTCCAGCTCCGAAAGCCAGCGCGGCACCTGGCGTTCCAGGAAGCCCTCCGGCTTGCCGAAATCGGCGAGACCGACGGCGACGTGGTCGACGGCGCCCAGCTTCGCCAGCGCGTCGGCCATCGACAGCCCCATCTGGAACCGCACGCCGGCATCGCCCGCGTGCAACGGCGGCAGCCCCTCCCCGGCGTTGAACCCGTCGACGGGCTCCATCAGGTAGAAGACGGCGTCACCGAGTACGCCGGGGTCGGCACAGGTGGCGATCAGGTGCGGATGCGGCACGTCGGAACCGGCAAGTGCCGCAAGGACTTTGGTCTCGCGAAGGATCACGCTGTTGCTGCGCGGACGCAGGTGCCGCGGCCCGCGGCGCAGCACGTAGGGCCGGCCGGACCTGGTGAACCGCAGCATGACGTTCTGCGTCCCGCCGGTGACGGCGGAGACATCCTCCAGCGGCCCTTCGCCCAGCCCCTGCGCGGACATCCAGTCCGCGACGGCTTTCAGGTCCACGCTCATCCCTTGGGCTGCGGGGTGTGGTGGAGCGTCTGCGCCCATATCATGCCGTCGCGGAACACGAAGGTGTCCACGCCGTCGTCGACCCGGTTGAGCGCCGAATCGGCGGCCCACTCGAGGAACAGCACGTCGCCCCCGAAGATCCGGGTTTTCAGGTCCCAAGCCGCATCGGGCAGTTTGTCCAGCAGTTGGGCGAAGACCTCGCGTGCGCCGTGCTTGCCGCGCGCGACGCCGGCCGGCGTGATCAACACCGCATCGTCGGCGTAGTCGGCGACGATCTCGTCGAGGTCGCCGGCGGCCAGCGCCTTTCCGTGGTGGGCGAATACCTCCTGCGGCGTGCGCGTCATTGCGACTCCTTTCCCAGGGACGTCTGCGAAGAAGCCTAGTGTGTGGAATCAACGGACTTTCGGGCTTGGAGGGGAATGCCGATGCCGCGGACCGACGACGACTCCTGGGACATCACCCAAAGCGTGGGAGCCACCGCGCTGGGTGTCGCCGCGGCCCGCGCCGCGGAGACCGCGAGCGAGCATCCGCTCATCAACGACCCGTTTGCGCGGCTGTTCGTCGAAGCCGCGGGGGAGGGGATGTGGAGCATCTACGCGGACCCCAAGCTGCTGGCGAAGGCGGCCGAACTCGAACCGGACATGCGGGCGCGGCTGCGGCTGATGGTCGACTTCATGGCCACGCGGACAGCGTTTTTCGACGAGTTCTTCCTCGACGCGGCGCGCTCCGGCGTCCGGCAGGCGGTGATCCTGGCGGCCGGCCTGGACGCGCGCGCCTGGCGGCTGCCGTGGCCCGACGGCACCGTCGTCTACGAGCTCGACCAGCCCAAGGTGCTGGAATTCAAGTCGAACACGCTGCGCGAGCACGGCGCGCAGCCGACGGCGCGATTGGTGAACGTGCCGATCGACCTGCGCCAGGATTGGCCAAAGGCGTTGCGGGAGGCGGGGTTTGACGCGTCACTACCCTGCGTATGGTCGGCCGAGGGCCTGGTCCGCTACCTGCCGGCGCGGGCCCAGGACCAGTTGTTCGAGCGGATCCATTCGCTCAGCGTGGCGGGCAGCCGGGTGGCCGCCAACGTGCCCAGCGAGGGCTTCACCGACGCCGACCGGGTGCGGCGCCAGCGCGAGGACATGCAGCGCATGCGGGCCGCGGCCGCCAAGCTGGTCAACACCGAGATCACCGACTTCGACGACCTCTGGTACCCCGAGGAGCGCACCCCCGTCGACCGCTGGCTGCACGAGCGCGGCTGGGACGTGTCGACGGCGACCTTCGAGGAGCTGATGGCCCGCTACGGCCGCGACGTTCCGGACGGGGCCGAGGACGCGATGCCGCCCACCCTGTACGTCTCCGCGCATCGTCGCCATGGTTGATCGGCCCGCCCGGCTGAGCGACGTGCATCGAATCGCCGCGTCCATGCCCCACGTCAAACGGCTGCAGGGGCCGAAGGGTAACGCCATCTATCAGGTGGGCGGAAAGTCGTTCGTGTTCTTCCGGACTCCCCAGCCGGATGCGACCGATCCGCGCACCGGCGAACGCTACGCCGACGTGATCATGTTCTGGGTCGAGTCGGAGAGCGACAAGCTGGCGCTGATCCAGGATCCCGCGTCGCCGTTCTTCAGCACGGCCCATTTCGACGGGCACCCCTCGGTCCTGGTGCGGGCCTGCCGGCTGCCGGAAATCAGCAAGACGGAATTGACCGAGCTGATTCAGGACGCGTGGCTATCCCGGGCGTCGAAGAGGCGCGCCGATGCGTGGCTCGCCGACCATTCCTAGCGCGAGCTCCATTGGGAGCGACGGGAAACGGCGTACCCGCGCCGATGTTTAGACACGAGTTCAACGGGTAAACCCCGGCTCACGAGAAATTTTTTCTCGAACACAACGGAGGTCGCCATGCGCGGAGGCGGAATTATCGGGACGATTGTGCTGGTGTGGCTGATCATTGGAGTATTCGCGGCGTGGCAGCGCGACTACTTCAAGGGTGGCGACACAAGTTGTGCCACAGCGGGAAACATCGCATTGACAGTGATTGCCGGGCCCTTGAATTACGCAGGGGTCAATCCGAAAGTCAAGGACTGCCGTGTGCCGCAACCCAGCTCAATGGGAGCACTGAGTTAAAGAAACCCCTCGAGTAAAAGGAAGTCGTCATGATCGTCTTAGGTGTGGTTCTGCTTATCCTCGGATTCGTCTTCGGCATTCATTTGTTATGGGTGCTTGGAGTCATCTTGCTGGTGATCGGCGCGGTGCTGTGGATTCTGGGCTCCGTTGGCCGCCCGGTCGCCGGCCGGCGGTACTGGTACTAGCCACCGATCGCCGATAGCGGTCTTTCACAGGACACGCAAAGGCTTCGCATAGCCGCGGCCAAGTCGCGAGCGGATACTGGAGGCTGTGACGACGCCGCCCCGAGCCTCCGCTGAGCGGGTCGTCATGTGCCGCGCGGACGGCAACCCGATCAACGTGCTCGTCGTCGACGACGAATCCGTCCTGGCCGAGATGGTCGCGATGGCGCTGCGCTACGAGGGCTGGAACATCGCCACCGCCGGCGACGGAGCGTCGGCCGTCGCCGCGGCCCGCACCCAGCGGCCCGATGTGGTCGTCCTCGACGTGATGCTGCCCGACATGAGCGGGCTCGACGTGTTGCACAAGTTGCGCGAGGACAACCCGCACCTGCCGGTGCTGCTGCTGACGGCCAAGGACGCGGTGGAGGACCGCATCGCCGGGCTGACCGCCGGCGGCGACGACTACGTCACCAAACCGTTCAGCATCGAAGAGGTGGTGCTGCGGCTGCGGGCGCTGCTGCGGCGCACCGGCGTGACGACGGTCGACAGCGGCGCGCAACTGGTGGTCGGGGATTTGGTGCTGGACGAGGACAGCCACGAGGTGACACGCGGCGGCGAGCCAATCTCGTTGACCTCTACCGAGTTCGAGTTGCTGCGGTTCATGATGCGCAACGCCAAACGGGTACTGAGCAAGGTGCAGATCCTCGACCGGGTGTGGAGCTACGACTTCGGCGGCCGCTCCAACATCGTCGAGCTCTACATTTCCTACCTGCGCAAGAAGATCGACAACGGTCGCGAACCCATGATCCACACGCTGCGCGGCGCGGGCTATGTCCTCAAGCCCGCCCGCTAAGGCACGGCGAGCCTGGTCGCTTCGGCTGCGGCTCCTGGTCGGGCAGGTCATCGTGCTCGCCCTGGTCTGCATCGGGATCGCCGGGGCGACCGAGCTCGCGCTCAACCACCACCTCGTGAAGCAGCTCGACGGCCAGCTCGCCGGCACCTCGTACCGGTCGGCGCTGATGTATCCCGAACCCAACCATTCGCAATGGCACCACAACCATCCGAACTATCCGCGGCCCAGCCCCGGCCCCGGCCCACGGTTCCTCGATGCGCCCGGTCAGCCGGCGGGCATGGTCGCCGCCGTGGTCAGCAACGGCAAGACCGTCGACGCCGGCTACACGACCAGCAGCGGCGCCCGGGCCGCGCTGAGCGAGCGGGCGCAGGCCCAGTTGGCGGCGATCGCGGGCAGCCGCAGCCCGGTGACCCTGGACCTCGACGGCCTCGGCCGCTACCGCGTGGTCGCCGCCCCGAGCCGGCGCGGCGGCGACGTGATCGTCACCGGCCTGTCGATGGCCAACATCGACGCCACCCTGATCCGGATGCTGGTCATCTTCGGGATCGTCACCGTGGTCGCGTTGACCGCCGCGACGATCGCCGGGCTCATCATCATCAGGCGGGCGCTGGCGCCACTGCGCCGCGTCGCGCAAACCGCCCGCAAGGTCGCGGATCTACCGTTGGCCCGCGGTGAGGTCGAGCTGCCGGTGCGGGTGTCCGAATCCGACGCCAATCCGTCCACCGAGGTGGGCCAGCTCGGCACGGCGCTGAATCGGATGCTCGACCACATCGCCGACGCGCTGCGGGTGCGCCAGGCCAGCGAGACGCGGGTGCGGCAGTTCGTCGCGGACGCGAGTCACGAACTGCGCACACCGCTCGCCGCGATCCGCGGCTACACCGAACTGACCCAACGCATGGGTGACGACCGCGAGGCGGTGGAGCACGCCATGAGCCGGGTGGCATCGGAGACGGAGCGGGTGACGCGCCTCGTGGAGGACCTGCTGTTGCTGGCCCGGCTGGACTCGGGTCGGCCGCTGGAACGGGAACCGGTGGACCTGTCGCGCCTCGCCGTCGACGCGGTCAGCGACGCGCACGTCGCCGGGCCCGATCACCAGTGGGAACTCGACCTGCCCGAGGAGCCGGTGGTCGTCACCGGGGACGCGGCGCGGTTGCACCAGGTGGTGACCAACCTGCTTGCCAACGCCCGCACCCACACCGGCGCGGGCACCGTCGTGACGACGCGATTGAGCACCGAGCCGACGCATTCCGTGCTGCAGGTGAGCGACAACGGCCCCGGCATTCCCGCCGAGTTGCAGTCGGAGGTGTTCGAGCGGTTCGCCCGCGGCGACTCGTCGCGCTCCCGCAAGGGCGGCAGCACCGGGCTGGGCCTGGCGATCGTGTCCGCAGTTGTCAAGGCGCACAACGGAACCATCACCGTGAGCAGTTCACCCGGTCATACCGAGTTCACGGTGCGGTTGCCCCTCAACGGGTGGCAACCGCCCGCGTCCAACTCCTAGGTCAGCTTGAACAAGTCACGTCGATTTCGAACGGCTTGTTCACCGGTTGCATCGGGTTGGCCATGTCGACGCCCGTCGCGGTCCCGGTGATCTTGTAGTGGTTGCCGTCCTTGGTCGCCGAGGCATTGCCCTGGCCCGTCCCCGACGTGTACGCGAGCGTCACGCCGTTGACGTTGCCCAGCCCGACCGACTTCACCTGGGGAGGATTGGCATCGGTGAGCACGGCGCCAATGCCGGTCGCGGCCCCACCGATCGCGATGTTGACGTTGCCGCCCGCCGTCGTGCAGACCACCGAGCCACTCACGTTCTGGTTCTTCCCGTCGATGGTGACCGTCGGCCCGCCGCCGGCGCTTGCCGATGCGCTGGCGCCCGAGGAGGTCGCGCCCCCGCCGGTGCTCGACTTGTTGCTCGAACAGCCAGAAATGCCCGCGGCCAGAATCGCCGCGCCGGCAACCGCGATCGTCAGTTCACGCTTCACCTGTTCTCCTTTGCCCGTTCGTTGCGGCCCCCGGCATTGAGGGCCGTCTGGGCAGTATGCGGGTTTGCCGGGCCGCGCAAAAGAGGTTCGGGCGAAAATGTTTCGATTCGGTTAAGCCGCCCGCTCCGCGCGCGTTCTTCCGGGGCGGGCGCATCGATGGCAGGGTAATTCCGGTGGACCACAAACCTCCCACCGCGATCATCGAGTCCGCGCACCGCCGACATGACCTGCCATTCGACGACACCACGGATTTTCACAATGCCGATCGTGGATTCATAGCGGCGTTATCCCCGTGCGTCGTCAGGGCGGCCGACGGCCGCGTGGTCTGGGACAACGACGCCTACGACTTCGTCGACGGTCCGGCGCCCCCAACCGTGCACCCGAGCCTGTGGCGGCAGTCGTCGCTGACCGCCAAGCAAGGCCTCTACGAGGTGGTGCCGGGCATCTATCAGGTCCGCGGGCTCGACCTGTCGAACGTCACCTTCGTCGAGGGCGACACCGGGATCATCGTCATCGACCCGTTGATCTCCACCGAGGTCGCCGCCGCGGCGCTGGCCCTGTATCGCACCCACCGCGGCGGCGACCGTCCCGTGGTCGCAGTGATCTACACCCACAGTCACGTCGACCATTTCGGCGGCGTGCTGGGTGTCACCTCGCAGGCGGACGTCGACGCCGGCGCGGTCGCCGTGCTGGCCCCGGAGGGCTTCGTCGAGCACGCGGTGCAGGAGAACGTCTACGCGGGCCCGGCGATGACGCGCCGCGCGACCTACATGTACGGCATGATGCTGCCGCGGGGGCCGCTGGCGCACGTGGGATGCGGCCTCGGCCAGGCCGGGTCCACCGGCGAGGTGGCGATGATCGTGCCGACGCTCGACATCCGGCGGACCGGGGAGAGCCACACCATCGACGGCGTGGAGATCGAATTCCAGATGGCGCCCGGCACCGAGGCGCCCGCCGAAATGCATTTCTATTTCCCGCGTTTCCGCGCGTTGTGCATGGCGGAGAACGCCACGCACAACCTGCACAACCTGCTCACGCTGCGCGGCGCGCTGGTCCGCGATCCGCACGCGTGGTCGGGCTACCTCACCGAGGCCATCGACACCTTCGCCGGCCGCGCCGATGTGGTGTTCGCCTCGCATCACTGGCCCACCTGGGGCCGCGAGAACATCGCCGAATACCTGTCGCTGCAACGCGATCTGTACGCGTATCTGCACGACCAGACGCTGCGGCTGCTCAACCGGGGATACACAGGCGTGGAAATCGCCGAGATGTTCGAGATGCCGCCCAGGCTCGAGCGAGCCTGGCACACGCACGGCTATTACGGGTCGGTCAGCCACAACGTGAAGGCGGTCTATCAGCGCTACATGGGCTGGTTCGACGGCAACCCGGGCAGGCTGTGGCCCCACCCGCCCGAGGCGCTGGCCCCGCGTTACGTCGACGCGATGGGCGGGATCGACCGGGTGGTTGAACTCGCCCAGGCGGCCTTCGATTCCGGCGATTTTCGTTGGGCGGCAACGCTTCTCGACCACGCTGTGTTCACCGACAGTGCCCACGACGGCGCCCGTGCGCTGTACGCCGACACGCTCGAGCAGCTGGCCTACGGGTCTGAGAACGCGACGTGGCGAAACTTCTTCCTCAGCGGGGCGGCCGAGTTGTGCGACGGCAATCTCGGCACCGCCGTTCAGGTCGTCTCACCGACCATGCTGTCCCAGCTGACACCGGAGCAGATCTTCGACGGCTTCGCCGTCCGCGTCGACGGGCCGCGCAGCTGGGACCTCGATGTCGCCGTCGACATCTCGTTCGCCGACCTGGCCGCGAACTATCGGCTGAGGCTGCGCAACGGGGTGCTCGTCCACCGCCGGGTGGCGGCCGACTCCGCGACGGCCGACGTTACGGTCAAGCTGGACAGCAAGTTTCGGCTGCTGCTGGTCGCGGCCGGGGATTTCGACTCGCCGGGGCTCGACATCTCCGGTGACCGGACGGCGTTGCGGGCGTTCCTGGGCGCGCTCGACCAACCGGACACCAATTTCAACATCGTCACGCCGTAGTCACCTCGGCGAGCAGACGCAAAAGCCCCCGAATTCGGCCCGAATCGGGCGCTTTTGCGTCTGCTCGCGGAACTCACGCGACGTCGATGACCACCTTGCCGAGCACCTTGCGCTCCGCCACATAGCGCAGTGCGGCTGGGGTTTCGGCCAGGGGAAACCGCGCGCCGATGTAGGGCCGGATCACGCCGGCGGCGAACATCTTCGTCAGCTCCTCGGTGTCGCGGATGGCCTCGTCGGGATGGTCGGCCATGAACGTCCGGATCTCCATGCCGCGGATCGTGATGTCTTTGAGCAGAACGAGATTGAGCGGGATGGCCGGGATCGTCCCGGCGGCGTAGCCGAGGGTGACGAAGGTGCCGCCGCGAGCCAGCCCGCGCAGCGCCGGCTCCGAATAGGCCCCGCCGACGGGGTCGATGACGACCCGGGCGCTGTCGCCGGTGAGCTCGCGGATGCGGGCCTTCAGGTCCTCGCGGTCGTAGTCGACGGTGGCCTCGGCGCCGCGCCGCCGGCACAGCTCGAGCTTCTCCGGGCTGGACGCCGCGGCCAGCACCCGGGCCTTCATCGCCACGGCCAAGTCGACGGCGGCCAACCCGACGCCGCCGGCGGCGCCCAGCACCACCACCCAATCCCCTTCCGCCACAGCGGCGGTCGAGCGCAGGGCGTGGTACGCGGTGCGGTAGGTGACGCCGAAGGCCGCCGCCGACGCGAAGTCGGCGTCGTCGGGCATGAGCGTCGCCTGGCTCGCTTCGAGGAGCGCCCGCTCGGCGAACGCACCGAACGTGGTCCCGGAAACCCGCTGCCCCGGCACGAACGGCGCGCCCTCCCCGGCGGCGAGCACTTCGCCGGCGATCTCGTTGCCCGGGATGAACGGCGGCGGAATCTTGACCTGGTACTTGCCGGCGACGAACAACACGTCCGGGAAGTTCACCGCCGCGGCGCGCACCCGCACCAGCAGCTGCCCGGGGCCCGGGACGGGCTCGTCGACGTCGGTGAGCACCAGGTCCTCCGGTGGGCCGTAGGCGCGGCAGACCACGGCCCGCATCAGTTGACCCCCAACCCTTTCAGGCAGAACCGCACCACGTGCGCGATGTCGTCGGGGCCGGGGCGATCCGCCGAACCGACGTATCGTCGTAGCTTCGCGGAGGTGCAGCAGAACACCGCCTCGACGTCGCGATCGACGTCGCCGCTGCCCAGCTCCGTGACCGGCTCGACCAGCAGGTCGCGCAGCGGCCGCAGCATCTCCTGGTCGACCGCCTGCCAGTGGGCGCCGGCCGACATCTGCCCGGCCGCCGCGCGGCTCTTGCTGATCAGGTACGGGTCGGCGACCTGGGCCAGCGTGCCCTCGATCCAGCGCGCGATCTTGTCCTCCGGCCTGGGCTCCTTGGCCATCTGGTGCTGAAGGTAGGACACGACGATCCCGACCCCGCGTTCCATCACCGCCAGGATGAGATCGTCCTTGCCGGCGAAGTAGCGGTAGAACGCCTTGTTCGACGAGCCGGCCTCGGCGACGATGTCGCTGACGCGCGGCGGTTCGGGTGCGACCCGTTCCATCACCCGTACCGCGGCGGCCAGGATGCGCTCCACCTCCTCGGTGGCCTCCCGCTGCCGGTCGTCGAGGGCGCGCTCGACCGCCGCGGCGACCCGGCTAGAAGTCTTACTAGAAGTCAACGAGCTCACCGTATTTGGCTCGGGCCGCCTCGCGCCGGACACCCAGCGACTCGCTGGGCCAGTCGCCGTCCTCGGCGTCGTACCCCTTGAGCAGCATGCGGGCCAGGTTGACCTTGTGCGCCTCGGTGGGCCCGTCGGCCAAGCCGAGCGCGATGCCGCCCAGCAGGACGTTGACCAGTGGCAGCTGGTCGGTGAGCCCGAGCGCGCCGTGCACCTGAATCGCGCGCAGCGCAATCGATTTCAGCACCTGGGACGCCAGGATCTTGCAGGCGGCGATCTCGGCGCGGGCGGCGTGTTCGTCGCCGTTGTCGATCAGCCACGCGGCGTGCAGCACGGTCAGCCGGAACGGTATCAGCTCGGTGTAGGAGTCGGCGACGAACTCCTGCACCAATTGCTTGTCGGCGAGCGAACTGCCCTGTGTGAAGCGGCTTTTCGCGCGCCGCGACATCATCTCGACGGCGCGCTGCGCCATCCCGATCGAGCGCATGGCGTGGTGCAGGCGCCCGCCGGCCAGCCGGGTCTGCAGGATCAGGAAACCCTGGCCTGCTTCGCCGAGCAACGCGTCCGACCCGACCCGCACCCCGTCGTAGTGCACCAGGGAATGCCCCGGCTCGTGCGGGTCCGCCCCGACCAGGTGGTGGGTGGCCTCCAGCGTCAGGCCCGGCGTTCCGGCCGGGATCAAGAACGTCGAAGCGCCGCGGTGGACGGGCACGTCGGGATCGGTGATCGCGACGACGATGAAGAACGACGCGACGGAGGCGTTGGAGGAGAAGTACTTTCGGCCGGTGATCACCCAGTCGTCACCGTCGCGGACCGCACGGGTGGTGAAGACCCGCGGGTCGGCACCGCCCTGCGGCTCGGTCATCGAGAAGCAGGAGAAGATCTCCCCCGACAGCAGCCCGGCCAGGTAGCGGTCCTTCTGGTCCTGGGTGCCGAAGCGCGCGATGATCTCGGCGTTGCCGGTGTCGGGCGCCTGGGTGCCGAACACGATCGGTGCCCACGGGCTGCGGCCCAGGATCTCGTTGATCAGCGTCAGCTTGACCGCGCCGAAGCCCTGCCCGCCCAGCTCCGGGCCGAGGTGCGGCGCCCACAGGCCGTTGTCGCGGACCTGCTGCTTGAGCGGGTCGACGATGCGGCGGCGCTCGTCGTTCAGCGGCAGGAACTCGCACCCGGGAAAGAGCACCTCGAGGGGTTCCACCTCCTCGCGCACGAACTCGCGGATCCAGTCCAGCTTCTTCTCGAACTCCGGTTCGGTGGAGAAGTCCCAAGGCATGCGAATACTCCTAGTTTGCAGGGTCGTTCAGGGTCCTTTCAGGGAATGCCGCCGTCGGCCCGCAGGATCGAGCCGGTGGTGAAACTGGACGCGTCGGAGGCCAAAAACAGTGCGGCGCCGACGATTTCGCGCGGCGCGCCGGCGCGTTCCAGGAAGAGGTGGCCGAACCTATTCGTGGCGTCGTCTTCCAGGCCCCAGGCCTTGCTGATGTCGGTCAGGTACGGTCCGGCCATCAGCGTGTTGACCCGCACCGTGGGCCCGAACGCCTGCGCCAGCCCCTCGGTCATGGCGTTGAGCCCGGCCTTGGCGGCGGCGTAGGGGATGATGCCGCCGTTGGGGCGCAGCGACCCGGTGGAGCTCACGTTGATGATGGATCCGCGGCCGGCGGCCACCATCCGCTCGCCCACCAACGCCGATAACCGGAAGGGCCCCTTGAGGTTCAGGTTGACCACCGCGTCGAACAGCTTCTCGGTAACGTCGGTCAGCTTGTCGTACAGCGGCGACATGCCCGCGTTGTTGATCAGCGTGTCGACCTTGCCGAACGCGTCGTAGGTCGCCTCGACCAGCCCGTCGAGCTGTTCCCACCGCCCGACGTGCACCTGGTACGGCATCGCGGAGCGGCCGGTCTCGGACTCGATCTCCTTGGCGGTGGCCACGCAGTTGTCCATGTTGCGGCTGGCGATCACCACGTCGGCGCCGCAGCGCGCAACCCCGAACGCCATCTCGCGCCCCAGCCCGCGGCTGCCGCCGGTGATGAGCACGACGCGATCGGTGAGGTCGAAAAGCTGGTCCGCGTAACCCATTTCAGCGCCCCTTGCTCGGCAGCGATCGGGCGAGCCCGGCCGCGGTGGCGATCAGCTGCGGGATCATCGCCCCGAAGGTGTCGGTGATCTTGGGGTCCACCTTCCCGGTGCGCACCCCGGCCGCATAGGTCTTCTCCAGCACGATGCCCAGTTTCCAATTGGCCAGCACGAGGTAGTAGTCGATGTTCTCGGTGGACAGCCCGCTGATGGTCTCGTAGTGCTCGAGCAGTTCGCTGCGCGTCGGCATGCCCCGCATGTCCAGATAGAACCCGCCGGCGCGCGGCTCCTCGCCGTCGTAGCCCAGCAGCGCCCAGGCGAGGTCCAGCAGCGGATCACCGACCGTCGTCATCTCCCAGTCCACGATCGCGGCCAGCCGGGCCGGCGCACCGTGGGCGAACATCACGTTGGCGAATTGGTAGTCGCCGTGCATGATGCCGGGCCGGTAGTGCACGGGCCGGTTGCGGCGCAGCCAGTCGGCGGCCTCGTCCAGGCCGGGCAGCTCGCGGACCTTGTAGGCGTCCAGGAACTTCAGCCAGCGATCGACCTGCCGCTCGTGAAACCCGTCGGGGCGGCCGAATCCCTCGAGCCCCTGGGCACGCCAGTCCACCCGGCCCAACCTGGCGGCGCCCTCGACCAATTCGAACGCCAGGCCGCGTCGCGCCCGCAGGTCGGTGTCGAACGGCGCCTGCCATCCGCCGTCCATCGGGCTCCACCCGTCGATGGCCCGCATCACGTAGAACGGCATGCCCAGCACGGTGCCGGTGTCGTCGGCGGCGATCAGCGCCGCGTGCGGCACGTCGGTGCCCGACAGCGCCCGCACCAGCCGGATCTCCCGCAGCAGCCCGTCGATGCGGGCGGCGTCGGCGCGGGCCCCCGGCATCCGCAGCACCATGCGCTCGGGGCCGCGCTCGATCAGGTACAGGGTGTTCTGCGAACCGCCCTTGAGCTGCTCCAACAAGGGTTCTTCGCCGGTGCCGGGCGCGTCGTTGGCATCCAGCCACCGCCCCAGCACCCCGGGATCCAGGTGGGTTTCGCCGGCACCGCTCATCGATCGACCGTCATCCGCACACCCCGCTCTCCGCAGAGAGAATAGCATTCTCCACGAGCCTGGGAAGAGTTTCAGTGTTCGGCCTTGTGGGCGCTGAGCAGGAACCCCGGCGCCATGAAGTGACCTTCGCCGTCGTACTCGACCTCGGGCAGCGAACCGCCGGACGACGCGAGCGCAACCGCGTTGCCGTAGAGCCTGGCGGGGCGGACGTCGTCGACGCGCCAAAGCGTCGCGACGGCGTCGTGCAGCTCGGTTTCGGTGAAGCCGCGCGGGCCGGGCCCGTCGCTGTCGGCCCGCTCGCCGAGCGCCCCGGCGACGAACGCCAGGATGAACAGCGACGCCCCCGGCGCGGCGGCCCGGAAGATCGACCGCAGGTAGTCCTGGCGCTTCTCGGGCAGCAACGCGTGGAACAGCCCGCTGTCCAGGACGGTGGCGAAGCGGCCCTCGGATCCGGGTGGGTAGTCCCGAAACCTGGTGACGTCGGCCCGCGCGAAAGTCGCTGTGGTCAGCCCTTGTTGGGCGGCGGCGGCAGCGGCGGCCTCGACCGCGGTCGCGCTGGCGTCCAGGCCGACGACCGTGTAGCCGCGCGCGGCCAGCGCCAGCGACAGGGCGGCATGGCCGCAGCCGGCGTCCAGCACGTCGCTGCGGATCCTGCCCTGGTCGATCAGCACCGCCAGCTCGGGTTGCGGCCGGCCGATGCTCCACGGGGGTGGCGTTTCCTGTCGGTAGGCGGCGTCCCAATCCATGCCCGGCTGCGTCATCTGTCCCTCCTCCAGATCCGGCGGCGAGGCGCGGTGAGAGAGTTAACGGCGCCCCTAACCACAGCCAACCACTCGACGCAAGGGAGAGACATGCAAGTGCTGCTCGTCCGGCACGCGCTGCCGCTGCGCAGCGAACACGGCCAGGGCTCCGACCCCGACCTGTCGGACGAGGGCTTGGCACAGGTCGCCCGCCTGCCCGAGGCGCTCGGCCGGTTCCCCATCTCCCGCGTGGTCAGCAGCCCGCAGCGGCGCGCCATCCAGACCGCCGAACCGGTCGCGGCGGCCCGGCAGCTGGCCGTCGAGGTCGACGAGCGATTCGCCGAATACGATCGCGACCTTCCCGTCTACATCCCCGTCGAGCAGATCCGCGCGGAAAACCCCCGCGAGTGGGAGCGGATGGCCCAGGGCCATCTGCCCAGCGCCGTCGACGCGGACGCGTTCCGGGCGCGCGTGCTGGCGGCGGTGCGCGACCTCGTGGGCGCGGGCGATCCCGAAGACACCGTCGCGGTGTTCAGCCACGGCGGGGTGATCAACCTGCTGCTGCACGAGATCCTCGGGACGGCCCGGCTGTTGTCGTTCCCCGTGGACTACGCGTCCGTGACGCGCCTGCTGTACTCGCGCTCCGGCCAGGCGACGGTGGCGACGGTCAACGCGGTCGAACACGTGTGGGACCTGTTGCCGCGCAACCAGCGATGGTAAACAAGTTCGGTGACTTCGGCTGACCGACTCGACGGGCTCGACCTGCCCGCGCTGGACCGGTACCTGCGCTCGCTCGGCATCGACCGCGACGGCGAATTGCGCGCGGAGTTCATCTCCGGCGGCCGCTCCAATCTGACGTTCCGGGTCTACGACGACAAGACGAACTGGCTGGTGCGACGCCCACCACTACACGGGTTGACGCCGTCGGCCCACGACATGGCCCGCGAGTACAAGGTGGTTGCGGCGCTGCAGGACACGCCCGTGCCGGTGGCCCGCGCGATCGCGCTGTGCGAGGACGACTCGGTGCTGGGCGCGCCGTTTCAGATCGTCGAATTCGTTGCCGGGCAAGTGGTCCGCCGCCGCTCCCAGCTGGAAGCCTTCAGCCACACCGTCATCGACGGCTGCGTCGACGCGTTGATCCGGGTCCTCGTCGACCTGCACAACGTCGACCCGAACGCGGTGGGGCTAAGCGATTTCGGCAAGCCCAGCGGCTACCTGGAACGCCAGGTGCGGCGCTGGGGCTCGCAGTGGGAGCTGGTCCGGCTGCCCGACGACCACCGCGACGCCGACGTGGAACGGCTGCATTCCGGTCTGCGCGAAGCCATTCCGCGGCAGAGCCGCACCTCGATCGTGCACGGCGACTACCGCATCGACAACACGATCCTGGACTCCGACGACCCGACGCGCGTCCGCGCCGTCGTGGACTGGGAGCTCTCGACGCTGGGGGACCCGCTGTCCGACGCGGCCCTGATGTGCGTGTACCGCGACCCCGCGCTGGACTTGATCGTCAACGCGCAGGCCGCGTGGACGTCGCCGCTGCTGCCCACGGCCGACGAGCTCGCCGACCGGTACTGTCTGGCCGCCGGGACCGCGCTCGCGCACTGGGAGTTCTACATGGCTCTGGCCTACTTCAAGCTCGCCATCATCGCCGCGGGCATCGACTTCCGCAGGCGCATGTCCGACCAGGCCCGCGGCGCGGACTCCGAGCACACGCCCGAGGTGGTGGCGCCGTTGATCTCCCGCGGGCTGGCCGAGCTCGCCAAGCAGTCCGGCTAGCCGCGTTCCGACCGCGACGCCGCCGCGTGGTGCTTCTTGGCCGCGCGGCGCAGCTGCAGGATCCGCGCGGTCCCGACGGCGACGGTGATCAGGCCGCCCACCACGGCCGCCAGCAGAATGGCCACTCCCAGCGGCAGACTCCAGTGCCAGCCCAGGAACTGAAACTGCGTCGACGCCGTGTTCTGTGCGATGAAGATCAGCAACAGGATCAGGATCAGGAACCCGGCGATCAGCGACGTCCACAGGGCGCCGGCGCGGGTGAACCCGATGGCCGGTTCCGCCGGCTTCGACCCACCCTTCGGCGGTTGTTGCGCGGGTTTGGGCGGCTCGCCGGGCGGGGCGGGGCTTTGGCTGCTCATATCGCCATCTTTGCCCCATCGGGCCCGGAATGAAACCACACCACGCTGGAAAGCTTGCGGCGCCCCGTCGTTTCTGCGGTTAGTGTCACCGGTATGAGGAAGTTGCCGGCGGCGTTGCTGGCGACGGTTTGCCTGATTGCGGCATGCAGCAATTCGGATCCGCTGGGCGAAGAGACCCGCAGCATGAAGTCCATCGTCGTGGGCTCCGGCGATTTCCCCGAGTCCCAGATCGTGGCCGAGATCTACGCGCAGGCGTTGCAGGCCAACGGGTTTGACGTCGGGCGCCGGATGGGGATCGGCAGCCGTGAGACGTACATCCCGGCGCTCAAGGACCATTCCATCGATTTGGTACCGGAATACATCGGCAATCTCCTGCAGTACTTCGAGCCCAAATCCACGGTGACGATGCTCGATGCCGTCGAATTGGAGCTCTACAAGCGACTGCCCGGCGATCTGTCGATTCTGACGCCCTCGCCGGCATCCGACACGGACACCGTCACCGTCACCGGCGGAACCGCCGCGGACTGGCACCTCAAGACGATCGCCGACCTGGCGGCGCATTCGCCGGACGTGAAGTTCGGGGCGCCCTCGGACTTCCAGGCCCGCCCCGCCGGGTTGCCCGGCCTGAGGCAGAAGTACGGCCTGACCATCAGCCCGGGCAACTTCGTCGCCATCGAGGACGGCGGCGGCGCCGTGACGGTGCGCGCGCTGGTCGAGGGCAGGGTCAACGCCGCCAACATCTTCAGCACGTCGCCGGCCATCCCTCAGGAACACCTGGTGGTGCTGGAGGACCCCGAGCACAACTTCCTGGCCGGTAACATTGTGCCGCTGGTGAATTCGCAGAAGAAGTCCGATCGCCTCAAGGATGTGCTCGACGCGGTGTCGGCGAAGCTGACCTCGCCCGGGGTGGCCGCGCTCAATGCCGCGGTGGCGGGCAACTCGGGCGTCGATCCCGGCCAGGTGGCCCGAAACTGGGTGCGGGACAACGGCTTCGACCATCCGCTGGGGCAGGCGTGATCCGCTTCGACGACGTCAGCAAGGTGTTTCCCGGCGGTGGCACCGCGGTGGACCGGCTGAGCCTCGACGTGCCCGACGGCAGGCTGACCGTGTTCGTCGGCTCGTCCGGCAGCGGCAAGACGACGGCGCTGCGGATGATCAACCGCATGGTCGAGCCGACCTCCGGCACCATCACGGTGGACGGGGTCGACGTGTCCACGGTCGACCCGGTGAAGCTGCGCCTCGGGATGGGTTATGTCATCCAGAACGCGGGCCTGATGCCGCACCAACGGGTGATCGACAACGTCGCGACCGTGCCGGTGCTCAAGGGCCAGAGCCGGCGGGCGGCCCGCAGGGCCGCCTATCGGGTGCTCGAACGCGTCGGGCTGGACGCCCGGCTCGCCACCCGTTATCCGGCGCAACTGTCCGGCGGCGAACAGCAACGCGTCGGGGTGGCCCGCGCCCTGGCCGCCGACCCGCCCATCCTGCTGATGGACGAGCCGTTCTCGGCCGTCGACCCGGTCGTCCGGCACGAGCTGCAAAACGAAATGCTGCGCCTGCAAAGCGAATTGCGCAAGACGACCGTGTTCGTGACCCACGACATCGACGAGGCGCTGCGGCTCGCCGACCGCGTCGCGGTGTTCGGACACGGCGGCGTCCTGCAGCAGTACGACGAACCGGCCCGGCTGCTGTCGCGACCGGCGAACGACTTCGTGGCGCGGTTCATCGGCCTCGGCCGCGGCTATCGCTGGCTGCAGCTCATCGACGCGTCCGGGCTGCCGCTGCACGACATCGAGCAGATCCCGGTGAGCGCCCTGGCCAACGGCGGCGGCGCGCAGATCACGGCGGGCTGGAAACTGGTCGTCGACGACGGCGTGCCGCTGGGCTGGATCGACGCCGACGGCTGGCGACGGCACCGCGGCGGGGCGCCGTTGTCCGACAGCATCAGCGCCCTGGGCGCGCAGTTCCGTCCCGACGGCAATCTCAGCCAGGCGCTCGACGCGGCGTTGTCCTCGCCCTCGGCCGTCGGCGTCGCCGTCGACCAGGACGGCAGGGTTGTCGGCGGCATACTGGCCACCGACGTCCTGGCCGCGGTGGAAGCCCGGCGGCGGCTCTGACCATGCACTACCTGCTCACCCATCTGCACGACGCCTGGGCGCTCGCAGTGGTGCATCTGCGGCTTTCGCTGCTGCCCGTGCTGATCGGCCTCGCGGTATCGGTGCCCCTGGGTGTGCTCGTGCAGCGCGCCCCGATTGCCCGACGGCTGACCACGGCGACAGCCAGCGTGGTGTTCACCATCCCGTCGCTGGCGTTGTTCGTGGTCTTGCCGGTGATCATCGGAACCCGAATCCTCGACGAGGCCAACGTCATCGTCGCGCTGACCGCCTACACCGCCGCGCTTCTGGTGCGCGCGGTGCTCGATGCGCTGGACGCCGTGCCGGCGCAGGTGCGCGACGCCGCGACCGCGGTCGGCTATCCGGCGATCAAGCGGATCGTGAAAGTCGAACTGCCGCTGTCCATTCCGGTGCTGATCGCCGGTTTGCGGGTGGTGGTGGTGACCAACATCGCGATGGTCTCGGTGGGCTCGGTGATCGGCATCGGCGGACTGGGCACCTGGTTCACCATGGGCTACCAGACCAACAAGAGCGATCAGATCCTTGCCGGCATCGTCGTCCTGCTCGTGCTGGCCATCGTCATCGACTTGGCGATCGTGCTGGCCGGCCGCCTCGTCACGCCCTGGGAGCGCGCCGCGCGTCCGGCCCGCCGGCGCCGCGCGGTCGCGGCACCGATGGCGGGAGGTGCCCGATGAGCTTCCTGCAGCAGGCGATCTCCTACCTGTTGACCGCCGCTAACTGGACCGGCCCGGTCGGGCTGGCGGCGCGCATCCTGGAGCACCTGGAGTACTCGGCCATCGCGGTGGGCGCCTCGGCGCTGATCGCCGTTCCGGTCGGGGCGATCATCGGGCACACCGGCCGCGGCACGCTGCTGGTGGTGGGCGCGGTCAACGGGCTGCGCGCGCTGCCGACGCTCGGGGTGCTGCTGCTGGGAGTGCTGATGTTCGGGCTGGGCCTCGGCCCACCGCTGGTGGCCCTGATGCTGCTGGGCATCCCGTCCCTGCTGGCGGGCACCTACGCGGGCATCGCCAGCGTCGACCCGACGGTGGTCGACGCCGCCCGCGCGATGGGCATGACGGAGGCCCAGGTGCTGCTGCGCGTCGAGGTGCCCAACGCGATGCCGTTGATCCTGGGCGGGCTGCGCAGCGCGACGCTGCAAGTGGTCGCGACCGCGACCGTGGCCGCCTACGCCAGCCTCGGCGGGCTGGGCCGATACCTGATCGACGGGATCAAACAGCGCGAATTCCAGCTCGCTCTGGTCGGCGCGCTGGCGGTGGCGGCGCTGGCGCTGATCCTCGACGGCCTGCTGGCGTTGGCGGTGTGGGTCTCGGTGCCCGGCAGCGGGCGGCTGCGCAAGGCCGTCGGCGGGCGCGGGCACGTGACGTCGACCGCACTTGTGGACAAACCTGCCGCGGTCGGCGGAGACGCTTTACGGTAGGAGGGTGAACGCAGGCCCCAGTGATCCGACTCCGCGAGTCTGGCCGGCGATGTTGACCTGGCGTGCGCAGGACGTCTCCCGCATGGAATCCGTGCGAATCCAGGTGTCCGGCAAGCGAATCAAGGCGAACGGCCGCATCGTGGCCGCGGCTACCGCGACCAATCCGGCGTTCGGCGCATTCTACGAAGTGCAGACCGACGACACCGGCGCCACCAAGCGGTTCGGGCTGACCGTCACGCTGGCCGAGCGCGAACGCCAGCTGGCCATCGCCCGCGACGAAGAGAACATGTGGCTGGTGACCGACCATCAGGGTGAGTCGCGCGCGGGCTACAACGGCGCCCTCGACGTCGACGTGGTGTTCAGCCCGTTCTTCAACGCGCTGCCGATCCGGCGCCTCGGGCTGCACGACCACGCCGAGTCGATCGCGTTGCCGATGGTCTACGTGAACGTGCCCGAGATGACCGTCACCGCGGCCGTCGTCAACTACACCAGCGGGGGCAGCCTCGACGAAATCAAGCTGCGCTCACCGGTCGCCGACACCACCGTGAGCGTCGACGCCGACGGCTTCATCGTCGACTATCCAGGCTTGGCAGAGCGGATCTGATCACGCCGCCCGCCCGGCCCGCGGCGGCCAGCTCCTCGCGCCAGTTCTCCGCGCCGATGACGACGGTGAAGATGTCGGAACGCGGGAAGCTGTCGAAACGGGTTCGGGCCGCATGCCCGGCCTCGACGAGCTCGGCCGCCGAGTTGTCCCAGTCGAGGGAGTCGCGGGTGCGGCTCAGCAACTCGATCGCCCGGTCCAGGACCGGCAGCAGTTGCCCGGAGTTGCCTTCGCACATCGCGCGCACCAGGTCGGGCGCGGTGGCGGCCACCCGGGTGCCGTCGCGGAAAGACCCGGCGGCCAACGCGAAGGACAGCGGGACCTCGGCCGCGGTGATGGCCAGCGCCTCGGCGAGCAGGTGCGGCAGGTGCGAGATGGCGGCCGCCGCGGCGTCGTGCTCGTCGGACCTGGCCGGCACCACCACCGCGCCGCAGTCCAGCGCCAGCGTCATCACCATCGACCACACCGCGGGGTCCACATGGTCGTCGACGCTGACGACCCACGGGGCCGCCGTGAACAACCCGGCGTGGCCGGCCATCCAACCCGATTCGGCGGTGCCCGTCATCGGGTGACCGCCGACGAAGCGCGACAGCAGACCGGCCGCGGCGACCTCGTCGTGCACCGCGCGCTTGACGCTGGTGACGTCGGTCAGCGGGCAGTCGGGCGCCAACTCGCTGACGTGGGCGAGCATTCCGGGCAGCGCCGGCATCGGCACGGCCAGCACGATCAACGCGCCGGTGTCCGCGGCGCGGGTCAGCGTTTGGGTGAGATCGGTGCTGGCGTCGAAGCCGTCGGCGCTGGCTCCCTGCGCGCCCTCGACCGAGCGGTTGTAGCCGAACACCTCGCGGCCGGCTTTTGCCGTCGCCCGCATGATCGAGCCGCCGATCAGTCCCAGACCGAGCACGCACAGCGGTGTATTTCTCGCAGACCGGGCCACAGTCCAAGGTTGGCACAGTCCGCCGCGCCGTGGGGGTTCAGGTTCGCGCGCCCGGGTCCGGCTGTCTGGTCAAGGGGCCTGGTCAGCGACTAGCGTAGGCGGCCATGGGAGCACAACGGGCCTCCGCACAGGGCCCGTCCGCGGACATACCGGACGGCTTCGGCGTCGCGGTCGTGCGCGAAGAGGGCCAGTGGCGTTGCTATGCGATGGCCACCAAGTCGCTGACGAGCCTGTCGGCGGCCGAGACGGAGCTGCGCGAACTGCGCAGCGCCGGAGCGGTGTTTGGGCTCCTCGACGTCGACGACGAGTTCTTCGTCATCGTGCGCCCGGCGCCGTCGGGGACCCGGCTGCTCTTGTCGGACGCGACCGCCGCGCTGGACTACGACATAGCGGCCGAAGTGCTGGACAACCTGGACGCCGACATCGACCCCGAGGACCTCGAGGACGCCGAGCCGTTCGAGGAGGGCGACCTGGGGTTGCTCTCCGACATCGGGCTGCCCGAGGCGGTATTGGGGGTCATCCTTGACGAGTCCGACCTGTACGCCGACGAGCAGCTGGGCCGCATCGCGCGGGAGATGGGCTTCGCCGACGAGCTGTCGGCGGTGCTCGACCGGCTCGGTCGGTGAGTGTTTCCGACGAAGACCTGATCCGCACCGCGCTGGAGGTCGCCGCGACGGCCGGTCCCCGTGACGTCCCGATCGGTGCGGTGGTCGTCGGCTCCGACGGAACCGAACTCGCCCGGGCGGTCAATGCCCGTGAGGCCCTTGGCGATCCGACGGCGCACGCCGAGATCCTGGCGATGCGGGCGGCGGCCGCGGCGCTGGGCGACGGGTGGCGGCTGCAGGGCACCACGCTGGCCGTGACCGTCGAACCGTGCACGATGTGCGCGGGCGCGCTGGTGCTGGCCCGCATCGAGCGCCTGGTCTTCGGCGCCTGGGAACCCAAAACCGGGGCGGTCGGGTCGCTGTGGGACGTGGTCCGCGACCGTCGACTCAACCATCGCCCGGCCGTGCGCGGCGGCGTGCTCGCGCGGGAGTGCGCCGCGCCCCTGGAGGCCTTCTTCGCCCGCCAGCGATTGGGGTGAGGTGGGGACGGTTCGGTAAGCTGCCTGGCGGTGGCGTGTCCGAGCGGCCTAAGGAGCACGCCTCGAAAGCGTGTGACGGCTAACACCGTCCGAGGGTTCAAATCCCTCCGCCACCGCCACTGTGATGTCGCGAGACATCGGACGGCGCGCACCCCGAGATCGTGGCCGGGACTTGTCGTACCCCTCTGTGACGATGTGGTCATGTCGTCGACCGCAGCGCTTGCCTCGGAGTTGCGTCCTGCCGATCGGCTGGGGGTGCTGTTTGAGGAGTTGGCGGAGTTGGCCGGTCAGCGCAACGCGATTGATGGGCGCATCGTGGACATCGTCGCCGAGATTGATGGTGACCAGTTGTGGGGTGCCACCGGCGCGCGTTCGCTACCGGCGTTGGTGGCCTGGAAGTTGGGTTTGTCGTCGACCAACGCCCACACGATCGCCACCGTCGCGGCCCGGGTTGAGCAGTTTCCGCGCTGCGTGGCGGGGATGCGGGAGGGCCGGCTGTCGCTGGATCAGGTCGGGGTGGTCGCCGGGCGGGCCGGCGATGGATCCGATGAGCATTACGCGCAGTTGGCCGCCGTGGCCACGGTGGGCCAGTTGCGCACCGCGGTCAAACTCGAACCGCGACCCGAACCCGAGCCCCCTGATCCCGAGTGCTGGACACCACCGGCGCGCTCGATCACCAAGACCGCCGATGAGAATTCCGCGTGTTATCGGATCAAACTCGGCCACGACGACGCGGCCAAGTTCGACGCGGCGCTGCAATCGCATTTGGATGCGCTGATCGCCGAGTGGAAACACGACCGCGACAACACCGGGCCGGCATCGGATAACCCGCCGCCGCTGCCGGGCACCATCGAGGCGTTTCTGCGGCTGGTCGAAACCGGGTGGGACGCCGAGGCGGCGCGGCGCCCGCACGGCCAGCACACCACCGTGGTGATGCATCTGGACATCGCCCAGCGCCTCGCCGCACTGCATCTGGGCCCGCTGCTCACCGACGCCGAACGCCAATACCTGACCTGTGATGCCACGGCCGAGGTGTGGTTCGAACGCGACGGTCAGCCCATCGGCGCCGGGCGCACCACCCGGCTGATCAACCGCCGGCTGCGCCGCGCGCTCGAGCACCGCCACCCCACCTGCGCGGTACCCGGCTGCGGGGCCACCCGCGGCCTGCACGCTCATCACCTCCAACATTGGGAAGACGGCGGGCCCACCGAGCTGGCCAACCTGGTGCTGGTCTGCCCGTATCATCACCGGCTGCACCATCGCGGCATCATCACCATCACCGGGCCCGCCGACGCGCTGCGTGTCACCGACAGCGACGGGCGACCGCTGAGCCCGGGCTCGCTGGCGCGCCCACCAACCCAACCCCCACCCGCGGTGCCACCATGCCCCGGGCCCCTCGGCGAACGCGCCGACTGGTGGTGGTACGACCCCTTCCAACCCCAACCACCACCGACAAACAACTAGAAGGTATCGCGTCCTGGGGCCTCGCTCACATGTCGCGCTCGCGAGGATGGCCGCGGGGATCTGATGTAAAACCATTTCTTTGGGGGCATTAGGCGGAGCACAACTGGGTGGATACGGCTTGGCCCGGCTGATCCGGGCGTCGGTGGTGCGACGCCAAGGTAAGCAAGCATCGGTTCTCCTAGGGCACCTCCTGTTGACCCCGGGTCGACGGGGGTGTCAGCCGTCGTAGGTCAGTTGCGGCGACTGGCCATTCTGTGCCTAGGCTTTGCCCACTCTCTCGAATGAATGGGACTTGTGGAGAGTGACGGCAACAGAACTGAGATCGGTGTCGACGAGGTCCGCGTAGGTAGCCGCACGCGCTATCGGACCGAAGGCGAGTCCACATTCGAGCCGCGGTCACGGCGCCCTAGCACCTGTTTTAGCCTGTCCGGCAGGTGCTTTACCGTCTCGGGCGGGACCCACGCGAGATACATGACAAACGTTGCATAGCTAAAAATGCCGATCTGGATCTGCAGGTCGATCATCACGTGCATCAGCACGCCGGCAGACAGAACCCACGGCCGAAAACGCGGGAACCACACCAGGATGGCGACTGCCAACTCAATCGCTATCGCTCCCCAGGTGATCACATTCATCGCCAGCGCGTTCGTCCCGAACCACTGCGGTACCGGCACACGTTGCATGTCTTCGACCCGCAACGCATAGGAGACAGCAGTGCCGTTCAACCATGTCTCGCCCGACAACTTTGATCGCGCAGCCGCGAGGTAAATGAGCGACAGTTGAACCTGAATCAGCCGAATCGGCCAGTTCGTTTTCGTCTGCGCCGACCAGAACGATCCCGTCCTGCGCCTCTGGTCGAGCGATAACGCTGCCCCGCTAGGTGATACCGCGAGAAATAGCGCCTCAATCCTGACCAGGACGTCGCCCGCGTTGAAGGCCGAGGAAGCCCGCCGCTCGAACGACAAGATCAGGATGAAGACGACGACGGCCGCAAGCCTGCTGTGCCAGCCGACCAGCAGTGCGATGGCCGACAACACCAGCACGATCACCCCGATCAGGATGGCCTCCTTGCTGTTCCAGATTTCGAAAGTCCCCCAAGTGTGCGCGACCGATGGCTGCGTGGGGGTCGCCCCGTCGGGATCCAGAAACGCGTTGCGCATCGGTAAGAGCCACAGACCCCAAAGGATCGCGAGCGCACCGAACGCCATTCGCACCAGGCCCAGGGTGTACATCTGTTGCGGCTCAAACCAAAACGATTGCCAAACCCGGCCGGCCGCCGACAGCCGCAGTCGAACCGAACGCGCGATTCCGGTCATCGGTTGCCTGTCAGCTCTTCGCTGTAGAGCGTCTCGACGGCCGTCCGCCTGGGTCCGCTCACGCCCGGCGGCGGAATGTCCTCCGTTCGGAGACGCATGTCGACGCGGACAGGATGGTCGCCGGGACGGGTCATTTCACGGACGACCCAATGGACGAAATCCGGGCGGGTCTGCTGCTCGGTCAGCAGGGTCTCCTTGAATTTGCGCCAGCGATGTGAGAACGCAACACCGAATACCGGATTGAGCCGGGGAAGTGTCCACACCTTGTCAGAACCATCCGCCATCGCGACGTGTACTTCGATGTTCTCCTGCCGCTGTGGCGGATTGGGCGCGTACATCGACCAGTTCTGATCAAGCCCGAGCGGAAGTGCGATCGGCCTGAGAAGCGGCACCACGGCTCGCGTGATCGCAGCGTCCGGCAAGTTCCAGACCACGCCGATAGCGAGGATGACCACAATCATCGCGCTGGTCGCGCTCTCACGGATGCGTGGCGGGTTGAGCGCCCTGGCTCTGTGTTGGACTGCCAGCCACGTAGCGGCCAAGCGAGGAGCCTTCTGTTCGTCCCAGTCCTTCGTCGTCAGCCGGCGACGCATGCGATCCGGTGTCGGCATCCGCATTGGCTGCGGTGGGCGAATCTTCGGCATTGCACCTACCTGTGTAGGCGGATCGCTTGACAATCGACGCCCGGGCCGTCATGTGGGAGCACACAAATAGTAAATGGTTTGGGACTCGCATTTGCGCGAACCGGGACCGTGTATTCCTAGGCCGGTTGCCGCGTTGTTGCCGCAGCCCGCTGCACGTTGCACCGACCAATGGCTCAAGTTCCCTTGGGGGCCAAACGGATTGATCGACGGCGGCAGCATCTCCGCAATCGCCTCGGGGCTGATCCGCGTGCCGGGCCGATTCGTACTCGCACTCCGGTAGTCGAGTGTCGAAATCGAGGCGCAATCCGGTCACCCCGGCCGTCGAGACGGCGGAGTGCAGGTTGCGACTGAACCGCCAGAATCGAATGGTGTGAGCTAGGAAATATGAAAATGGCCTGAATCCAATTGATAACCGCCTCGCCTCTTGACAATGCGGTGTTCCGTCAACTCATCGGGCTGGTGCTGATCGCCAGATGGTGAGGGGACGGGACCGTGAATGCCAGAAGAAACACACGACCGCCCGACGTGGGGTCTCGTCTGCCCATCTATGTGTTCGCGATTTCAGTGGTTGCGGTGGCTCTCGCCGGCGGTGGACTGGCGTATACATTGACGAATTCCAGTCAGGTAACCGGGCCGCCCCCGCCGTCCACGGCGCCAACCGTGGCGCCGATGACGGCGCCGAACGTCACGGTGCCCGCGGCGACACCCGAGCCCTTGCCCGCCGTACCCGCTGCGACTGTGCCTGCCGTACCTGCTGCGCCGGTGCCTGCCGCGACCCCGGCCCCCGTGCCGGCCGCACCTGTGCCCGCCGCACCGCCCGCCCCCGTGCCCGCAGCACCACCTGTGCCCGCCCCGGTGCCCGCAGCGCCACCCGCGCCACTCGTGCCCGTGCCCGTCCTCGTGCCCGTTGCGCCACCCGCCCCCGCACCCGTCGCACCAGCCGTCCCCGCACCCGCCGCACCAGCCGTCCCCGCACCCGCCGCACCAGGCGCCCCCCCGCCGCAGCAGGCACCGCCACCCCCGCTGAGCCCGGACCAGAAGAAGAACTGCGAATTGACTGGGAATTGCCCCGCTGCACCACCAGCCCCCGCGCCCGGTAACACCACCGGCGGCACGACGACCGGCTCGACGACAGGGTCGACCACCGGCACGACGACCGGCACGACCACCGGTACCACTACCGGCTCGACGACTAGCACGACCACCGGGACCACGACCGGCTCGACGACTGGCACGACCACCGGGACCACGACCGGGACCACGACCGGCTCGACCAACGGCAGCAAGACCACCGGCACGACCACCGGTACCACTACCGGCTCGACGACTGGCACGACCACCGGGACCACGACCGGCACTACTACCGGGACCACGACCGGCTCGACCAACGGCAGCAAGACCACCGGCTCGACCACCGGCGCAGGCACCACGGGCAGTGGCACCACCACCAAGGGCGGCGGCCCTTAGCAGAAACCGTGCGGGGCCCCGCGAACCCATGCGGGTGACGGGACTAAGGTCACGGTGCAGTCAATCGGCAATGAATACCAGCCCGACGACCGGCACCACTACCGGCACTATTACGGGCTCGACCACCGGCTAGACCAGCGGCACCACCAGCGGGGGCGAATCCCCGAATGTCACGTGCTACCTGAAAGAGCCGCCGACAGGATCAGGGTCGCTCGAAGTGCTGGTAGTCGACGGGCGCCGTCCAGTAGCCACCCCACCGCCAGCCCCGGTCGGTGAAGACGCGGACGGCCGGGTCGCCGTCGCGCAAGAGGCCAGGCTCGTTGCGAGCACGGTCGAGGTAGGGCGCCGCGTTCTGCGGTTGCACTGCGCCGCCGGCGCAGCGGCACGGGTTGAGGAGCGGATTGACGTCGATGGCGCGGCCGTAGGCGTGTTGCGACCATCGGCTGCTGCCCGGGATGCCCCGGCAGTTGAACGCCGACGTGTTGTCGTCCTCCATGGACAGCTCGTCGTCGGCGGCCGGGTACCGGTCGGCCGTGCGGATCTTGTCGATGGGGAAGCCCAGTCGGTAAAGCTGCTCGAAGATCGCGACGACCTCCGGCACCAGGTCTTCGTGCACCACCAGTTCGCCGCGGTGGGTGTGGCCGTCGAAACCGATGTGGTCGACGCCGACTCGCCGAAGGCGCGCCGGTTCCACCGGGCAGCCGGGCCGCCAGCTCGCACCCAAATCCGCGGCGGTGACCGGCTGGACCGTGCTACCGGCGCGCGCCGGTGGGGGCGCGGCGGCTCCCACAGCCAGCAACACACCGGCCGCCAGCACGGCCATCCGACGCCTACAGGACGTCAATTGGGATGAGTCCTCATCGCTCGCTCCATGGTGACCGGACCGCTGCAATCAGGTTAAGCGGTCGACCTACCCTGGCGATGTGCCCGGTAAGCCAGCGGTGCGGACGGCCGTTGCCCTTGCAATCCTCGTGCTGATGCTCGCGGTGCCTTCCTCGCGCGACCGTATGGCGTACACGTCGGTAAGCGACGGCGCGCAGGTAACCCGGGTAACGCCGCCAACGCAATCAACCCGGCCGCCGCCGAGGCCGGATCTGCCTCCCACCCAAGACTTCGCAGCCGTCTCCAAGCTGATCGACGACGCGATCGCGGCGAACCAGCTGCCCGGCGCCGTCGTCGTCATCGGGCACGGCGGCGAGGTCGTCTTCCACCAGGCCTACGGCTCCCGCAAGATCGCCGGCGAGCAGGGGCTGGACGGATCGCCCGCACCGGCAGAGCCGATGACCGAGGACACGATCTTCGACATGGCGTCGTTGACGAAATGCCTCGCCACGGCCGTCGCCGTCATGCAGCTTTACGAGCAGGGCAAGGTCGCGTTCGACGATCCCGTTCAGTTGTACCTGCCCGACTTCAACACGGCGAACGATCCCCAGCGCGCCAAGGTGACGGTTCGCATGTTGCTCACGAACACGTCGGGCGAGGGGATAGACGTGAGCCTCGCCGACCCGTGGGGGTTGGGCGGGGCCGACAAAGCGGAGGGCGTCCATCGCGCGCTCACCACGCCGCTGCAGTCGGGCCCCGGTGAGGCCTTCCGGTACTCCGACATCAACTACATCCTGCTCGGCGCGCTCCTCGAAAAGCTCACCGGCGAGCCGGAAGACGTTTACGTGCAGCAGAACGTGTTCGCGCCACTCGGCCTCGAAGACACCCGCTACCTTCCGCCGGACAGGGTCTGCGGTCCGCACGCGATCAGGGGAGCCGCGATCGCATGGGCTCCCGCGTCCGACGGGCCGGCCACTTGTCCCGAAGGTACATGGAGCACAAGCCTTTTGCCGCGCGTCGCACCAACGGCGCTCGACGAGGAAAACCGGGCCGATCCGGGCAAGAACCCCGACTACGGTCACCTGCTTCGCGGCACCGTGCATGACCCGACCGCGCGCCGCATGGGGGGCGTGGCCGGGAACGCCGGTGTGTTCTCGACGGCACACGATGTCGGCGTCTACGCGCAGGCCCTGCTCGATCGACTTGCCAACCGCCCCAGCGACTTTCCGCTGCAGCAGGCGACCGCGGCCTTGATGACCACCCCCGAACAGCCCGGGCACACGGCCCGGCAACTGGAGGCGGCCAACGACGCCGCCCGCAGAGCGGCCGGCCCGAGCTACCCGGCGATCAAGGGGCAGAACCTGTTCGGCTTCGGCTGGGACATCGACACGGCGTATTCCAGGCCGCGCGGCAGGATCTTTCCCGTCGGGAGCTTCGGCAACACTGGATTCACCGGAACCACGCTCTGGATCGACCCGGGCTCGGATACCTACGTGGTGCTGCTCTCGAACTCGGTACTGCTGCGGGGCAGCCCGCCGATCACAAATCTGCGCGGCGAGGTGGCTACCGCGGCGGCGCGGGCCATGGGCCTGTACGGTTCGAAACCCGTTGGGCAGCGCTAGCCTTGCGCGCCGGTCAGTCCCCGGAACGCCTGAATTTCGCTGTCCCGATACGGCCGTCCGTCGGGCAGCACGAGGTCGTGGAACCAGACCTTCGGCGGCGCCGTGTACGGGTGATCCCATGAGTCCCACGGGAAGTAGGTCTGGGTCTTTCCGGCGACCAGGCCCCAGTTGAAGGCGCCGACGTTGTGGCGCTTGGCCACGGGCAGGATCGACTCGACGGTGCTGCCCTGCGGCCGCGCCATGTACTCGGTGCAGATGATCGGCCGCCCCAGCGGGGCGAGCTCGGCGATCCGGGACTCGAAGCCCCCGGGTTCGGCGTAGGAGTGGAACGTGATCACGTCGGCGTTGTCCAGCTGCATCGCGCTGATCGGGCTGCGGCCCGCCGGCTCGCCCCAGTCGCCGCGCCACACGCCGCTCGTCAGCGGTTGACTCGGCTCGACGGAGCGTGCCCACAGGAACACCTGGGGAAGCAGCTCCGCGACGCGGTCGAGCTTGTCTTTCCTCTCGACCTTGCTGTACACCTTCGCGGGGTTGTCGGGCTCGTTCCACAGGTCCCAGCCCAAAACGCGGTCATCATTACGAAATTGAGTCAGCACCCCGGTGACGTAGTCGCGTAGCACGCGGGTGTAGGCGGGATCGCCAATACGCTCGGCGCCCGGGCTTTGTACCCAGCCCGAGTTGTGCACGCCGGGCCTCGGCGCGCGTTGCGGGCCCAGCCTGGGTAACGGGTCCCAGCACGAGTCGAACAACACGAACAGCGGCTTGATGCGGTGGCGCGCCGCGATGTTGACGAACTGCGCGAGACGCATGACGAAGCCCCGGGCATCCTGGGCCCAGAGCTGATCGTGGAGGAAGACCCGCACGCTGTTGAGGCCAGCCGACCTGGCCCAGCCCAGCTCGGTGTCGATGCGACGAGCATCGTAGGTGGCGGGCTGAAACATCTCGAGCTGGTTGATGGCGTTCGAGGTGATGAAGTTCGCGCCGACGAGCCAGCCCTGCGCCTCATACCAACGGTTGGCCCGGTCGGCCGACCACCGGGTTATCTCGCCCGAAGACCGCGGTATCGGCTCCGCGGAGGCGCGGGGCGAGTGCGCCAGTACGCTGCCCGCCGCCAGCATCAGCGGAAGCTTCAACACCGTACGGCGGTACACGAATTGACGATAAGTTCCCGGGACCCCCGGACCCGGTATTTACTTAGCGCGTCGCGGTAACTTTTGCTGAGAATCGTTATTTCCTTGTCATCAAGCGGTGTTCGGCGCGCCGGCGAACCAGCGCGCTAGCGCAACTTGCGGCCGTAGTTGTCGGTGACGCCGCCGGTGAACATCATGATCGCGTCGACGATCGCCCAGATGACCGAACCCAGCAGTATGGGAAGCCCCAACCAGCAGAACAGGGTAAAGACGAAACCGAAGAGGCCCAAACACAACTGGGCGATTGCGATCTGGGTCGAATCGATATAGAAGCGGCCGATTCCGAACACGCCCAGGAACAGCTGGAGCAGCCCCGCCGTCGTGCTGGACTTGTCGGACAGCGGCACGCCCGTAACCGGATCGCGGCCAAACGGCGCTTGGGGATCGACCACGTTCCCCGGATAACCGGGGTACGACGGATAGCCGGGGTAGGGCGGTGGATATCCGGGCGGCGGGGGAAATTGGGGATGCTGATGCGGTCCGTAGCCGGGTGGCTGCCACCCCCGGGGCGGCTCGTTTTCGGGTGGGTTCGGCGTCGCCATCGGTCGAGTCAACTCCTGCCGTCGGGGGATCCGGCCCACTGTATAAGGGAACCGAGATCCGCGGCCGGCGGCGTCGGCGCCAAACGTTGCGGACGCGGATCGAGAACGGCCTTCAAACTCGCGCCGGGGAGGGCAATACTAAACACGTGCCTGATTGCAACGTCTTGGGCGGGCCGCTGGAACCGTGCGGTTCCGACCCACTGACCGGTTACTATCGCGACGGTTGCTGCTCGTCCGGGCCCGAAGACCTGGGCCGACACACTATCTGTGCCGTGATGACTGCCGAATTTCTGGAGCACCAGCGCTCCATCGGCAATGACCTGTTGACGCCGGTGCCCGAGTACCGGTTCCCCGGCCTCCTGCCGGGCGATCGCTGGTGCGTCACCGCCCTGAACTGGCTTCGGGCTCACCACGATGGCTGCGCCGCGCCCGTGGTGTTGGCGTCGACGCACGAGCGCACCCTGGAGGTGGTGCCGCTCGAGACGCTGCAGGAACACAAAGTCGACGTTCCCGACGACCTGGCTAACTTGTAGCGCCCTCGTTTACGCTTCGACGCGTTGAACGAGAATTCGACGGGCCCCGACATCGCCGACGTCGGCTTCGACGACCTGACGGCGCCCAAGCTGACCGATGTGCAGCGCCAGATTCTGGAGTTCACCGAGGCCAGGCACGTCGAGTTCGACATCGACGAGATGCTCGCGGAGGCCGTCGACCGGGCGGGCCTGCAAGCAGGGGCCGACCTGGACGACACCGACGGCTTCAGTGAGCGCCTGCGCGCCCACGTGGCCGCGATCGAGGCCGACGACGGTCTGCGCGAGCTCAGCCGGTCCACCCTGCGGCAACGAGTCGTTCGCCTGCTGCGTAACCGGTTGTCGTTGACCGAGCTCCTCAAGCGCTATCCCGAGATCGAGACGATCCCGATCGAAAAGCCGTTCATCGTCGTCGGGATGCCACGCTCCGGCACCACCCACCTGGTCAATCTCATCGCCGCCGACCCACGCCGGCGCGCGCTGCCGTACTGGGAAAGTCAGGAGCCGATACCCGCGCGTGGCGAGGGCCCCGACATCTCCGGAGTCGACCCGCGCTACGCGCGCGCCAAGGCCGAACACGACGCGCTCATGGTCAGCGCGCCGGTGGTGGCCGCCATGCACGACCGGTTCCCCGAGGCGATCGAGGAAGAGGTCGAGCTCCTCGACCTCGACCTGGCCGCCTACGTCCTGGAATGGCATGCGCGCGTGCCCGATTGGCGCGACTACTACCTGACGCTCGACCAGACCCGGCACTACGCGTACCTGAAAAAGGTATTGCAGGCGTTGACATTCCTGCGCGGCCCGCGGACCTGGGTCCTCAAGAGCCCGCAACACTGCGAGCAGCTCGGCCCGCTGATGGCCACCTTTCCCGACGCGACGGTGGCCTTCACGCATCGCGATCCCGTCGCCGTGATCCAATCGGCGATCACCATGATGGCCTACTCCGATCGGCTGCGCCGAACCAGCATCGACCCGGCCTGGCTGCTGGACTACTGGAGCGACCGCGTGCACCGGCTGCTCGGCGCGTGCGTGCGCGACCGCGACCTGGTGCCCGCCGATCACAGCATCGACATCGGCTTCCACCACCTCGACGGCAACGAAATGCCGCTGCTCGACGAGCTTTACCGGCGCGGCGGGGTGGAACTGACACCGGACGTGCGCGGCCGGTTCCGGCAGTACCTGGACGGCAATCCGCGCGGAAAGCACGGCCGTATCCGCTACGACCTGCAACGGCACTTCGGTATCTCGCCGGACGAACTGCGCGGGCGGTTCGACTTCTACTTCGAGCGTTTCGACGTTCGCCCCGAATGAAGGAGTCAACAGCGATGTTCGAACCGGTCTATCGCGGCAGGCCGGGCGCCGACGCGATGCGCCCGGCGTCCGCCGAGAAAGCCGAACGGATCGCCCCGGGGCTGTGGTGTTCGCCTGGCCTGTCGAACGCCTACCTGCTGACCACCGACGACGGCCGGGTGATCGTCAACACCGGGATGGGCTTCGAGGGCCCGGTGCACCGGGCCAACTTCGACGCCGTCGACGCCTCGCCGGTGCGCTACATCATCTTCACGCAGGGCCACGTGGACCACGTCGGCGGGCTGGACAGCGTCCGCGACCCCGACACAACGGTTGTCTCGCAGGCCAATTGGAGGGCATGGCGGGACGACAACGAGCGCCTCATCCCCTACCGGGCCAGCCGCAGCGCGTTCGCCTTCAAGGACACCCTCGCGGCGGGCATACGAGCGATTCAGCGTCGCCTCGGGACGACGCGCCTGCCCGGCCAGAGCGTCCCCACCGTCGACCTCGACTTCGAGGACACCCTGACCCTCGTCGTTGGCGGGCGGCGGCTGGAGCTGATCGCGGTGCCCGGCGGCGAGACCACCGACTCGCTGGTCGTGTGGTTGCCCGACGAGCGAATATGCCTGTGCGGAAACACCTTCGGCCCGCTCTTCGGGCACATCCCCAACCTCGTCACCATCCGCGGCGACCGCTACCGTGACGCGCTCACCACGATCGCCTCGATCGAGCGGGTACGCGAGCTGCGGCCCGAACTCTTGGTGACCGGTCACTTCGGGCCGATCGCCGGCGCTGAGCTCATCGACACCGAGCTAACCCGGCTGCGGGACGCCGTCCAGTACATCCACGACCAGACCGTCGCCGGCATGAACGCCGGCAAGGACGTCCAGACCCTGATGCGTGAGATCGCGTTGCCCGCGGAATACGAAGTGGGACAAGGGTATGGCAAGGTCGCCTGGGATGTGCGGGCCATCTGGGAGAACTACTCCGGCTGGTTTCACCACCGGTCGACCACCGAACTCTACCCGGTCGGGTTCGATGCCGTCAGCGCCGACGTGGTCGAACTGGCCGGAGCCGACGCGCTCGTGGCCCGGGCGAGGGAGCACCTCGCCAACGGCCGACCCCTGCACGCCATCCACCTCGCCGAGCTTGTCTCGCCGGATGATCCGGCGGCGCGGGCGGTGTTGCGGGAGGCGCACGAACGCCTGCTCTGCGACAGCACCAACTTCTGGGAAAGAGCCTGGCTCTCCGAACAAATAGCGAGGAACTCATGACGGCGCGCGTCGGCTTCGACTTCACCGGGACCACCGCGCTGATCACCGGCGGCACCAGCGGGATCGGGCACGCCACCGCGGCGCTGTTTCGGGACGCCGGGGCCGAGGTCACCATCACCGGCACCAAAGCGGCGGCCGCCGACTACGATGCGGACCTGTCCGGCATGGCCTATCGCCGGCTGCAGATCACCGACCGTGACTCGGTGGACGCCCTGGCCGCCGGCTTCGATCGGCTCGACGTGCTGGTGAACAACGCCGGCGCGAATTTCCCTGGCGGCCTGGACGAATCGAAGCCGGACGGCTTCGAGGCGTCGGTGGGGCTCAACCTCACCGGACCGTACCGGCTCACGGTCGGGCTCTACCGCGCGTTGCGGGTGTCGGCGGCCGCGGGAGGCGCCAGCGTGGTGAACCTGGTGTCGATGTCCGCGCTGCGGGCGGTTCCCCTGGTGCCCGGCTACGGCGCCGCAAAGGCCGGGATGGTCACTGTCACCAGGAATCTCGCCGTCAAATGGGCGCCCAGGGGAATCCGGGTGAACGCGGTGGCGCCGGGCGCCATCGACACGCCGATGACCGCGCCCATGCACGTCGCGCCCGACATCGTGGAATCCGAGCTCGGCCATATCCCGTTGCGCCGCTTCGGGTCCGTCGCCGAGATCGCGCCCACGATCGCCTTCCTGTGCACCGAGCAGAGCAGCTACACCAGCGGCGCAGTCTTCGTCGTCGACGGCGCGTCGGACTGCGTTTGAGATCGCAAAGGACAAGAACATGGCACCCGCACTTCGGCCCGAGGACTTCTACCACACCGGCATCGTTGTGCCCGACCTCGACGCCGCGATGGACCGGCTCACCGCCCTGGCCGGCTATCGGTGGATCAACCCGCTGACCTATACGCTGCCGTTGCGCACCGCGACCGGAACCCGCGAACTCACCTCGACGTTCGTATACTCCATCCAGAGCCCGCACGTCGAACTCATCAAAGAGGTCCCCGACAGCCCGTGGACCGCCGCGCCCGGCAACGCTGTCCACCACCTCGGCTACTTCACCGACGACCTCACCGACGCCGCGCGAATGCTGGAGGCTAACGGCTTCACCTTCGAAGCCACCGCCGACGTGTCTCCCCCGGGCCTGGCGCTGTTCGCCTACTACGTCGACGCCTTTGGCACCCGCATCGAAATCGTCGACCGCGCACTGTTTCCCGACTTTCCCGCGTTCCTGCAGTCGGCGGCGTCGTAGATGCTACTGACGGTACTCCGGTTCAATTTTGCCTCGCCACAGGGAGAGCCACGCACGCAGAGCGAACTGATCCGTGCCGCACTCGAACTGGCGCAGTGGGGGGAGTCGCGGGGCATCACCACAGTGAGCGTCGACGAGCATCACGCGACCGGGCACGGGTGGAGCTGCAACCCGATCATGGCGGCGGCGATGTTTCTGGCGCGGACGACGACGCTGATCGCCAGCGTGGACTGCACGCTCGGGCCGTTGTGGAATCCGGTTCGGCTGGCCGAGGACATCGCACTGGTCGACAACATGAGCCGCGGGCGGCTGCACACCACAGTGGGTTTGGGATATCGAACCGTCGAATACGACTCGCTCGGAGTCGATTTCAGCCAACGCGGCAAACTGATGGACAACCTGATCGAGCGGATGCTCTCAGTCTGGTCAGACACAGGATCCTGGACGCGGCCACATCCACCGCTCTACGTCGGCGGGGGATCACGCGCCACCGCGCGGCGTGCGGCGCGCTTCCGGCTGCCGCTGAGCCTGGCGGACCACCTGCCCGACATCGCCGCCTACTATCGCGAGCTGTGCTCCGACGTCGGCATCACGCCATTCATCCTCATGCCCGGGCCGATCAATCGCGGCATGATCTACCTGCATGAGGATCCGGACCGGGCATGGGCGGAACTCAGTGAGCACATCCTTTGGGAGGCAGTCACTTACGGCGAATGGTCGACCGACCAGCGTTCTCTCATGCACCTGCCCGGAGTCCGGACGCTCGAGGAGGTCAAGGCGTCGGGACGCTATCGATTCCTGACCCCCGAGCAGCTTGTCGCCGAAGTCCGCGGCTCCGACAACTACGGGCCGCTCGTGCTACACCCGCTGGTGGGCGGGATGCCCGTCGACGAGGCGTGGAAGTCGGTCCAACTCCTCACCGATGTGGTCCTGCCCGCGCTCGGCTGATTGAGCGCGCGCATAAGGGGTACGGGCAGGTGATGAAGTCTGTGAAATCGACATTCGGGCTGTTCGGTGGAACAGCCATGCTCGCGTTGGCGGTCGGCTGCGGCGGAGGCGCCGGCACCTTGGCAACCACCACCCCGACGGCTCCGACCTTGCCCACGTCGTCCAGGCCCGTGCCGGAGGCCCCACCGCCTCCCGCTCCGCAGTTGCCCTACGGTGGCGGCGGCACCGGACTCGCCCCGGGTGGCGGGGGAGGACCCGCGGCCGGGGGTTCCGGGGGTGGCGGCGCCGGGGGCGGCGGTTGAGGCCCAGCTCTGGTGTGGTCTCGACACTTACACCACACACGCGACACGCCGAAAAGCATAGCCGTGGTTTAAGTTTCGCGATTGTGTGTGTGTGGGGCCTCACAAGCTCGTCAGGTCTGGGCGCCCGCCGAGTCGCTGAACTGTGGCGCTGGCCGCCGCGGCGGCGCGTCGACCCGCGCGCTGCGGCTCGGCGCCGTCGCGCAAGGCCGAAATGAGCCCGGCCACAAACGCATCGCCGGCGCCGGTTGGATCCACGACGTCCACGTCGGCGAACTCGAACAGCTCGCTGCCGTCGCTCCACGCCACGAGGTCACCGACGTCGGGAACCGCGATCGCGACCAGCTCGGGCCCGCGCGCCAGCAGATCCTGGGCCAACTCGGCCGCTTCCCGGACGGTGCCGATGGTCCTACCGGCGATGAGCGCAACCTCGGCGGCATCGGCCCGCATCACGTCCACCGACGCGAGCAGATCGGCCAGAATGTCTTGTGGCGGTGCACCATCCGCGACGACGCGCGCACCGCACCGCCGCCCCCGACGTGCCGCCGCCAGCGCGGTGGCCGCCGGCTGCTGCAACTGAATCGAGACGGTGTCGGCGGAGTCCAACAGCGACCGGTCGAGGTCGGCGACCTGCACGAGCGAGCTCTCCGGTACGTCTTCGAGCAACATCCGCCGCGGCGGCGGCGCGACCAGATCGATCAGCAACGCCGTCGCGCCGCGCCGCACGACCCCACCGATGTCGATGCCGTCGAGCTCCGCCTGCTCCAACACGAAAGCCCCGGCGATGTCGTCGCCCACCACGCCGATGAGGGCGACCGGCACGCCGAGCTGGGCGAGACCGACCGCCTGGTTGGCGCCCTTGCCGCCGAGCAGCTCTTTGCGCTGCAGAACCGTCGTGGACTCGCTCGCGGACGGCGGCGCGCCGGTGCGTAGGACCAGGTCACAGCCGATTTGGCCAATCACCACAACACCCATTGGCTTACTGTGCCCGTTTCGCGACGCGCGAATCTCCGGGGCGAGTATCAACTACTTGCGATTCGGCGGATCAGGAGATAGCGTCCTCCCCGACGGAGTGGGTCCGCGGGAGATCGGAACGGACGGGAGGGGTCATGGCTCGATTCCCCAAGCCGGCGGAGGGCAGCTGGACGCAGCATTACCCGGAGCTGGGCACCGGGCCGGTGTCCTACGAGGACTCCATCAACCCAGAGATCTACGACCTGGAGCGCGAGGCGATCTTCAAGCGCGCCTGGCTGAATGTTGGCCGGGTCGAACAGCTTCCGCGTAAGGGCAGCTACTTCACCAAGGAGCTCAAGGTCGCCAACACCTCGATCATCCTGGTGCGCACGGCGGCTGGAGCGATCAAGGCGTACCACAACGTGTGTCGTCATCGCGGCAACAAGCTGGTGTGGAACGACATGCCCCTGGAGGAGACCAGCGGCGTGTGTCGCCAGTTCACCTGCAAGTACCACGGCTGGCGCTACGACCTGGACGGCAACCTGACCTTCGTCCAGCAGGAGGAGGAGTTCTTCGACCTCGACAAGAGCCGCTACGGGCTGGTGCCGGTGCACTGCGAAGTCTGGGAAGGCTTTGTCTTCGTCAACTTCGCGAAGAAACCCGAGCAGTCGTTGCGCGAGTTCCTCGGTCCGATGGTGACCGGTCTGGAGGGCTACCCGTTCGGCGAGATGACCTCGCGGTGGTGCTACCGCTCGGAGGTGAAGGCGAACTGGAAGCTGTACATGGACGCGTTCCAGGAGTTCTATCACGCGCCGGTGCTGCACGCGAACCAGTCGCCGTCGGCCTATTCGAAAGCGGCCGCGGAGGCCGGCTTCGAGGCCCCGCACTACCGGCTGGACGGCCCGCACCGGCTGGTCAGCACGTCGGGTGTGCGCGCCTGGGAGATGGCACCGGAGATGCGCAAGCCGATCGAGGACATCTGCCAGAGCGGCCTGTTCGGGCCATGGGACAAGCCGGATCTGGGGGAGATGCCGGCGGGCCTGAACCCCGCGAAATGTGATCCCTGGGGCTTGGATTCGTTCCAGCTGTTCCCCAACTTCGTCATCCTCATCTGGAGCCAGGGCTGGTACCTGACCTACCACTATTGGCCGACCTCGTACAACAGCCACATCTTCGAGGGCACGCTGTATTTCCCGCAGCCGCGCACCCCGCGCGAGCGCGTCGCGCAGGAACTCGCGGCCGTGTCGTTCAAGGAATACGGCCTGCAAGACGCCAACACGCTGGAGGCGACCCAGAGCATGATCGAATCCCGCGTGATCGACAAGTTCATGCTCAACGACCAAGAGATCCTGCTGCGCCACCTGCACAAGGAGACCGCGGCCTGGATCGACGACTACCGCCGCACGACCAAGGTCGGGGTGTGACGCGATGTCCCCAGTGCTACCAACCGAATTCGCCGACCTCGAACCATTCGCCGAGTGGTGCCTGCCCTCCGAACCCCAGCGTTACGCCAAGAGGATGGCCAGCACGATGGCCGAGATGAAGGCCTTCTACGACGCGATCACGCCGCGCGCCGAAGAGGCCCTCGCCTACTGCGACAAGTTCCCCCTCGACGACCTGCCCGAGGATGTCCTCAACCTGATGCACCTGCTGTATTCGATGATCATGGTGTCGTTTCCGGTGGAATGCTGGAAGCAGCCGCGGGTTCCCGATTCCGGTGCTTCCACGTTGGACTGCGTGTCCGAGCCCGTCCCGTGATCACCGTCCTGCGCGCGGCCCGCTGGGCCGACGTCGATGCGGGCCAGGTCCGCACACCCGCGGAGGTGGTGGTCGACGGGCAGCGCATCAGCGCGGTCAATCCCGAAGGGCCACTGCCGGATTCGGCGAACATCGTCGATCTCGGCGATGCAACGCTGCTGCCGGGCCTGATGGACATGGAGCTCAACTTGCTCATCGGCGGCCCGGGCGGTCCCGAGGGACTACCCTCCCCGATGCACGGCGTCCAGGACGACCCGGCGTATCGCACATTGCGCGGCGCGGTCAACGCGCGCACGACGCTGGACGCCGGATTCACCACCGTCCGCAACCTGGGGCTGATGGTCAAGACCGGCGGCTACCTGCTCGACGTCGCGCTGCAGCGCGCCATCGACCAGGGCTGGCATCCCGGCCCCCGCGTTTATCCCGCGGGGCATGCCGTCACCCCGTACGGCGGCCACCTCGACCCGACGGTGTTCCAGCGCCTGGCGCCCGGCATCATGCCGCTGACCGTCGCGGAGGGCATCGCCAACGGCGTTCCCGACGTGATCGCGTGTGTTCGCTATCAGATTCGCCACGGCGCCAAGCTGATCAAGGTGTCGGCGTCGGGCGGGGTCATGTCGCACAGCACCGCGCCTGGCGCCCAGCAGTATTCGGACGCGGAGTTCGCCGCGATCGCCGACGAGGCCCATCGCGCCGGCGTCCGGGTGGCCGCGCACGCCATCGGGGACACCGCGATCCAGGCGTGCATTCGGGCCGGAATCGACTGCATCGAACACGGCTTTCTCGCCACCGACGAGACGATTCAGATGATGGTCGACCACGGCACCTTCCTGGTGTCCACCACCTACCTGACCGAGGCGATGGCCGTCGACCGGATCGCGCCGGAGCTGCGCAAGAAGGCGCAGGAGGTGTTCCCCCGCGCAAAGACGATGCTGCCCAAGGCGATTGCCGCCGGTGTGCGGATCGCCTGTGGCACCGACGCGCCGGCGATCCCGCACGGCCAGAACGCGAAGGAACTGGAGGCGCTGGTGGCACGCGGCATGACCCCGATGCAGGCGATCCGCGCCGCCACGGTCGTGGCCGCCGAACTCGTCGAGGCCGACCACGAGCTGGGCCGGCTGGCGCCCGGCTACCTCGCCGACATCATCGCCGTGCCCGGGGATCCCTCCCGCGACATCGCCGCGACACAAGAGGTGTCGTTTGTCATGAAAGACGGCCACATCCACAAGATGCCGGCGGGTTGAGGCAAGGAGACGGGCATGGAACTCACCGAAAACATCCTGTGGCTGCTCAAGCAGGCCTTCTACTTCTCGCTGACCAGTGTGAACGACGCGATCAGCACCCACGGCGTCAGCACGGCCCAGATCGGTGTGCTGCGCCAGCTTTCGAACGAACCGGGCCTGTCGGGCGCCGAGCTCGCCCGGCGCCTGCTGATCAGCCCCCAGGGCGTCCAGCTGGCCCTCACCTCGCTGGAACGCCGCGGTCTCGTGGAGCGAAAGCAGGATCCCCAGCACAGGCGCATTCTGCAGGCCTATCTCACCGACGAGGGGCGCAACGTCGTGGCCACGGTGCTCGGCGACGCCGTGGCCGCGCACGAGAAGGTGTTCGGCGTGCTCAGTGCCGAGGAGCAGGAGACCCTGCGTGAATTGCTGAGTCGTGTGGTCGAGAAGGGCACCGGCCACGAGTTGTTCAAGGATCACGAGTGAGCCGGGTAGCGGTGGTGACCGGCGGTGCCTCGGGCATGGGCGAGGCGACCTGCCACGAGCTGGGCCGGCGCGGCTTGAAAGTCGGCGTCCTCGACCTGAACGAGCAAGCGGCCCAACGTGTTACCGAAGACCTCCAGGCGCGTGGCGGCACCGCCATCGCTGTCGGCGCCGACGTCACCGACCGGGCGGCCGTCGAGCAGGCGTTCGCGAAGATCCGCAGCGAGCTGGGCCCGGTTTCGGTCCTGGTGACCAGCGCGGGGATGTTCGGGTTCTCCCCGTTCGCCGATATCACCGTCGAGTCCTGGAACAGGATCATCGATGTCAACCTGACCGGCACCTTTCACTGCTGCCAGGTCGCCCTGCCGGACATGGTGGCCGCGAAATGGGGCCGGATCGTGATGATTTCGTCGTCCAGCGCCCAGCGTGGATCGCCGTTCGCCGCCCACTACGCGGCGTCCAAGGGCGCGGTCATCACGCTGACCAAGTCGCTCGCGCGTGAGTATGCCGAACACTGCATCACCGTCAACAACATCCCGCCGTCCGGCATCGAGACCCCGATGCAGCACCGGGCTCAGGAGGCGGGCTACGTGAAGTCGAACGAAGAGATCGCCCGCAACATCCCGCTGGGCCACCTGGGCACCGGAGCCGACATCGCCGCCGCGGTCGGGTTTCTCTGCTCGGACGAGGCCGGCTTCATCACCGGCCAGGTGCTCGGCGTCAACGGTGGAGCGGTGATGTGACGGTGACACAGGGAGGTTCACGATGACACGCACGGGTAGGCCCCCGGAGGGCTCCTGGACGGAGCACTACCCCGAACTGGGGACGGGTCCCATCTCGTTCGCCGACTCCACATCCAGGGAGTTCTACGAACTCGAACGTGAGGCCGTGTTCAAGCGGGCGTGGCTCAACGTGGCGCGGGTCGAGGAGCTGCCGCGCGTCGGCAGCTACCTCACCAAGGAGATCGAGGTCGCGCGCACGTCGGTCATCCTCGTCAAGGGCCGCGACGAGCGCATCCGCGCGTTCTACAACGTCTGCCGCCACCGCGGAAACAAGCTGGTGTGGAACGACTTTCCCGACCAAGAAACCCGCGGGACCTGCCGCCAGTTCACCTGCAAGTATCACGGATGGCGCTACGACCTCGACGGGGCGCTGAACTTCGTGCAGCAGGAGTCGGAGTTCTTCGACCTCGACACGGCCGACTACGGACTGAGGCCGGTGCACTGCGATGTCTGGAACGGCTTCGTTTTCATCAACTTCGACGACGAACCGCGTCAGGGCCTGCGCGAGTTCCTCGGCCCCATGATCACCGGCCTGGACGACTACCCGTTCGGCAAGCTGACCGAGCGTTACGAGTGGGTCGCGCACAACAACAGCAACTGGAAGATCTTCGCCGACGCGTTCCAGGAGTACTACCACGTGCCCTCGCTGCACCCACAGCAGGTGCCCTCGGCGGTGCGTGATCCGAACGCCGGATTCACCTGTGGGCACTTCCAACTCGACGGCCCCCATCGGCTGGTGTCGACGGCGGGCCGGCGGCGCTGGCTGCTGCCGCCGGAGTTCATGTATCCGATCGAGCGGGCCACCAAGAGCGGGCTCATCGGTCCGTGGCGCACCCCCGACATCGGCGAGCTGCCGGCCGGCCTCAATCCCGGTGGCATCGAGCCATGGGGAATCAGCAACTTCCAGATCTTCCCCAACACCGAGGTGTTGATCTACGGGGGCTGGTATCTGCTCTACCGGTACTGGCCCACCTCGCACAACACGCACCGGTTCGAGGCCTACACCTACTTCCACCCGGCGCGCACGGTGCGGGAACGCATCGAGCACGAGGTCGCCGCGGTGGTGCTCAAGGAATTCGCGCTGCAGGACGCCGGTATGCTCGGTGGCACGCAGGCCGCGCTGGAGTACGGCGTCGTCGACGAGTTCCCGCTGGGCGACCAGGAGATCCTGGTGCGTCACCTGCACAAGGTCGTCGTCGACTGGGTCGAGAGTTACCGGCGCGAGAACGCGCCGGCGGCGGCCGGGGTGTGACCATGCCAGACGCCTTGCTGCCCAGCGCATTCGCCGAGCTGGAACGGTATGCCCAGACCTGGTGCCTGGCCACCGAAACCGAACGCTGGAACGCGCGAATGGCCAGTACCATGCCCGAGATGCGCGAGTTCTACGACGCGTTCTTCCCGCGGCTCGAAGAGGCCATCGAATACTGCGACAAGTTCCCGCTCGACGACCTCCCCGAAGACGTGCTCAACCTGCTGCACCTGATCTATTCGCTCGTGATGGTCGCCATGGCCGTGGAGATCATGCACCAGACCGTCCCGACCGACGCCGCCGACGCGGTGATGATCCGGACCGGCGAACCGTTTCCCTGATACCCGCCAGAAGGAATCTCGATGAGTCAGCTCACCATCACCAAGCTCGGCGATTCGGTCGGCGCCGAAGTCACCGCGCTGGATCCGAGCCACCTTGGAACCCACGACCAGATTGGCGATGCCATCCTGGATGCGTTGGAGGACAACGGGGTACTGGTCTTCCGCGGCCTGTGGCTCGACCCCGAGACCCAGGTCGCTTTTTGCCGGCGCCTCGGCGAGGTCGATCACTCCTCCGACGGTCACCACCCCGTCCCCGGCATCTACCCGATCACCCTGGACACATCGAAGAACTCGTCGGCGGCCTACCTGAAGGCCACGTTCGACTGGCACATCGACGGGTGCACGCCGATCGGTGACGACTATCCGCAGAAGGCCACCGTCCTTTCGGCCGTGCAGGTCGCCGAGTGGGGTGGGGAAACCGAATTCGCGAACACCTACGCCGCCTACGACGCGCTGAGCGACGAAGAAAAGGAACACTTCGGCACGCTGCGGGTGGTGCATTCCCTGGAGGCCTCGCAGCGGCGCGTCACCCCCGACCCCGCGCCAGAACAATTGGCGCGCTGGCGATCCCGGCGCACCCACGAGCATCCCCTGGTGTGGACGCACCGCAGTGGCCGCAGGTCGCTGGTGCTGGGTGCCTCGGCCGACTACGTGGTCGGCATGGACCTCGACCCGGGCCGCGCCCTGTTGGCCGAGCTCCTCGAGCGCGCCACCGTGCCCGAAAACGTCTACAGCCACGCCTGGTCGGTCGGCGACATGGTCATCTGGGACAACCGCGGAGTCCTGCATCGGGCGACCCCGTACGACGCCGGCTCTTCCCGCGAAATGCTGCGCACCACCGTCCTCGGCGACGAACCGATCCAGTAGATCGACTAACGGCGCTTCCAGTGCGGGGACCTGACCGCCGCCAGGGCTTCGGTGACGCAGCGATCCAGCGGCAAGCGCGTACCGGATTGCCGCACCCATTGCTGGAAGGCGAAATCGGCTGCGGCAAAGGCGAGTTGGACCAGGAGGCCGGGCCGCATGTCGTTGCCGGGATCCACGCCCATGCGCTGGCCGATCAGCTTGGCCGCGCGTTCCTTTTCGGCGGGCGTGTGGATGGTCGCCTTGCCGAGCAAGCCCGGGGCGACCAGCAGCGCCTCGCGCCACTCCTCGATGTCGGCTCGGTCGAACGACTGGATGCGCGCGACGATGGCGTTGGTCAGCGCGACGTCCGGTGACTCCCTGGCCGGCCGCTGTTCGAGCAGGTTGACTATCGCGGCGCCGCCGTGCCGCACGGGAGCGAGCAGCAGGTCCTCCTTGGTCGGCACGTGCCGGAAGAACGTGCGCGGCGAAACGCCCGCGGCGGTGGCGATTTCCTCCGTCGTGACGGCGTCGTATCCGCGCTCGATGAAAAGCCGGAATGCGGCCCGCCGGATTTCCGCCCGGACCTGCGCGCGCTGCCGATCCCGCAACGACTCCGTTGTCATCGGAAGCAGCCGATGCCGCCGTCGACGTGAATGGTCTGCCCGGTGATGAACGTCGCGTCGGTGCTCAGCAGGAACGCCACCAGCGCGCCCACGTCGGTGCGCACGTCGCCGATGCGCTTCATCGGGACCCGTCTCACCGCCTTCGCGTAATCGTCGGGCGCGTACTGCTTCCACAGTTTGACGCCGTCGGACTCGGCGAACGGGCAGATGACGTTGACGCGGATGTTGTCGCGCCCCCACTCCAGGGCGGCGACCTTCGACAGCCCGCGGATGCCTTCTTTGGCGGCGGCGTACCCGCCCCACTTGGGTTCGCCGCCGGTGCCGGTGCCCGAGCCGAGGTTGACGATCGACCCGCCGCCGGCCGCGACAATCACCGGGTGCGCGGCCTGCATGAGCAGGAACGTCGCGCGGGGGCCGACGTCGTAGCCGAGCGCCAGGTCCTCGGTGGTGATGTCGACGAAGGCCTTGGGCTCGTTGGTGGCGATGGCGTTGTTGACCAGGCCGTGCACCGCGCCGAAGGCCTCGACCGCGGTCGCCACGATCCGCTGGGCGCTGTCCGGGTCGCGCAGGTCGGCGACCAGCTTCTCGGCCCGGCCCGCCGCCTGGAGCTCGTCGGTCGTCGCGCTCAGGGCGTCGGCGAGGATGTCGACCAGCAATACCGCCGCGCCGCGCTCGAGCAGCGCGGCGGCGATACCCTTGCCCACGCCCTGGGCGGCACCGGTGACGATCGCGACGTGGCCGCGCATCGAGTCGGGATGCGTGTATGTCATTGCGGCGTAGCAAGTTTGGGTGCCGGGCGCCCGGCGAACAGCGGCAGGTCGAGGTAGGTCTTGATGCCGGGGCCGGCCGCGCAGACGTCGGGAATGGCGTTGACGCAGTGGTTGGCCGTGGCGACCACGCCGGGGTTTCGCTGCAGCCCTTCGGCGATGGACGGCGGCTGCAGACCCTTGAAGGTCAAATTCACCGTTGGGTCGCCGGTGATCTCGACCTCGAAACGCTCGCCGAGCCCGCCGAAGTTCCACGCCGGTTCCAGGTTGGCCTCGCCCATCAGCCAGTTGACCGCCGCCGTGATGACCGGTTCGCCGTCAACGAGCGCCTGCCAGCGGAATCGGCGTGCGGCCACGGTGCCCGCGGTGATCGGGAACGGGTCGTAGTCGATGTCGGAGGTCGCCACCGCGATGTCCTGAATGGTCCTGATGTTGGGATCGATGCGAAAACCCATGTGGTCGGCGATCATTCGCACCGACATCTTGAAGCCCGATTCGAGCAGGGTGGCCATGGGCCCTTGCATGGCCTCCTCGGGCGTGCCGCCGAAACCCATGATGTGGCGCACGACGTCCGGGGCGTTGTAGGTGCGGATGTCGGAGAACTCCTCGGCGCGCACGTGGGTGACCGCCGACGACAGCGAGGACAGCATCAGCGGGAAGCGCTCGGTGATGCCGCCGGGATGGATTCCCGAGCCGTGCAACGTGACACCAGCCTCGACCGCGGCGTCGGCGATCGCCTTGTGGCGCGGGTTGCTCAGGTCGGGGTAGACCCACCCCACCGGGGTCACCACGTTCTTGCCGGATCGCAGGATCGCGATGACCTCTTCGTCGTTGGGGATCAGCGGGCTGTACACGACGCAGTCGGCGTCGAGGGCCAGCACCTCGTCGGCGCTGGAGGTGGCGGTGACGCCGAGCTTGTCGGCTCCGACGATCCGCCCGACGTCGACGCCGTTCTTCTCCGCGCTGTGCACCCAGCATCCGACCAACTCGAGCTCCGGATGATTCACGACGCATTCGATGGCCGCCTTGCCGACGCCTCCCGTCGCCCACTGGATCACACGACGCTTGCTCATGACCGACCTCCCACACCTTTACATCCCACCGACGAGATGGCACGGTATGACTACCTGGCAGTGACTGTCAACAGGAAAGGTCGGTCGATGGGCGTCCTGGAGGGCAAGGTCGCGATTGTCACGGGAACCAGCCGCGGCGTGGGCGTCGGGATCGCCCACGAACTGCTGCGCGCGGGTGCCAACGTCGTCGGCTGTTCGCGCTCGCCGTTGCCGACCATCCCCGGCATCGAGCCCGACTGGGCGGACCGCGCATCACAGCGGGTCTGCGATCAGGGCGATTACCGCTCGATCGACTCGTTCGTCGCCGAGGTCGTGGCGACGCACGGCCGCATCGACATCCTGGTCAACAACGCCGGCGGTACCGTCCCGGCGCCGCACGTGGAGAGCATTCCCGAACTCGTCCAACGCATTCAGGGCGCGCCGCCAAGCAACGACGACTTCGAGCGCACCGCGCTGTTTCACGCCTACGCGGTGCAGATGAACCTCATCAGCCCGCTGTGGTTCGCCATTCGCGTGTACCGGCAGATGGCCACCCAGGACGGCACCGCCTGCGTCATCAACATCTCCAGCGGCGCCGGGCACCCGGCGGGATCACCCACCCTGGTCTCCTACGGTGCGGCCAAGAGCGGGCTCAACCACCTGACGCGGTCGCTGGCCGAGGAGTGGGGGCCGAAGGTCCGCGTCAACTGCCTCGCGCTGGGCCCGACCATGACCGAGAACTTCCGGTCGTTCGTGCTGCCCAAGGACGACCCGACCGGCGAAAGATATTTCGCCGCAGTCCCATTGCGCCGCGCGGGCGAACCCGCGGAGGTGGGCCGCGTCTGCGTCTTCCTCGCGAGCGGGCAAGCGGACTTCGTCAACGGCACGACGATCGAGCACGACGGTGGCATGCTGCCCGGCGTGCTCTACGACGCGGGCCTGAAGACCATCACCGATCTGCTGTAAACGACGCGGCCGTCGCACCGCACGTGCCGAGCGTCCTCAAAATGCCGGCCTGGACGGCGTGTCCGCGTACAAATGAGCGCGCTCGCGAGAGCGCCTCACCTCGACAACCTCACAGCTTGTAACCGATGGCGCGCAATAGCTCACGCCGCTCGGCCACGTCGCGATCCGTCTCCACCCCGATCGGCGTCTGCCCGTCGATGACGCCCACGATCCCGCGACCGCGCGGAGTCTCCGCGACGACGACCTCGACCGGATTGGCTGTGGCGCAGTAGATCCCACAGACCTCGGGCACCGCCTTCACCGGGTTGAGGATGTTGAGCGGGAATCCGTCCCGCAGGAAGATGACAAAGCTGTGCCCGGCCGCGATGGCCAGCGCAGCGCGCGTCGCCAGTTCGACCAGCTCGGCGTCGTTGCCCGTGCGCCGAACCAGTCGCGGCCCGGAGGCCTCACAGAAGGCCAGCCCGAATCGCAGTGCTGGGCTCACGCCGACCAGGGCCTCGTGCAGGTCGTCGACCGTCTTGATGAAGTGCGCCTGGCCGATCACCACGTTGACATCGTCGGGCTTGTCAACCGGCACCACATCCCAGGACAGCGGCGTTGTCATCTCGATCACCCCAGAACCGGAAAGCGGCGCTGGCGCCCCAGCTCGTCCAGGGCGGTTTGCATGACGGAGCGCACGTGGCCGTCGACCTCGGCGACGTCGGGGTCCTTGCCGAACCGGGCCGCGATGTCGATCGGCTCCAGCAGCTGATAGACAACCTTGGCCGGCAGCGGCATATTGGCCGGGAAAAACACGGTGAGTCCGAAGGGCAAACCGATGGTCACCGGCAGAATCTCCAGCCGCATGCGCTTGAGCCCCAATCGCCTTGCCAGCCAATCGCCGCGGGTGAGGAAGAGCTGAGTTTCCTGGCCACCGATCGACACCGCAGGCACGATCGGCACGCCCGTTTGCAGGGCCGTCCTGACGTATCCGGTGCGACCGTCGAAGTCGATGACGTTCTGCTTCCGCGTCGGCCGGAACGCGTCATAGTCGCCGCCGGGAAAAACCAGCACGACCGCGTCCGAACGCAACGCCTGCGCGGCGTTTTCCTGGTTGGCATGAATGACGCCGAGGCGGCTCAGCGCTGCCCGGAAGGGTGTGAAGAACACGCCGTAGTGAGCAAGGGTGTACAGCGGGCGGTCATAGCCGAACTTGCCGTACAAAGTCGGCGCCAGCACGTTCCAATCGGGCGTCAGCACCCCGCCGGAATGGTTGGACACCACCAGAACGCCGCCGGTCGACGGAAAGGTCTCCAGGCCCCGGACCTCCGGCCGGAACCATCGGTTGATCACGGGCGTCACCGCGTTGATCAAAAGCTCCGTGAACGTGGGGTCCCACTTGGCCATCTCCGGATGGGCGGTTTCGTTGCCGGTCACCTCTTCCCTCCGCCGTTCGCGCGTGCTGTCATGCTCCCGCGGCGACGGGCGTCTCGGCAGGGCCGCAATCCCCCGGGTGCGGGGACTAAAGGCCTCGGGCGACGCGCAGTCGCCGCGAAGGCCGGGAGCCAATTTCCTACAGCCCTTGCTTCACACCCGGTTCGGGGTCTAATTGGTGGATGGAACTGATGATGCCCACCGACTCGGTGTTTCTGCTGGGCGAATCCCGTGAGCACCCCATGCACGTCGGTGGCTTGTCGTTGTTCGAGCCGCCGGAGGGCGCCGGCCCGGAGTTCGTCCGGGAGTTCACCGACGCCCTGATTGCCAACGACGAATTCCAGCCCACATTCCGGAAGCACCCCGCCACGATCATGGGTGGGATAGCGCCCATGGCGTGGGCCTATGACGACGAGGTCGACGTCGACTACCACGTTCGGCGCTCGGCGCTCGCGTCGCCGGGCCGGGTCCGGGAACTGCTGGAGCTGACCTCGCGGCTGCATACCGGCCTCCTCGATCGGCACCGCCCGCTGTGGGAGCTATATGTGGTGGAGGGACTGACCGACGGCCGGTTCGCCATGTACAGCAAGATGCATCACGCGCTGATCGACGGCGTTTCGGCGATGAAGCTGATGCAGCGCGCGTTGTCGAACGATCCCGACGACGACGAGATCCGGGCGATGTGGAGCCTGGCCAAACCTCAACGCAAGTCCAGCCCCACCTCCCGCGTCGGTTCGCTGCTGAAGACGGCGGGATCGGTTGCCGCACTGGCTCCTTCGACGGTGTCGCTGGCGCGCGCCGCGCTGTTCGAGCAGCAGCTGACGCTGCCCTTCGGCGCCCCGCGCACCATGCTGAACGTCAAGATCGGCGGGGCCCGGCGGTGCGCGGCGCAGACGTGGCCGGTGGAGCGCGTCAGGAACGTCAAGAATGCCGCGGGCGCGACACTCAACGACGTCGTCCTGACGATGTGCTCGGGGGCGCTGCGCTACTACCTGCTGGAGCAGAACGGGCTGCCGGACACGCCGCTGCTCGCGATGGTCCCGGTGAGCCTGCGCAAGCCCGACGAGGCCGACGCCGGCGGCAACCTCGTGGGGGCCATCCTGTGCAACCTCGCCACCGACACCGAGGATCCCGCCAAACGGCTGGAGATCGTCAGCGAGTCGATGCGCAACAACAAGAAGGTGTTCTCCCAACTGCCGCGGATGCAGGCGCTGGCGCTGTCCGCGATGAACATGGGTTCGCTGGCGCTGGCGGCGGTTCCGGGTTGGGTGTCGTCGACGTCGCCGCCGTTCAACCTGGTCATTTCGAACGTGCCGGGCCCCCGTGAGCAGATGTACTACGGCGGAGCCCGCCTCGACGGCAGCTACCCGCTGTCCGCGATTCTGGACGGCCAGGCGCTGAACATCACCCTGGTCAGCAACGCCGGCAATCTCGACTTCGGCTTGGTCGGATGCCGGCGCAGCGTGCCGCACCTGCAGCGGCTGCTCGCCCACCTGGAGTCGTCGCTCAAAGACCTGGAACGCGCCGTCGGGGTCTGAGTAGTCGGATGCCCAGACTCAGCGCCGGTGTGCTGTTGTACCGGGTTCGCGAGGGCGCCGTCGAAGTACTCATCGTGCATCCGGGTGGCCCGTTTTGGGCCCGCAAGGACGACGGGGCCTGGTCGATTCCGAAGGGCGAGTACACCGAGGGCGAAGACCCCTGGGCGGCCGCGTTGCGGGAGTTCTCCGAAGAGCTCGGGCTGGCGGCGCCGCCCGGGGCGCGCATCGACCTCGGCCAGTTGAAACAGCCCGGCGGCAAGGTGGTTACGGTTTTCGGCGTGCAGGGCGATCTCGATGTCACCGGCACGCGCAGCAACACCTTCGAACTCGAGTGGCCGAAGGGCTCGGGCAGGTTGCGGGAGTTTCCCGAGATCGACCGGGTCGGCTGGTTCCCGGTGGCGCGGGCGCGCACCAAGCTGCTCAAGGGGCAGCGGGAGTTTCTCGATCGGTTGATGGCCCAGCCGGCGTTGGCCGACCTACCCGAAGGGAATTGAAATGCAGACACTGCGCACCCCCGGCGAACGGTTCGACAATCTGCCCGGATTCCCCTATGCCCCAAGGTATTGCGACATACCGGACGACGACGGCGGTGCGCTCCGGGTCGCCTGGGTGGAAGACGGCCCGGACAGCGCCGACCCCGTCCTCATGTTGCACGGGGAACCCTCGTGGTCATACCTGTACCGCAAGATGATTCCGATCCTCGCCGGCGCCGGGCATCGCGTGGTCTGCCCCGACCTGGTGGGGTTCGGCCGTTCGGACAAGCCGACCCGCCGCGCAGACCACAGCTACGCCCGCCACGTCGAGTGGATGCGCGCGCTGGCCTTCGATGTGCTCGACCTGCACAACGTGACCCTGGTCGGCCAGGATTGGGGCGGCCTGATCGGGTTGCGGCTGGCCGCAGAGCATCCCGAACGATTCGCGCGCCTGGTCGTCGCCAACACCGGACTGCCCAACGGCGAGCAGCCGATGGCCGAGGTCTGGTGGCGCTTCCGGGAGGCCATCACGACGGCCCCGAAACTGGACATCGGCGCGTTCGTCCAGGGCGGTTGTCGCCGGCCGATGAGCGACGACGTGCGCGCGGCCTACGACGCGCCGTTCCCCGACGACGAATACTGCGCGGGACCGCGCGCCATGCCCGGCCTGGTGCCGACGTCACCGGACGATCCCGCATCGGCGGCCAACAAGGCGGCGTGGGCGAAGCTGTCGGTGAGCCCGACCCCGATGCTGGTCGCCTTCAGCGACAGCGATCCGATCACCGGGCCGATGGGCGAGATCTTCCGGCACGCGATGCGCGGCGCGCAGGGCATCGACCATCCGGTTATTCGCGACGCCGGACACTTCCTGCAGGAGGACGCCGGCGAAGAGCTGGCCAATCACATCGTCGAATTCCTGCGCCGCTAGGGCTTTCTGTGGCAGCGGGCAGAATGTAGGGATGACCACCGCGCCCCCGCAGCCCGCCGAGCCCGCCGTGAAAGCCGACCCGCAGAAGTTGCTGGTGCAACTGCTGGACCCGGCCAATCGCGCTGACCCGTACGGGCTATGCGCCCGGATTCGGGACCACGGACCGGTGGTGGTGCCCAACGCCAACATGGTCGTCTTCGCGACGTACCGCGATTGCGACGAGGTGCTGCGGCACCCGTCGTCGAGCAGTGACCGCGCGAAGTCGGTGATCGGGGAGCAGCGGATCGAAGCGCAGAGCCAGGCGCTGATCGAGGCCGGCGTCGAGCCGCCCCAGTCGATTCCGCCGGGATTCCTGTTCCTCGACCCGCCCGATCACACCCGGCTGCGCAAACTGGTCAGCAAGGCGTTCGCGCCGAAGGTGGTCAACGCGCTGGCGCCCGACATCCGCGCGCTGGTGGACGGATTGCTCGACCGGATCGCCGAGCGGGGCCGGTTCGACGTCGTCGAGGACTTCGCCTACCCGCTGCCGGTGGCGGTCATCTGCCGGCTGCTCGGCGTCCCGCTGGATGACGAGCCGAAGTTCAGCCGGGCGTCGGCGCTGCTGGCGCAGGCGTTGGACCCGTTCGTCACAGTGACCGGCGCGCCGGCGGACGGTCTGCAGGAGCGGTTGCAGGCGGGAATGTGGCTGCGCGAATACCTGCGCGGGCTGGTCGAGCGGCGCCGATCGCGGCCCGGCGACGACCTGATGTCGGGCCTGGTCGCGGTCGAGGAGTCCGGCGATCAGCTGACCGAGGACGAGATCATCTCGACCTGCGTGCTGTTGCTGGTGGCCGGTCACGAGACCACGGTGAACCTGATCGGCAACGCCATCCTGGCGATGCTGCGCCAGCCGTCGCAGTGGGCGGCGCTGGGCGCCGACGCCGCTCGTGCCCCCGCGGTGATCGAGGAGACCCTGCGCTTCGACCCGCCGGTGCAGATGGTCGCCCGGATTGCCGCCGAGGACATGATAATTGGGGGACTCGACGTGCCGGCCCGCGACGTGATTATGCTGCTGCTGGCGGCGGCCCACCGTGATCCCGCCGAGTACGACCGACCGGATGCTTTCGACCCGGATCGGACGACGTTGCGGCATTTGGGATTTGGCCGCGGGGCGCACTATTGTCTGGGCGCGCCGCTGGCGCGGCTGGAGGCCGGCGTGGCGCTATCGGCGGTGACGGCGCGGTTCCCGAACGCGCGGCTGGACAGCGAGCCGCAGTACAAGACGAACATCACGCTGCGCGGGTTGTCGAGCCTAACCGTGGCGGTCTGATTCAGCCCAGGCCCGGCAGGATGTCGCCCAGGCTGAACGTGACGGGCTGCTCGAGCTGTTCGTAGGTGCACGAGCGCGGATCACGGTCGGGGCGCCACCGGTTGAACTGCGCGGTGTGGCGGAACCGCCGCCCCTCCATGTGGTCGTAGCGCACCTCGACGACCCGCTCGGGCCGCAGCGGGACGAACGACAGATCCTTGCCGGCGTTCCAGCGGGAGAACTCGTTCTTGCGCGGGGTGCGCTCGCCCGCTTCGTGGGCCGCCCAGTTCCACGGGTGGTCGTCGAAGCTGGTGACCAGCGGCTGCAGCTCGGAGAACAGCCGCCGTCGCTCGGCCATCGGGAAGGCGCCGATCACCCCGACCGACGCCAGCTGGCCGTCGTCCTGGTAGAGCCCGAGCAGCAGCGACCCGACGGCGTCGCCGCCGGACTTGTGGACCCGATACCCGGCGACCACGCAGTCGGCCGTCCGCTCGTGCTTGACCTTGAACATGACGCGCTTGTCCGGCTGGTAGGTGATGGTCAGCGGCTTGGCGACGACGCCGTCGAGGCCGGCCCCCTCGAACTCCTCGAACCATTGCTGCGCGGTGCGCAGATCCGTGGTGGCCGGCGTGACGTGAAACGAGGGCCCGGCATCGCCCAGGGCGTCGACGAGGGCGGCACGCCGCTCGCTGAACGGCCGCCGCGTGTAGTCGTCGTCGCCCAGGGCGAGCAGGTCGAACGCGATGAAGGACGCCGGCGTCTTCTCGGCGAGCATCCGCACCCGCGAATCGGCCGGGTGGATCCGCTGCTGCAGCGCCTCGAAGTCCAGGCCGTGATCGGTGGCGATGACGATCTCGCCGTCGATCACGCAGCGCCCCGGCAGCTCGGCCCGTACCGCCGCGACCAGCTCGGGGAAATAGCGGGTCATCGGCCGCTCGTTTCGGCTGCCCAGCTCGACCTCGTCGTGGTCGCGGAAGCAGATGGACCTGAACCCATCCCACTTCGGCTCGTACGATGCGTCCGGCGGGATCGACCGAACCGACTTGGCCAGCATCGGCGAGACCGGCGGCATCACGGGCAAGTCCATTAGGACATTGTGGCCCGCGGCGTGCTGGAATCTTGGTGTGGCCGCCCCAGCAGAAGAGCTCGACGTCGACGGCATCGCGGTTCGGCTGACCAATCCGGACAGGATCTACTTCCCCAGGCTCGGGTCGAACGGCACCAAGCGGCGGCTCGTCGAGTACTACCTGGCCGTCGCGGGCGGGCCGATGCTGGACGCGCTGCGCGACCGGCCCACCCACCTGCAGCGCTTCCCGCAGGGCATCGACGGCGAGGAGATCTATCAGAAGCGGGTGCCGCAGCATCATCCGGACTACCTGGAGACCTGCCGGGTGACATTCCCGTCGGGACGAACCGCCGACGCGCTGAAGGTGACACACCCCGCGGCGATCGTGTGGGCCGCGCAGATGGGCACGATCACGCTGCACCCGTGGCAGGTGCGCTGCCCCGACACCGAGCACCCCGACGAGTTGCGCGTCGACCTGGACCCGCAGCCCGGCGTCGCGTTCGAACAGGCGCGCACGGTGGCGGTCGAGGTGTTGCGTCCGCTGCTCGACGAACTCGGTCTGGTCGGATATCCCAAGACGTCCGGGGGCCGCGGGGTGCACGTGTTCCTGCGGATCGCCACCGATTGGGACTTCGTCCAAGTGCGACGGGCGGGCATCGCGCTGGCCCGCGAGGTCGAGCGCCGCGCGCCGGACGCGGTCACCACCTCGTGGTGGAAGGAGGAGCGTGGCAAGCGCATCTTCATCGACTTCAACCAGAACGCCCGCGACCGCACCATGGCGTCGGCGTATTCGGTGCGGCCCACCCCCATCGCGACCGTGTCGATGCCGTTGACGTGGGACGAGCTGGCCGGTGCCGAGCCCGACGACTACACCATGGCGACTGTGCCCGATCTAATGAAGTGCCGCGAAGACCCTTGGGCTGCATTGGATTCGGTTGCCCAGTCCATCGCGCCGCTGCTGGAGATGGCCGCGGCCGACGAGCGGCGCGGGCTCGGCGACATGCCCTACCCGCCGAACTACCCCAAGATGCCGGGCGAGCCCAAACGCGTTCAGCCGAGCCGGGATACGGACTTGAAGAGGAACAATTGATGATCGGGTACACCTGCGCGGGTTGCGGCGTCAAAGCCCGCTGGTCATACGGTGGTTGGCCTGATCGACGACGGTGGGCCGCGGCGGCGGTCGCGACGATGGCGAGGATCGCCGGCCTAAGCGAGCGGCATCCGACGGCCGCTTTGGCGTTGGTGGTGCCGGGCACGCTCATCGTCTTCGCCGCGGTGGCCACGTATCCACTCGTGTTCGTGCCACTGGTGCTTCTCGCCTGCGCGGCTCTGGTGGCGGCGGTCCACCACGAGGAAACCCGGAACGAGGAAAGCGGGCGCGACCCCGCCTGTCCGCGCACGGACTGCCCCGACACGCGCCGGAGGACACAAAGCGCCCGCGGCTGAAACGAACTAGAGCTGCCGCGTCAGGGAAATTCCGTGCGGCGCATGCAAAACAGCAGATTCGCGAACACGATGGGCTGGCTCACCTGTACGGCCACCGTCACCACCTCGTAGTCCGGCAACTGGTGCACACCTATCCCAGGGATCGCTTTCAAAACGCCGACCCAATGCGCTTGATCGTCGCTGTTCGTGGCGGCATACAGCTTCATGTCCGACGCGCAGAACGGGAACAGCTCGCCGCCGGCGACCGCTTCGGAGATCGCCGCCGCGACGCCGGGTGTTTCCGTCATCCGGTAATCGTCCAGGCTGATCACGCCCCGCGGGCCGGTGTGCTCGACCGCCAGCGCGATATCGCCCCTGACGCACTGATAGTTGTGGCAGCCGTCGATGTGGGTGAAGCGCAAGGCTGGTAGCTCTGTCAACTGCGCCGAGTCACAGATCCTGACGTCGAGTTGTTGGCGGCTGTGATAACGATCCCAATACCGGTAGAACCCCTCAACATCCAGACCGGCATAGGTTTCCCGGTGCTCGGCGGTGATGTCTTCGTGCGCCATCACCCTGTCGAACAGATCGCACGCGATGAGACGCTCGTCGGGGCGCAGGCCGCAGCCCATCAATATCGCTGATTTACCCCGGAAGACCCCGATCTCCAGCATTTCCCCGCCGACGCCGCTGTCGAGCTGGTGGGCCAGGATGAAATCGAACAGCATGAAGTCCGCCAGGTAAAAGAAGCCGGGGATTTCGGCGCACCCGCGCGCGTATTGCGCGGCAGTCTCAAGCGTCGGCAAACCGTTTGGCCCCGCGAGCATGCTGGAAGGGTACAGCCCGCGCCAACGCCCGCTACCTCAAACCGGCTTCGCGAGTGAAGGATTGGTAGCTGGAAGTTAACGCCTACCGGCGGAGCGATATTGCGCTACATTTGCCGCGATGAAATTTGTGCTGGCAACCTTGGGAAGCCGAGGTGATGTCGAGCCGTACGCAGCCGTCGGTCGAGAGTTGCAGCGCCGAGGTCATGGAGTGTGCCTGGGGGTCCCGCCCAGCTACCTTGGCTTTGTCGAGTCGGTGGGGCTTGCTGCGGTTCCCCACGGTGAGAATTTGGTCCGCAAATTCGGGATGATGCCGAACCCCATCAGCGTGATGTGGGAAATCGTGCGGGATGTCACCCAGTTCTGGCCGGAGGTGGCCACGGCGCTGACGTCGTTGGCGGACGGCGCCGATCTGCTGTTGGTGGACCCAAGCCAACAAGGCCTGGCCGCCAATGTTGGGGAGTACTACGACATTCCGCTCGCCACGCTGCACTTCTACCCGATAGAGCCCGGCGTTGCGGATTGGGACATCACCAAAGAGGCCGAAGACGCCCACCGCCGGGCACTGGGCCTGCCAGAGAAAACTGGCCCCTCGACGCCACAATGGCTGGAGATCCAGGCCTACGACGAGCTGTTCTTTCCCGGGTTGGCAGCCGAATGGTCGAAACACGGCCTCCGACGGCCCTTCGTCGGCGGGCTGACACTGCAATTGCCGGTGGAGGCCGACGACGAGGTTGCGTCGTGGATTGCCGCGGGAACGCCGCCGATCTACTTCGGCTTCGGCAGCGTGCGAGTCTCATCTCCCGCTGAAGTTATCGCGATCATCGCCGCGGCGTGCGCGCAGTTAGGCGAGCGGGCGCTGATCTGCAGTGGCGCAAGCGATTTCACTGGCATTCCAACTTCCGACCACGTGAAGATTGTGGGCTCGGTGAATCACTCGGCCATCTTTCCCGCTTGCCGCGCGGTCGTCCACCACGGTGGCCCCGGCACCACGTTCGCCGGCATCCGGGCGGGTAAACCTACGCTGATCCTCTGGGTCTCGGTCGATCAGCCGATGTGGGCGGCCGCGGTCGCCCAACTGGAAATCGGTGCGGGGCGGCCATTCTTCCAAACCACCCAGAAGGCGTTGGTTGCGGATCTGCGGTCCATCCTCACTCCGCACTGCGCCGCTCGAACCCGTGAGGTCGCCGCCCAGATGACGGCACCCGCCGAAAGCGCTGCTGCCGCCGCCGATCTCCTGGAGGACGCCGCCCGCCGCGGTCGCTGATCGGATGGCCGCCCCAATCGTTGCGATTGAGGCGGCCATCCCGTCTACCGCACGCCGAACTCAGAAGCCCGGCGGATGCGGCGCTCCAGGCGGCGGCGGTCCCACCGGACCATGCGGCGGTGGCGCAAACGGTCCACCGGGACCACCCGGCCCGAGCGGCGGTGGCGGTCCGGGCTGTCCGGGTGGCGGCGGGGGCGGCGGGGGATCGGCACTTGCGACCCCGATACCGAAGCCCGCCGCGGCGACGCCGAGGACGCCCGCGAGCAAGGAACCGGCGATTACCTGTTTGATCTTCATAGTTCTTTCTCCTATCTAGTCGGTCCGGCTGGAGTCTGGGACGCGCTCGGCGGTGGTGGCGGAGGCTGGGACCCGCCGGGTTCCGGGAGTTGCGGGCGGCCCGCTGGCAGGGGCGGAGCGAAGGCCGGCCCGGGCGGCGGCGGGCCCCAGCCCGGTGGAACCGCCCATCCCGGTGGTGGCGGCGGTGGCGGCATGCCGAAGGGACCGGGCGGGGGTCCCCAGGGCATGGGAAGCAACAGCGCGGTCACGATCGCGCCCACGGCCAGGCCCGCCACGCCGGCGCCGACCGCGACGCCGACGGGATGCCGTCGCACGACGGATGGTGTCGAGCCCGTCGGCTTCTCGGGTGTGCTGTGTAATGGTTGGTCGTCGGCCATGGCCCCTCCAAGTTGTGTGAAACGTTGCGATGCCGGCGAAGCTAGGAAGCGAATCTGAAACCAACCTGAAGACATCGCGTCGTGGCCTGGTTTCTTCAGGTTGGTTTCAGGAAGCGGCCGAGAATGAAGGAATGAGCGACCGTTACGAATCCCACCGACCGCCGCGGCGCGCGGGGAAACACGTGGCCCGCACGGGCGCTGCGGCGCGGGTCCTGGTCGTCGAGGACTCCGAGACGATCCGCGAAATGGTCGGCGAGGCGTTGACGGACGCCGGGTACCTCACCGCGGCCCGGCCGGACGGCGCCGGGCTGGAAGACGTTTTGGAGGGGTTTCGCCCCGACTTGGTGGTGCTGGATGTGATGATGCCCGGGCGCGACGGGTTCGAGCTGATCGATGTCATCCGCGACTGGGGCCAGACCGGAATCGTGTTACTCACCGCCCGCGACGGGCTGCCCGACCGGCTGCGTGGGCTCGACGGCGGCGCCGACGATTACGTGGTCAAACCCTTCGAATTGGCCGAGCTGATCTCGCGGGTCGGCGCGGTGCTGCGGCGCCGCGGCCGGTTACCCGCGGTTGTTCAATGCGGCGACCTGACGTTGGACCTCGACGCCTCGGTCGCCGCGCGCGCGGGATCACCGCTGGATCTGACCGCCACCGAACTGCGGCTGCTCGGTTTCCTGGTCGAGCAGCGCGGCCGCATCGTGAGTACCGGGCAGATCCTGAACGCCATCTGGGGCTATGACGCCTACGACGCCAACCTGGTGCATGTCCACATCAGCGGGTTGCGCCGCAAACTAGAGGCCCACGGGCCCCGCATCCTGCAGACCGTGCGCGGCATCGGCTACCGACTGCAACCGATCCGGCAGTGAACGACCAACCCGCTCCGGCATTGCCGCATACCAGAACACCCTCGCTGCGCAGGCGCGTGGCGCTGATGGTCCTCGGTGTGCTCAGCGTCCTTTTGGTGGTGCTGGGCATCACCATCGATGTTCTGCTGGGCGTGCAGACCCGCCGCGATCTGCACGATCGACTGATGGCCACCGCGACCCGCGCCGACGCGCTTGCCGCTGCCAACGTCCCGCCCGATCGGCTGGTGGCGCAGCTCGAGGGAGGTGGGATCCGCGCACTGCTCGTCGCCGCGGACGGAACCACTCACGGCGACCCCGCGATCCGGCCCGACACGATCAGCGGGCCCACGGTGCCGCCGCCGCCGGGACCACCACCGGGCTGGCCGGCACCACCGCCGGGCTGGCCGGCGCCACCGCCGGGTTGGCCGCCACCCCCACCACCGCCGGGCGAGCGACCAGACGCCACCGCCACCGTTGTGGTGCACCCGCTGAAGTCCGGAGGGCGGGTGATCCTGGTCGCCGACACCACCCAAACCACCGCGTTGATCCGGCGGCTCCGCGAGGTCTTGGTGGCCGGGGGCCTCATCACACTGTTGGTCGCCGGTCTGCTGGTCACCGCCGTTACCCGCACCGCTCTGCGGCCTCTTGATCGGCTCACCTCCCTCGCGCGATCGATCACCACCGGCGACCGTGGCCAGCGACTACGGCCCGACCGTGGTGACACCGAATTAGGCCGCGCGGCAGCGGCTTTCGACGGAATGCTCGACGCGTTGGAGGCCTCCGAACAACGTGCTCGTCAATTCCTCGCCGACGCCGCCCACGAACTGCGTACCCCCATCGCCGGTATCGGCGCCGCCGCCGAACAACTGCTGGGGGCCGCCGCCCAGGATGGTGAAGATGCGCGCACGAAAAGCCAATACCGCCGCGCGGCATTGCTTTTGGCCGAGTCCCGCCGCGCCGGTCGATTGGTCTCCGACATGCTCGACCTGAGCCGCATCGATGCCGGCGTCACATTGAACCTCTCCGATATCGACCTCGTCGAGATCACCGAAGCCGAATGCGAGCGAGCGGCCATGCTCTCTCCGGACATCACCATCACCCGCACCGGTGAGCCGACCCTGCCCGCCCGCGCCGACCGCACCAGGGTTGCCCAGATCCTGTCGAATCTCGTTGACAATGCCCGCCGCCACACCCCACCCGGCGGGCAGATCGTGATCGACGTGCGCCACGCCAATCATCTTGCCGAATTAACCGTCACCGACTCGGGCCCCGGGATCCCAGACTCCGATCGTGAGCGAATCTTTGACCGACTTGTCCGTCTCGATGCCGCGCGCGACCGCGACCACGGTGGCGCCGGGCTCGGCCTGCCAATCGCCCGGGCGCTGGCCCGTGCTCACCACGGAGAGCTCGCCTGTCTGCCCAACGATCCGGGAGCGCGCTTCCGGCTCACCTTGCCGCTGCCGCAGTAATGCCTCGTCTTCGGCTCAACCTTGATCCTGCTACCGATACCCGCTATGAACCTGGGTTCGCCGACGTGCGGCTTGACGCACCTTCACTACCGGCGTCGCGAGGAGTCCCACGAGCGCACCCGCCAGGCCCGCGACGGGTGCGGCCGGCAACGACCCCGACAGCACGAAATAGCCGAACGCCACGCTGACCGAGAGTAAAGCCACTCGCAGGGGCGTCCAGTGCGCCGTTGACGGCAGCTGAAACGACAGCCGGATGCCCAGCAGCAACGCCAGGATGTGACCGAACGCGGTGAAGTCGGCTCCCAGGGCCGCGATCACCGCCACGCCCAGCCACCAACCGATCCAGACCGCCCGCCAGCGCGACGGTATCGATGCCGTCAGCGCGCCCAGCACGCACACCGCGCCGTAACTGACGCCCACGTCGCTGGCTCGCGCAACCGACGTCGGCAGCCATCCCGCCTTCAGCGCGGCTGCCAGCCCCGCCGCGACCAGCAGCGTCGCACCGATGTGACCGACGGCGAATGCAACGACCAAACCCCTGCTGCACCATAACAATTCGCCCAGCGCAAGCAGGCACACCAGGCCCGGCAGCCAGGCATAGACGGCGCCGCTGTCGTCGACGAACGCGCTGCCGACCAGGGTGCCCATGTGGCCGTGCCGCAGGTTGTGCAAGTTGGTGCTCATCCGGCTCACCGCGGCAGCGCGCGCGTGCGGACCCAGCATCGTCAGCGTCAGCGAGACCCCGATCAGCAACGCCGCGTACGCCACCGTGACACGCAATCGCGCCGCGCCGGCGGCCGTGCGCGCGAGGGACCACCGCGTCGGACGCAGTTCGAGGAGCGTCATAGAACAACGATGCGGGTGCGCCGCCGGATCGGCCGCGTTCTTAACGAAGCTTTCACACGCGTGTGATTAATCTTCACGGTTTCCGACGGCTCGGGCGCAAATCTGCGCGTTTTCGCCGATGTTTTGCTGCACGCCGCCATCGCATGCTGGCTAGCATGAGCGAGATTGATCCACGTGCGGACGCGCCGCTGGTGGAGTGGAGCGAACTTGACGTGAGCGGGCTTTTGCCGACGGGCACGGTGACGTTGCTGTTGGCCGATGTCGAGGGCTCGACGCGGCTGTGGGAGACCCAGCCGGACGAGATGGCCGAGGCGCTCGCCCGCTTCAACAACGTCGTGTCCGACGTCATCGCGGCGCATGGTGGTGTGCGCCCGGTCGAACAGGGCGAGGGCGACAGCTTTGTGGCCGCATTCGCCCGGGCGTCGGACGCCGTGGCCGCCGCCCTGGAGTTGCAGCGCGCGCCGCTGGCGCCGATAAGGTTGCGGATCGGCGTGCACACCGGCGAAATCCAGCTGCGCGACGAGGGCAACTACGCCGGCCCGACGATCAACCGGACGGCGCGGCTGCGCGATCTGGGGCACGGGGGCCAGACGCTGCTGTCCGGCGCGGCCGAACAAATGGTGGTCGATCGGCTGCCGGCCGGGGCATGGGTAACGGATCTTGGAACACACCAGCTGCGTGATCTGCCTCGGCCCGAGCGGGTGGTGCAGTTGTGCCATCCCGACCTGGTCAACGAGTTCCCGCCGCTTCGCGTGCCCAAAGCCGCTGTTTCCCAACGCCTTCCGGTGCGATTGACCAGCTTCGTCGGCCGCGACGCCGAGCTGGCCCAGGTGCGGGAGCTGCTGGCCGGCAACCGGTTGGTGACCCTGACGGGAGCCGGCGGGGTGGGCAAGACCCGGCTGGCGGTCGAGATCGCGTCGCGGTTGGCCGGCGAATTCACCGACGGGGTCTGGTACGTGGACCTGGCGCCGATCACCGATCCCGACGTCGTGCCGATCGCGGTGGCCCGCTCGCTCGGGCTGCCCGACCAACCGGGCCGTTCCACGCTGGACACGCTGAGCCGTTTCGTCGCCGACCGTCAGATGCTGGTGGTGTTGGACAACTGCGAGCACCTGCTTGACGCGAGCGCATCGCTGGTCGTCGCCCTCCTCGGCGCCGCCGAGAAGGTGACGTTCCTGGCGACCAGCCGCGAGGCGATCGGGGTGGCCGGTGAGGTGGGCTGGCGGATGCCGTCGCTGTCGCTGGCGGAGGAGGCCGTCGAGTTGTTTGCCGACCGGGCCCGACACGCCCGGCCGGATTTCGTCGTCACCGACGACAATGCCGCGGCCGTGGCGGAGATCTGCACGCGCCTGGATGGCCTGCCGCTGGCAATCGAGCTCGCCGCGGCGCGGGTGCGTGCGTTGTCGCTGACCGAGATCGTCGACAGCCTGCACGACCGGTTCCGGCTGCTGACCGGGGGTTCGCGCACCGCGGTCCGCCGCCAGCAGACGCTGCGCGCCTCGGTCGACTGGTCGCACGCGCTGTTGACCGAGCCGGAACGGGTGCTGTTCCGTCGGTTGGCGGTCTTCCTGGGCGGTTTCGACCTCGACGCCGCCCAGGCGGTTGCCGGGGGCGGTGACGTGGAGCGCTACCAGGTGCTGGATCAGCTCACGCTGCTGGTGGACAAGTCGCTGGTGGTGGCCGACGACAGCCCCGCCCGGACCCGGTATCTGCTGCTGGAGACGGTGCGCCAGTACGCGCTGGAAAAGCTCGGTGAGTCCGGTGAGGCCGACGCCGTGCGGTCCCGGCACCGCGACCACTACACGTCGCTGGCGGCCGCGGTCGACGCACCGGCCGGCAGCGGTTATGAGCAGCGGCTCGACCAGGCCGAAACGGAAATCGACAACCTGCGGGCCGCGTTCGGGTGGAGCTGCGAAAACCCCGACATCGAGTCGGCGCTGTCGCTGGCATCGTCGCTGCAGCCGCTGTGGCTCGCCCGGGGCCGCGCCCGCGAAGGCCTGAGGTGGTTTGACACCGTCCTCGCCGACAAGGTCGCTCGGGACGACCGGGTGCCGGCCGCGGTGCGCGCCCGGGCGCTGGCCGACCAGGCGGTGCTCGATTCGATGTTCGGCGCCGCCCACAGCGTGGACGGCGCGCAGCACGCCCTGGCGCTGGCGCGCGACCTCGACGACCCGGCCGTGCTGGCCAGGGCGCTGACCGCGTGCGGCTTCACCGCCGCCTACAACGCCGAGCTGGCCGGGCCGTACTTCGCCGAGGCGATCGGACTCGCCCGCGAGTCCGACGACAAGTGGCGGTTCAGCCAGATCCTGGGCTGGCAGGCGCACGCCGCGATCGTCGCCGGTGACCCAATTGCGGCGCGCGTCGCTGCCGAGGAAGGCCGCGACCTCGCCGACGCCCTCGGCGACCGGTTCAACTCGCGCCACTGCCGCATATGCCTGGGTTTGGCGCAGATGTGGCAGGGCGAACTGACCGAAGCCCTCGCACAATTCCGCGCGGTGGCCGCCGAGGCCGAGGCCACTCACGATGCGCTCTCGGTCGCGTCCAGCCTCGCGCACCAGAGCACCGCGCTGGCGTGGCGGGGTGAAGCGGCCGCGGCCGGGGCGGCGGCCGAGGCGAGCCTCGAGCTCGCGGCCGAATTCGGCGGCGTCGTCGCGGGTATTGCGCATTTGGCATTGGGACAGGCGGCCCTGACCGCCGGTGACGTCGAGGCGGCCCTGGACGCGACCGCGACGGCCTGGGAGCACGGAAGTTCCGCACCGGGCTTCGCGGCGGACCTGCGCCCCGTCATTGCGACGGCCGCGCTGGCGGGCCGGGATCTGGTCGCGGCCCGGCGCTGGGCCGAGGACGCGGTCGCCACGGCGAAGGGCTGGGCCCTGCTGACGATGGCGCTGACCGTGCGGGCCGGTGTGGCGAGAGCACAGGGTGAGCCGGAGCAGGCCGAGCGCGATGCGTTCGACGCGCTGGCCGGCCTCCCCGAAAGCCTTGGCTACGTGGGTATTTCCGACATTCTCGAGTGCCTGGCGACGCTGGCAGGCGAGGCGGGCCGGCACCGCGAGGCCGCCCGCCTCTTCGGAGCGGCGGCGGCCATCCGCGAGCGCACCGGTGTGGTTCGGTTCAAGCTCTGGGTCGCCGGCTACGAAGCCTCGGTGGGTGAGCTGCGAAATGCTATGGGCCAGGCCGACTTCGAGTCGGCATGGGCCGAGGGCGCCGCGCTGTCCACCGAGGAGGCCGTCGCCTACGCAAAGCGCGGCCGCGGCGAACGCAAGCGGCCGGCCACGGGCTGGGCCTCGCTGACCCCCACCGAGCGCGACGTCGTGCGACTGGTCAGCGAAGGGCTCGGCAACAGCGACATCGCCACCCGGCTCTTCGTGTCGCCGCGCACGGTGCAATCGCACCTCACCCACGTCTACACGAAGCTCGGCCTGAACTCCCGCGTGCAGCTGGCGCAGGAGGCGGCGCGCCACGGCTGACGAGCAGACGCAAAAGCACCCATTTCGGGCTAGAAAATGGGTGCTTTTGCGTCTGCTCGCGCCAACAATCTTGACGACCTTGTCGTGATGCTGCTAAACATGGCCTGCGCACAAATTTGGGCGATCGCCCAAAAACGGCGGGCTGGAGGTTGCCATGGGCCGCATGGACGGCAAGGTCGCATTCGTGACGGGCGCGGCCCGCGGGCAGGGCAGAAGCCACGCGGTGCGGCTGGCCCAGGAGGGCGCCGACATCATCGCCGTCGACATCTGCCGGGGGTTCGAGGCATCGCCGGCACCCGGCGCGACGCGCGACGACCTGGACATGACCGCCGGGATGGTCAAGGACGCCGGGGGCCGCGTCGTCACGGCCGAGGTCGACGTTCGCGATTTCGACGCGCTGCGCGCCGCCGTCGACGGCGGTGTCGAACAGCTTGGGCGCCTGGACGTCATCGTGGCGAACGCCGGCATCGGCACGACGGCGGGAAAGCTGCACAAGACCGACGAGGCACTGTGGCAGGAGATGATCGACGTCAACCTCAGCGGCGTGTGGAAGACGGTCAAGGCCGGAGTGCCGCACATCCTGGCGGGCGAGCGCGGCGGCTCCATCGTGCTGACGTCCTCGGTGGCCGGACTCAAGGCCTACCCGCACATGGGTCACTACGTGGCGGCCAAGCACGGCGTGATCGGCCTGATGCGTTCGTTCGCCGTCGAATTGGGCCAGCACATGATCCGGGTCAACGCCGTTCTCCCGACGCACACGAACTCGCCGCTGCTGATGAACGAGGCCACCTACCGGGCGTTTCGGCCCGAACTGGAGAACCCGGGCCCCGACGACCTCGCGCCGGTGTGCCAGAGCTTCCACTACCTGCCCATCCCCTGGGTGACCCCCGAGGACATCACCAACGCCGTGCTGTTCCTGGCCTCCCACGAGGCCCGCTACATCACCGGAGTAGCGCTGACGGTGGACGCCGGCAGCTGCCTGAAGTAAGGACGCATCGATGACCGTCGCCAACGACACCGACGTCTACTACGACCCCTACGACGTCGGGATCATCGCCGACCCGTACCCGACCTACGCCCTGCTGCGCGAGGAGGCGCCGCTCTACTACAACGAGCGATACGACTTCTGGGCGATATCAAGGCATTCCGATGTGGAACGGGCGCTGGCGAATTGGGAGGTCTTCTCCAACCGGCGCAGCGACATCCTCGAGTTGATCCAGTCGAAGTTCGACATGCCCGGCGGGGTCATGATGTTCCAGGACCCGCCCGAACACACGAGGCTGCGCGGCCTGATGTCGCGTGTCTTCACCCCGCGCCGGATGGCGGAAATCGAGGACCAGATCCGCGCGTACTGCGTGCGGTGCCTGGACCCGCTCGTCGGATCCTCGGGATTCGACATCATCGCCGAGCTCGCTTCGATGATGCCGATGCGGGTGATCGGCATGCTGTTGGGAATCCCTGAGTCCGAACAGATCTCGGTGCGCGATGCCAACGACGCCAACCTGCGCACCAAGCCCGGCGCGCCGATGAAGGTGGCTGACGCGGCCGCCATTGCCGACGGGCGGATCTATGCCGACTACGTCGAATGGCGATCCAAGAACCCGTCCGACGACCTGATGACGCAGTTGCTCAACGTCGAGTTCGACGACGAGGAGGGCGTGCACCGGAAGCTGACCCGCAAGGAGGTGCTGCATTACACGCAGGTGGTGGCCGGTGCGGGCAACGAGACCACGGGCCGGCTGATCGGCTGGCTGGCCAAGGTGCTTGCCGAGCACCCGGACCAGCGCCGCGAGATCTACGAGGACCGGTCGCTGCTGAACCGCACCGTCGACGAGACGCTGCGGTTCGAGCCCACCGGCCCCCACGTCGCCCGTTGGATGGCAAAGGATTTCGAGCTGTACGGCAGGACGGTTCCGGCCGGCAGCGCGATGCTGCTGCTCTTCGGCGCCGCCAATCGCGACCCCCGCCGCTACACCGATCCGGACACGTTCGACATCCACCGTGACAACATCTCGCACATCACCTTTGGCAAGGGCGTGCACTACTGCCTCGGCGCCAACCTGGCGCGGCTGGAGGGCCGCGTGGCACTCGACGAGATCCTCAACCGCTGGCCGGAGTGGGACATCGATTACGAGTCGGCGCAATTGGCGCCGACGTCCACCGTCCGCGGGTGGGAGCGGCTGCAGCTGGTGCTGCCCTGATTAGGTGCCGAGCAGACGCAAAAGCACCGAATTCGTGCCGAATTCAGGTGCTTTTGCGTCTGCTCGCGGGAGTCGGCATCTCGAATCGGTCCAGGAAGCGGTGGACCAGTGCGACGGCCTCGTCGTGGCCGCCGGAAGTGCCGAGCGCCTTCTCCAATATGAGCATGCGGCCGATCGAGGCGATGACGACCGCGATGCCCGCGGGCGGGAATTCCGTTGTGTCAAGGCCATGTTCGCGAACGACGAAGTTCAGCGCGGTGATTTGCATTTCACGCCAGCGCTCCTGCCACGCCGCAATCTCGGCCCTGATCTCCTTGCGATGGTTGGCAAGGCCCATGAATTCCAGCAGCAGCCGGGTGTCCTTGGGCCCGATCAGGGTGTCCCACAGCGCGTGCAACGGCCGGTCGGAGGCCAACGCCTTTTTTTGCCGTTCGAGGTAGGCGGCGGCGCCGCGCCGGAACACGTCCAGGTACAGCTCGTCCATCGTGGGGAAGTAGTAGTGCACCAACGCCGGTTTGACACCGGCTTCGGCCGCCACCCGGCGCGACGTGGCCGCGGCGTAACCCTCCTCGATCATGATCCGGCTCGTCGCGGCGATCAGCATGTCGCGAGTGGTGGAGTCCCGCGCATTGCGGCGTTGTGGTGCGGTCATGAACCTACTTTCATTGAGCGATTGCCCAAATCGCGTACCCGTCATGCTTGCATTCCAGGTCACGGCGGGTCAAGGAACGCGCGGCCCCGCTCCCGCTTGACCGACACGCGCGCCGGGTGATAGGCATGTGAAGCCTGAGCGATCGCTCAGCAAACTGGGAGGGGCGGCTTGAGCGCGAAGACAGCGGTGGTGACCGGCGGTGCGTCGGGCATCGGCCGTGCCGTCGCCGAACGGTTGCGCAGCGACGGATTTCGCGTGGCCGTCATCGACCGGTCGCCCACCGACGACGGGTCCGGCCACGTCGCCGACGTCACCGACCGCGCGCAGGTCGACGCCGCGGTATCGGCGATCCGCGACGAACTCGGCCCAATCCTGGTGCTGGTCAACGCCGCCGGCGTGGAGGGCTTCAAGAAGTTCTTGGGCATGTCCTTTCAGGAATGGTCCAGGGTGATCGACGTCAACCTCAACGGCGTTTTCCACACCATCCAGGCGGTGCTGCCCGACATGGTCGAGGCCGGCTGGGGACGCATCGTCAACATCTCGTCGTCGAGCACGCATTCCGGGCAGCCGTTCATGGCCCACTACGTGGCGGCGAAGTCCGCGGTGAACGGCCTGACCAAGTCGCTTGCCCTCGAATACGGGCCGAGTGGGGTCACCGTCAACGCGGTGCCGCCGGGGTTCATCGACACCCCGATGCTGCGCAGCGCCGAGAGTCGGCACCTGCTCGGCGGAACCGTCGAGGACCACATCAATCGCACCCCGGTGCGACGGGTGGGTCGGCCCGAGGACATCGCGGCCGCGTGCGCGTTCTTCGTCTCCGAGGAGGCCGGGTACATCACCGGGCAGATCCTCGGCGTCAACGGCGGTCGTAACACCTGAGAGGGACCAAATGTACGACAGGGACGAGCTTTTCATCGACGGCAAGTGGGTCGCGCCGGATTCCGATGCCGTCATCTCCGTGATCTCCCCGCACACCGAGGCCGTCATCGGCCACGCGGCCTGCGCGGGACCCACGGACGTGAACCGGGCCGTCGAGGCGGCGCGGGCGGCCTTCGACGGCGGGCCGTGGCCACGCCTGCAACCCGCCGAGCGGATCGAGGCGCTCACCCGGCTGGCCGGCATCTACCAGGAGTGGCGCGCCGACATGGCCGAGCTGATCTGCGCCGAGATCGGCGCTCCCATCAGCTTCGCCAAGAGGGCGCAGGTCCGCCTCCCCCTCGCCATGATCTCGGCGTTCTGCGGCCTGGCCGGCACCTACGAGTGGCAGCAGGAGCGAACGGGGCTGTACGGCAAGGACATTCGGATCGTCAAGCAACCGGTGGGCGTCGTCGCCGCCGTGGTGCCGTGGAACATGCCGCAGTTTCTCACCGTGTGCAAGGTGGTGCCGGCGCTGTTGGCCGGCTGTGCGGTGGTGCTCAAGCCCGCACCCGAGGCGGTGCTCGACGCGCAGCTGCTCGCCGAACTGGTCGCGGCGGCGGATCTGCCGCCCGGCGTGCTGAACGTGGTGCCCGGGGGTCGCGATGTCGGCGAACAGCTGGTCGGGCACCCGGGTGTCGACAAGGTGTCGTTCACCGGATCCACGGCGGCGGGCCGACAGGTCGCCCTCGCCTGCGCCCGGGGGCCGAAGCAGGTGAGCCTCGAACTGGGCGGCAAGTCGGCGGCCATCGTGCTCGACGACGCCGACCCCGCCGCCGTCGCGCCCGCGATCCAGATGGCCAGCCTCGCCAACAGCGGCCAGGTGTGCAACGCGCTCAGCCGCATCCTGGTGCCCGAGGCGCGCAAGGACGCGTTCGTCGACGCGTTGGCGGCCGGGATGGAGTCGATGACGGTGGGCGACCCGGCGGATCCCGACACCCAGCTCGGCCCGCTGGTGGCGCGGCGCCAGCAGGAGCGGGTCCGCGGCTACATCGAATCGGGCAAGAACGAGGGCGCGCGCCTGGTGACCGGCGGTGCCGACATGCCCGACGGCCTGGACACCGGTTGGTACGTGCGGCCGACGCTGTTCAGCGACGCGAACAACGACATGCGGATCGCGCGCGAGGAGATCTTCGGCCCGGTGCTGACCGTCATCCCCTACCGCGACGACGACGAGGCGATACGGATCGCCAACGACTCCGAGTACGGGCTGGCCGGGGCCGTGTTCACCGCCGACGTCGACCGCGGCTACGGCGTGGCGGCGCGGGTGCGGTCGGGGACCTTCGGTATCAACGAGGGCTACATCATGGACCCGGCGGCGCCGTTCGGTGGCGTCAAGAACAGCGGCTACGGCCGTGAGCTCGGAACCGAGGGAATCGACAATTACACCGTCAGCCAATCGATTTCGGCCGCTACCTAAGCACCGCGAGAGTGCAACTGACAACGCATTTCTCGAGAGGCGGCGTCGGTAGTTGCACTCTCGCGGCGGGGCGGACGGCGGTGACTGCCGATCAGAGCTTCTTCAGGCCGCGGACGATCTTGTTGAACGGCACCACCGCGGCCAGCCCCTTGCGCAGGCTGCGCTGGAAGAAGCTCAGATTGATCAGCACGATGTAGCGCACCCCGCAATCGCGCCACTCCGCGGCTTGGTCGATGATCTCGTCCGGAGTTCCGTTGAGCAGGACTTCCCGCAGCAGCGACGGCGGGACGGCGGCCATGTGAGACGAGGCCGTCTGCTCGTCCATGCCGTACGGGACTAGGTCCTGGGCACCGGCGAAGCCGGCGCCCAGCGGGTGCCGCGCCCCGTGACGGGCGAAGATTTCATCGGACGCGTTGAGCCCGAACGCGCGGAGCAGTCCGGAGTCGAGCGCCTCGTCGACGTCGTCGCGGGTGCGACCAGTGACGGTAAACAACCCGAGCGCCGGGATGATGGACAGCGGATCGCGGCCGGCGTCGGACGCGGCCGACCGAACCACGTCGAGCCGCTGTTTGTAGTCCACCGGCCGGTGCGGGAAACCGGGGAAATAGGCATCCCCGTAGCGCCCCGCGATACGCAGCATCCGCGGGCCGTGCGCACCGATCCAGATCTCGGGCCACTTTCCCCGATAGGGCGGCAGATCGAATATCGCGTTGCGCAGCGGGAAATAGGGCGAGTCCCGGTTGACGAGTTCGCCGCCGGAATCCCACAGCGCTCGGATGGTGGCCATCGCCTCCTCGAACCGCGCGACCGGCGTCGACCAGTCGACCCCGTAGGGCTCGTTTCCCTCGCGTTCGCCGGGACCGATACCCAGGATCGCCCGTCCACGGGTGAGCAGGTGCAGGGTCGCGGCCGCCTGCGCCGTGACGGCCGGGTTGCGCCGACCGCTGTCCGTCACGCCAACGCCGAGGCGCACGCGGCCGACCCGGTTGCGGGCGGCGAGGTGCCCGAGCATGGTCCACGGCTCCATGCTGGCGTCGATCCTCGGCACGATCTTCGTTGCGCCGCAATACTCCTGCGTCCACAGCGATCGCGGGACCAATTGGTTGAGGTGGTCGGGGACCCAGAACGAGTCGGCGCGGTTGGCGACCGCACTGAGGTACTGCGCTCGGGTGAGCGTGTCGGCCGCCGGGCGAGACGCAACGATCGGGTCCATCACACCAACACGAAATTCGCTCATCGTCCGGCCTTTCCGAATACTGGCGGTTGGAGTGTCCCGCATGCCGATCGGGCTCAGTAGGGTAATTGGCTACTCGACTACCAGGCGGCGCGGTGATCGGTGCAGTCCCGCCGCCTCTTTCAGCTCTTCGTACGCCTCTCTCGCGCAGCGAGCGAGGATCGTCATGTCGTCGAACACCGCGCTGTTGCCGACGAAACCGAAGTCCATGCTGTCGTGGTAGGACGCCAGGGTGGCGTTGAGCCCGATCGAGGCGGCGAGGGCCGAAACCGGGTAGATGCCAACGAGGCGTGCGCCGTTGAGGTATCGGGTCTCCTTGGCGCCCGCCACGTTGGACACGACGAGGTTGCACGCCGGGCGCGCGACGCGGTCCAGGTGTGTGGACGACCCCAGGCCGGCCAGCGCGACGAGCCCGGCCGCGTAGGTCAGCGCCGCCTCGTTGGACAGGCGGCCGAGTTCCTTCTTGCACGTGGCGACGGAGTCCGTCACTTGGCGGATCCGTTGCGACACGCTCGCGTCGGGCTCGCCGAGCCGCGCGAACATCGCCGAGACGCGCGTGCCGATCGCCGTGTCCCCGTCGGCGCGCAGCGACACCGGGCACATCGCAATGAAGGGGTGCGCGAAGGCACGGCCGGTCTCCCGTAGGTAGGCGTGCAGCCCCGCGTCGACCACGGTGACCGCGACGTCGTTCAGGGTCGCCCCGAAGCGCCGGCCGACCTCGTGCATCTCGTCGAGGGGCAGGGACAGCGTCGCGAAGCTTCGCCCGATCTTCAGCGGCGCGTTGGTCGGGGCGTGCTGCGCCGCGAACGGCAGGCTGCCCTCGAGATGTGATCCCAACAGACCGGCGAGCACCTTGCGCAGCGCGCCGAGCGAAACCTGGTTGAGCGCCTCGACCTGGGTGATGGCCCCGCGAATCGAATCGGCGATACGCGCCGTGAGTGGCGCGGGTGGGTGTGGCGCGGGTTCCGGAGCGCCCAGCGCAAAGGCGGGCGCCGGGATGGTGCGGCGGTCGGTCGCGCTCAGGCCCGCGTACAGCAGCTTGAGGCCCGATTCGCCGTCGATGACGCAGTGATGGGTCTTGGTGTAGATAGCGAACATTCCGCCCGGCACCCCGTCGATCACCCAGCAGCGAAAGAGCGGCCGGTCACGGTCGAGCTGTGGTTCGTGCAGATCGGCGACGAGCCGCAACAGGTCGTCGTAGGAGGCGCGAGGGGGCAGGGCCAGGTGCCCGACGTGGTAATACGGGTCCCAGTCCGTCACCTCCCGGAAATGGGGTGCGCCCCGACCGAGCAGCTCCGGGACATAGTTGAACGGCGGCGCCGGGGTGCATGCCCGATACGCGTCGACGATCTCGCGCACCAGGCCCGCGTGGCCGGCCGGCTTCTTGAACAGCAGCATCGCGCCGACGTGCGTCGTGCCGGCGGGTGTCTCGATCAGCAGCCACGAAAGGTCCAGGGGTGGAATCGTTTTGGTCATGCGGTATCTCCCGGGCGCTCGAGAATCCGAACCGTGACAACGATGTTCTCGCCACGGACCCCCGGTTGACGAGGGGATTAGTGCCCCGCTATCGCGGCCGTAAGTCCCTTAGCCGGCTTCAGCCGCGCAGGGCCGCGAACGTGTCGGCGACGGTTGCCGCCGGATCTCGGTAGGTGATGCCGAGTTCTCGCTCGCTCGGCGAATCGTCGGACGCCGGCATCTGGGTGTAGTACTGCATTCCCGCCGAGGTGAAGGGGGTGTCGAAGGGCAGAAATCGCCCCGCCCGGTCCAGCACCGCGCCCGCCACCCGCAGCGCGGTGTCCGGAATCGGGACGGCAACCATCGGCGTGCCGGCGATCTGGCCGAGCATGTTCGCCAGCTCGGCGGCCGGAACGCGATGCCCGCCCGCGGTGTAGCGGCGCGGACCGCGCCCCGGCTCCAGCAGCGCCGCGTGCAACGCGGCCAGGTCGCGGACGTCGACGACCAACCACGCAGCGCTTCGCCCCGGGATCGCATGCATCTGCAACGCCGCCCTGACGCCCTCGCCGGCCTCGCCGAATTGGTCGCCGACCGGCGGGCCGAGAACCATGCCGGGGTAGGTGATGTTCACCGGCGCCCCGGCGTCCTGCAGGCCACGGGCATAGATTTCGACCTGCGCCTTCGACGTCCCGTAGCCGTCCGCCCCGCCGACGACCGGCAGGTCCGCCGTCAGCACCTCCAGACCGGGATGAAACAGCGCGGTGAAGCTCGACACGTGGATGATCGGATCCAGGCCGAGCTCGACGGATTGACCGAGGACGTTCTGGGCGCCCTGCATGTTCGTGGTCAGCATCTGGTTGGTCTGGCGCGGGTCGGTTGCCACCAGGGCGGCGCTGTGCACGACGGCGTCGCAGCCGCGCAACGCGTCGCGCACCGAGACGCGGTCGGTGATGTCCCCGACGGCGAAGTCCGACACGTCGACGCCCAGCTTGGCGACCGAGGTCTGCAGCCGATCGGGATTACGCACCAAAAACCGGATGGAGTGTCCGGCGTCGGCGATGACCTTGGCGGTCCACCCGCCCACGAATCCCGTACCGCCCGTGATCAGAACGTGCATCGTGCGATTCTGCACCGGTTGCCCTCCCGCGGGCGCCCGGGGTATCAGAGATGACCGGCAGCGAAGTCCGCGGCTTGGTCCGTCATGCCGTTCACCCCATACATGACGTGCGCGGCGTTGTCGTTGCCGGTACCGCAAATGGGGTCGCCCTGCGCGCACAGTTCAAGGGTCTTGGGCTTGTACAGCGGCCCGATGGCGATCGGCGGCGCGCCATACTGCGCCAGCCATTGGTCGGAAGGTTTCCCGAACAGTGTCACCGCGGCAACGTGGTTCGCGATATCCGGCGACATCGGCTTCGGCACCAAATCAGCGGGTACCCCCGGCGGTACGGCGGCCGAGGTGGCATAGCCGGCCACGGCGGCGCCCTGCGAGTATCCGCCGAGGACCTCGCGGGTCTTGGGGCAGTTCGCGGCCATGGATTGGATGTGAGAGCCGGCGTCGCGAATCCCGGCGATCACGGTCAGCGGAAAATTGGGATTGCTGAAATCGGTGCTGGCCTCGTAGTTGACCGGATACACCCCGAAAGATCGCGCGCCGACGCGCCCGCGCAGGGCATCGACGAATTGCTGCCCGAAGTTGCCGACGCCGGGTGGCTCGCCGGTGCCGCGGGCGAACACGACCTCGACATCGGGGCACGGGTCGGCCGACGCCGACGGGCCGGGCGGTCCGAGCAGCGCGGAAGCGGCGAGCGCTCCCGCCGCCCCGACCCGGCGCACCCGCTTGCCGATCAACTTCACGACGTCCATCACCGCACCGCTTCGCATCATCGAGGCCCCTTGCCTGGTATTCGATGCTAATTGCGGTAGGGATTGCCGGAAGGCCTCGTTTTCAACCGCGTTGTTTGCCGTGCGCTGTCACCATGGAGTTCGTGAGCACCGCGATTGTGGTGGCGATAGTGGCGACGCTGATGCTGCTGGGCATCGGCATGGTGGTCAATCAGCTGCTCCGGCTCAGGAAGTTCCTGGGGGACGCTCCGCCGAAGGCGCCGGGTTCCGATGAAGGCCCGGAGCAGCCGGACTGAGGGGCATTTTTTGCAAAGCCGGGCAAACGGGGGTGTGCCCTGCTGCTAGCTTCATTCTCGTGATGGCAACTGGTCGGGGCGCTGCGCGGTGACAACCTCCCTGCTCACCGGCGACGGCCTGCCGCACGGCGTGTCCGGCGCCGCCGACCCGCATTTCGCGAACGTCGTCAAGCTGTTCGCCGACCGCTTCCCCGGGCGGCGACTGGGCGGGGGCGCCCTCTGCGTCTACATCGACGGCCGGCCCGTCGTCGACGTCTGGACGGGGTGGTCGGACCGGGCGGGCACGGAACCGTGGACCGCGGACACGGGCGCGATGGTGTTCTCGGGGACCAAGGGCGTGGCGTCGACGGTGATCCACCGGCTCGCCGATCGCGGGCTGCTGTCGTATGACGAACCCGTCGCCGAATACTGGCCCGAGTTCGCGGCCAACGGGAAAGGCGCGATCACGGTTCGCGATGTGTTGCGCCATCGGTCGGGTTTGTCGCATCTGCGCGGCGTCACCAAAACCGAGCTGATGGATCACCTGCTCATGGAGCAGCGCCTCGCGGAGGCGCCCGTCGACCACCTGCGCGGCGTGCAGGCGTATCACGCGCTGACCTATGGGTGGCTGCTGTCCGGTCTGGCCCGGGCGGTGACCGGAAAGGGCATGCGGGAGTTGTTCCGTCAGGAGGTCGCGCGCCCGCTCAACACCGACGGCGTGCATCTCGGCCGTCCGCCCGCCGGCTCGCCCACCAAGGCGGCGCAGATCCTGATGCCGCAGGGCCGGTTCCGCACCCCGGTGATGAGCTTCATCGCGCCGAAGGTGGCCGGCCTGCCGTTCTCGGGTGCCCTCGGCGCGATGTACTTCCCCGGGGTCATATCCCTCGTCAAGGGCGATACCCCGTTCCTGGACGGCGAGGTGCCGGCGGCCAACGGCGTGATGACCGGGCGCGGCCTGGCCAAGATGTACGCGGTGCTCGCCAACGAGGGTCGCATCGACGGCAAGAAGTACCTGTCCAAGGAGTTGGCGCGCGGCCTGGCGGGCCAGTCGCGGATCAAGTGGCCGGACGCGAACATGGTGGTGCCCATGCCTTTTCACCTCGGCTACCACGAATCGCCGGTTCCCGGACTGCTCAAGGGTTTTGGTCATGTCGGCCTGGGCGGGACGCTGGGATGGGCCGACCCGGACACCGGCAGCTCGTTCGGCTATGTCCACAACCGGCTGCTGACGCAACGGCTGTTCGACATGGGATCGTTCGCGGGCCTGGCCGGTCCGCTGCGCTCCGCCATCGAGGCCGCGCGTCACCAGGGTCCGCTCGAGGTGCCGCAGCTGGGCGCGACGTACGCCAAACCCGCTCGGCGCCGGGCGGTTTCGGACGTGGCGGCGTCGGGAAGCGCTTAGACCTTTACGTTGCCGCGCGGGAGGGTCAGCGGAAGGTCGGCGTAGGTGACGATGCCCGGCGCCGCGGCGACGACGGCGGGGATCGCGTTGATCGCGGGCATCGCGGTCATGATGTGTCCGAGGTCCATGAAGTCGGCGATCGTCTCGGCCTGGAAATACGGCGGCGGCAGGAAGCCGACCTTGGTGGTGACCGTCGGCTGCCCGTCGATCTGGATGACCCAGCCGTCCTGCTCGATCTTCCAGTCCGGCTCGAGCGTCTGACCCTTGCGCCACCGGACGTTGAGGTCGATCACGGTGTTGCCGCCGACGATGCCCTGCCAGCTGATGTAGACACCCGCGACGCATCCGGCGGGGATGGTCCAGGACGCCATTTCGAGGTCCGCGGTGGTCTGCGCGAATTCGGCAACGCAACGCACCTCGTCGAGCTCGACGCCGAGCGCGTCGCCCACCAGCTGGACCGCCTCGCCGAAAATCGCGGTCCCCTTGGCGGCCATCTGCGACAGCTCGGGGTGGTCGATCGGCTGGCCGAAACCGACCGGCTTCTCGGTGTCGGGCGAGTCGTAGAACGTGGTGTCGGCGGCCTCGTTGACGGTGACCTTGTCGATCCGGTTGCACACCATCGCCGACACGATCGCCAGCAGTTCGGCGAAGCCCGGGCTGACGCCGGACCCGAAGAGCGTGGCGCCGCCCTTCTCGCAGGCCTGCAGCAGCCGGTCGCGCCCGTCGCCGAGGTTGCGCCCGGTGATGAAGGAGGCCGTGGTGACCACGTTGACCCCGGCCGACAGGATGCGGACCAGCTCGTCGACGTCGAACCACATCGGGTTGTAGACCACGCAGTCCGGCTTGCACGCCAGCAGCGCGTCGACGTCGTTGGTGGCCGCGATCCCCAGCGGCGCGATACCGACCAGTTCGCCGGCGTCGCGGCCGACCTTCTCGGCCGACCAGGCATAACACCCCACCAACTCAAGCGTGGGGTTGTCGGCGATGGATTTCAGTGAGCTCTTGCCGACGTTTCCGGTGTTCCATTGAACGACTCGATAGGTGTTTGGCACTCGCTCAGCATAGGGAATTGAGCCGGATCTTTAATAGGCGGATTCGGAAGCCAGGATCTCGGCCAGGAACGCGTCGTCACCCGGGCGGTCCAACCGCGCCCGCACCCAGCGACGCACCCGGTCGCGGGTTTCGCGCGTCTCGGTCCCGCCGGACAGCTCGGCGCCGACGAGCACCGAGGTGGCGGTCCAATCGTGGTCCCAGGCCGCCGATTCGGTCATCGGTCGCTGCCGGGCGTCGGTCAGGGCGAGGGTGGCGCGGCCGCCGGTGTGCAGCACGCCGGCGCCGCCGACGGCTCCCGAGCTCAGCCGCACCCCGATGCCGGTGGCCGGGTCGGGCCCGATGACCGCCGCTTGGACGACGGCGACCGCCGCCGTCTCGTCGGCCTCGATGATCCAGTCGACGGTGTCCTCACCGGCGTCGAAGATTCCGGGGGGAACCGCCCGCCAGCTGACGGAGGCGACGCCCCTTGCGATCGCCGCCTTGCCGCCGAGTCCCGCGTCGGCGCCGGCAGCCAGCGCGTAATCGTCGCGACGCCCGCTCGGCTCGGCCAGCGCCGCCGTCCGGGCCGCGCCCGAATCATCAAGGGCGGCATGTAGTTCCGGCCACCCGGCGCCGTCGATGCCGACTTCGTCGGCTATCCCGGCGCCCGCTCGCACCAGGTCGACGATCCGCGGGTCGCCGCTTGTCACGTGCGCGGCCAGGGCGGGGGCGTGCGGCGCGAGCAGCTGCGTCACCTCCGAATCCAGCGTGTCGTCGGTGAAGAAGCCCTGCGCCCCGACCGTCAGCAGCGCGACCTCGACGTCCAGCAGCGCGCGGTCCAGGCCGGCGATGCCGTCGTTCCGGCTGGCGGGCCACCAGCGCCGCAGCCAGTGCCCGATGGCCAGCCTCCGCAGCGGGTCCATCGATCCGGGCACGATGTCGACGCCGGTGAGCTCGTGCGGTGGGCTGGCCGTGTCGGCAGCGTCCAACGCGGAGGCCAGCGCGACGTGCCCGGACTCGCCGAGGATGCGCCACAGCCAGTCGGCGCGGGCCGGGTCGGTGAAGGTGATCTGGGCCGACGCGGCGCCGGCGGGATCGTCGACCGTCCAGGACAGCACGGCGCCACTGACTTCCAGCACCGCGGTCAGCGGGGTCGGTGCGGCGGCGGGGCCGATTCGCCAAAGGCCGGCGTCGGCAACCAATCTCATCCGGCCACCTGCAATTCCAGCATCGCCTTGATGCGTTGCCGGTGGTCGAGACTTACCGACCGCGCCACACCCTCCAGCAGCGACCGCACATCGTCGATGTCGTCGCAGGGCTCCTGCCAAACGTCGCGCCCGTGCAGCCGCGCCCAGAGCCGACTCAGGTATGGCTGCGCGTAGGCGGCGAGGTCGTCGACGACCTGCTGCTGGCGCGGATGAATCGGCCCGCCCTCGGCGAGATAGCGCCGGGCGTGCAAGACGTACGCCTCCTTGCGCAGCCTGGCCTGAATCTGGGCCGCCAGCCCGTAGTGGCTCATCACGGACGGGTCCAGGGGCGCCAGCTCGACCGCGACCTCGATGCCGGCCACCAACGTGGCCTGCTTGTCCTCGGACAGCAACCCCCACGGCGCACAGGCGCGGTCGACTTCCTCTTCGCACAGCAGCGGGATGTCGGGCAGCGCGTCACGGTCCAGGGCGCGCCGCAACGTCGCGCGCACCCGGTCCACCACGCTGCGGCCCAGCGGGCGATCGCTGTCGGACCCGGCGGAGATTTGTGGTTTCCGTTGCGGTGCAACCGAACTCAGGCCAAGTTCGACGATCGACCAGGGTAGCGCGGCCGTTTCGGTGCGGGCCAGGGCGCCCAGGTTGTACGGCGCCGGATCGGCGATGACGGCTGACCAGGCTCGTTGGCGGGCCGCTTTGGCGCTGTGGCCGTCGGCGCGGCCGAGCGCGGTGCCGAGCTCGTTCAGGAAGGGGCCGGCCGCCGTCGCCGTTTCGGACGCCCGCACGTCACGCCAGCTCCGTTCGAGCTGCTCGGTCAGCGCGGCCACGACATCGGGGCTCGCCACGTACTGATGCAGCACCTCGATCGCGGTGCGGTCCCGGCCGAGGTGAATTTCGCTGAGTATCGCGGCCGCCGTCTCGCGATCCTGCGGCGCCGGTGGGCCTTTCGTCACCGCGAGCTCGAAGCACACCGGGAAGTACAGCTCCTGGGCGTTGCCGGTGCGGATCCGCTGCCTGCGGCGCTCGAGCTTCAGGGTGCCGAACCATGCTGCGGCGGAACGCAATTGGTGAGCGTTGCCGACGATCAGCTCATGCATCGCCGCGGCCGTGTCGGCGCCGACCACGGGGGCCGAATACTGCGGGTTCGATCGCAGCCGCAGCACCAACGGGTCCAGGATGCGCTTGACCGTCCGGCTCAACGGGCCGCCGTCGTCGCTGCTGAGCACCTCCACGCCGGGACCGATCGCGCGCCACGCCCGCTCGATCACCGACCGGCGGGGCAGGCCGACTTCGACGTCCGTCACCTGCGAGTCCGCGCTCATCAGGACAGGATAGGGGCTTTCGGCAGATAGCGGCAGCGAAAAAGTTGGGTTCGGTAGCCGGGCGGCACCGAGAGGCTGGTCACATGAAGAATCCGACGATGCTGCTGGCGGGCGCCGAAATCGCGCTTATCGCAACCGCCGTTGTCTATATCACCTTTAGCCACCCGTGGGTCACGATGGCCGGCATCGGGGCTGTCGCACTGGCTTTGGCGGTCGTCGGCGGCCTGATGGTCGCGCGGGCTCAGACCGCTCATGAGCGCATCGTCGGGGTCGGCACGGTGTGTGCGACGGACAACGAGCGCCAGGTGTTCGTCGAGGTGGTGGCGGTCTCCGGCGAGACGTTCATCGGCAAACTCGCCCGTTGCGAGGGCGACGTCTGGGCGCTGCACCCGGGCCTCGTTGTTCTGGTGGCGTTCGATCCCGCTGCCCGCGAAGAGCTTTCGCTGCCCGACGACGTCTTGGCCGTCCACTGTCAGCGCGCGCCGTCGACGGCGAAGCTGACGAGCGCGCCCCAGTAGAGCGGGCTGGCGGTGGCGTCACCGTCGCGCCAGCGCCGCATCTGCTCGCGCTGCCACCGATTCACCGCGCACCCCGCGTCGATGGCCTCGTGCGCCTCGTCGACGGCGATGACGGTGGCGGACATGGGATCCGCGGGGAGGTCGGCGGCGAATTGCCGGTAGGCCGCCGCGGTGGGCAGCGACCACAGCGTGGCGGTCACCAGCTGCGCGCCGCCCAGGACCATGGCCGCCACCAGGCCCGTCGCCTCGTCGAATCGATAGTCACCGCCGGATGCGCACGCCAGCAGGGCGACCCGGGGCGGCATCGGCAGCCGCAGAGCCATCAGATCCGCCGCGGTCAGCGGACGGTGCTCCCCGATCGCGTCGGCGGCGCCGGGAATGCCCGCCGCACAGGCCAAATGCAGCGCGGCCCGGTCGGCCCGGCCGGCCTGACCGGAGTGGCCGTCCGGCGAACTCGCGTGCCCGACGTACATCAGCCTGCTCGGCGCCTGTGCCAGTATCTCGGCGAGCCACTCGCGGTCGGCGTCCTGGCGGCGGAACAGCTCCGCCGCCGCGTCGACGTTCGGTAGCACCGCGCGGCGCTGCATCAGCGCGGCGTAGTGCCGCGCCAACGGCGTGTCGGCCGACGGCCTTCCGAGCACCGATCCCAGCGCGGAGTCAGGGCGCTGACCCGGCACCCGGGGGTCGAGGACCAGCGCCGGCGGACCGTCTCGGCGGGCGGCCCAGCCGGCCGGCGACCGCGGCGAGTGCACGATGTTCTGCGGCACCGCGAGCAGCACGTCGACCAGCTCCATCAGCCGGTGCCCGTCGGTGTGCTCGCCGACATCGGCGAGCTGCCAAGGGATTTTGGCGGCGGCCCGGCCGCTGGCGGTGATGGCCTCCTGGCGGGCGCGGACGAGTTCTTCCTTGCTGGGCCCGGATTTCGGCACCGCCAGCAGGTCCCACGGGACGCGGGCCAGGCGCGCGCTGGGCGAGACGAACAGCACCGCGCGCGGCGTCGCCACGCATTCGGCCAGCAGCCGCCACCCGGGCTCGGCGATCAGCAGCACACCCAGGATGTAGGCCAGCGTCGGTTCGTCCTGTGGCGTTGCGAAGGGGCCGCTCGTCAGCGCACGCTCGATGGCGTCACGACGGCTCTCCGGGCCGTGCGGCTCCGGCAGCGCGGCGGCCAGCTCCTGCAGTGCCGCGAGCAGGATCGGCTCCTCCACCACCCAGTTGACGGTCCTGGACGGTTGCCCGACTATCCGCAAGCTGGCGTAGGTGACGATCCCGAGGTCGGCGAATCGCAGGACCAGAGTCGGCCGGTCCGGATCACTCATGGCCAGGTCGACCAGGCGGGCTCGTCGGCGGTGACCTCGCGGCCGTACCGCTGCAACGCCAGCTCGCGATAGTGGCTCAAGATCGGGGGAGCGTCCGGCTGCATCCGCAGCGGCGGCAACGGGCCAAGCCGCGTCAGCGAACCGCCGCCTCCGGCTTCCGGGCCGGACGCCGCCAGCGCCTCGCCGGCGTCGATCAGCACCGGCGAGGTGGACGCGGCCGACCATTCGCCGACTTTGGGTGCCTCCGGTTCGGCGGCGAAAGTCCCACGCGCGCTGTGGTATTCGACCAGCTCGCTGATCAGTTCGGTGTTCTCCCACTCCCAGGCGACGGCGAAGGCGCTGGCCAGGATCGGCGCCGAGACGTTGGTCGCCCAGCGCGACCTCGCGTCGGCGTCGGCGATCGAATACCGCACCGAGTCGACCGCCAACGCGGCCGGGACCTTGAGCTCCGCGGCCTGTTCGAGCTTGGTCATCGCGCGCCAGTATTCCGGGGTGCCCACCTCGCCGCGCAGGATGCCGAGCCCCTCGGCCTGCCGCGCCTCGGTTTCCTGCAGCGTCTCGTCGGGGTCGCCCGAGCTGTCGAAGCCGAGATCGGTCAGCGCGTCGGCGCGCCAGACGGTTCCGAGGTGATTGTCGAGCTGCGCGTACTGCAGCCAACTGCTGCGCGGGGACGAGTCGAGCAGCTCGCGGGCCTGGGCGATCGACTCGACCGCATCCGCGAAGCGGCCCCAGAAGATCGATATCCAGCTGCGCTGCAACAGAATACGGTGCAGGGGCAGGGGCTTGCCGAGTCCGCGCAGGTGTCGCTCGGCGTGGCCCCAGCATTCGTCGGCCGCCTCCAACGCGCCCGACGCCAATCGGGTCAGCCCCAGATAGACCCAGCACCGGGCCAGGTCGTGCGCCCGGGCGTATTTCGCGATGACGGGCTGGGCCTCGGAGACCAGTTGCTCGGTGCTGGCGTGGTCGGCGGCCGACCAGCAGGCCGCGGCCCGCTCCAATTGCGTTCTGGCCGCGGCCAATTCCCACCCGCGCGCCTGCGCCCGGGCGCCCGCGCGACGCAGCCACGGCTCGGCCTCGGACAGCCTTCCGGTTTCGACGCAGAACCTGCCGTATCCGATGGCCGCCTCCACCCGGAGATGGTCTGCGAGCAGGCCGTCGCCGCCCAGGTGGGCCGGATCCGCGATGGCAGCGAGCACCGGCTCCCACAGGGGAACCGACCGGACATGCAGGTCGTCGTCGCACAGCGCGGTCGCGCACAGGATTTGCGCGTAGGTCAGCAGGTAGGCGTGCTCGTCGGCCAGGTCGGCGAAATCCGCGTCGGAGCTCGTGTCGCCCAACGCCGCAAGCTCCTTCGCGGCGCCTTCGTGATCGCCGAGCGCCGCGGCAAGACCGGTTTGCAGGAATTGGGCCCGCCGCGAGTATCGGCAGACCATGTGCGCCACCTCGGCGCCGGACATGCGCACTTGTGCGGCGGTCTCCGGCATGGTGCCGGCGGCGACCGCGGAATAGACGGCCAGGCAGTCGCGGATGCGCCGAATCGAGTCCCGCACACCATCATTCGAGCCGCGCGCCAGGTATATATCGCCCAGCTGCGCGAAAGCCTCCAGCGCGAGATCGTCGCGGTCTTCCCGCTCGATGCGGGGCATCAGCGACAGCAGCAGATCCCGAGCCGCGACCTCGTCGGCGGCGAACGCCAGCCGCCGGGCACGCTCCAGTTCGCCGGGAATCGACACGGCTGCATCATAAGTCCTGGCGGTCCAAACCCCGGAGCGGCGGACGCGGAGTGAAGCGCGCCCGCCGCCCGGAGTTAGACCCCTCAACCGCAGGTCACCTTGATGTTGAAGTCCTTGGTGACCATTCCGGCCATCGGGTTCTTCAAATCGGCACCCTGCGCCTGGCCCGTGATGGTGTAGGTCTTGCCGTCCACCGCCACGTTGGCCGATCCGACCTTGGCGCCCATGCCGTTGCTGACCGACAACGCGTTGCCGTCGACGACGAGGGCCAACGACTCCACCTTCGGCGTGGACTCGTCGGTCATCACGACCGCCAGCGCCTGCTGGGCGCCGCCGGTGGACCCGCTGCCGATGTTGATCTTGCCGCCGGTCCTGACGCAGGTCACCGAGGCGGGATTCAGCCCCGCGAGGTCGGTGCCGCCGACCTTCACCTGTGCGCTGGTCCCGGTGGCGGCGCTGGGCGCCGCACTCGAGCCCGGGCTGGCCGTGTGGCCGCCGCTCGAGCAGGCCACCAGCGCCGACGCGACGCCAAGGCTTCCAATCGCTGCCGCGAGAAGACGTTTCACTGAGTGTTCCTTCCTTCATGCGCCGCCCCGTTGGCGTCGTCATGAGAGCGAGTACAGAACGCCCCGGCCGCTACCGATCCCAATTTCCCGGCGCGACCGGTAGGCTGCGTCGACATGGCCCCACGAAGGGAGGCGGGCGATGCCGAAGGTGAAATGGCTGGAAAAGCCTGAGGCCCATGACTTTCCGGCCGCGGCCGACTACCTTGCGTTGCTCGCCGACGCGCACAGCGTCGAGGAGCTGAGCCGGCGACTGCAGGCCGGGGAAGTTGTGCACAAGAAGGCCAAGGACATTCTGCGGGCCGCCCGGCTGCGCCTGCTACCGGTCGACAACCCCCACGTCGCCTCCGATCTCGCCAAGATCAAGAAGGGCGAACCGCTTTCGCCCATCCTGCTGGTCCGCGGCGACTTCGCAACCGGTGCCCCGCTGCAGATCGCCGACGGCTACCACCGCGTCTGCGCGAGCTATCACACCGACGAGAACACCGACATTCCCGTCGTCATCGCCGGCCGGCCGCAATGATCAAGATCCAGACCGTCGGGACGGTGCGGGTGTTGGCCCTGTCATCGGGGCGGGTCAACGCCCTCGACGTCGAGCTGCTGGAAGAGCTGACTGCCGCCGTCCGCGAGTTGCAGGGTTCGGGCGCCGGCGCGCTCGTCGTCACCGGCGCGGGCCGGGTGTTCTGCGCCGGGGTCGACCTCAACCGCGTGCTGCAGGGCGGCGCCGAATACACCGATCGGTTGATTCCCGCCCTGGCCGACGCGTTCGTCGCGTTGTTCGGCTACCCCGGGCCGACGGTGGCGGCCGTCAACGGTGCCGCCATCGCGGGCGGGTGCGTGCTGGCCTGCGCCTGCGACCGTCGCCTGGCCGGCCCCGACGCGCAGATCGGGGCGTCCGAGGCCCGCGTCGGGGTGCCGTTTCCCGCCGCTGCGCTGGAGGTGGTGCGTCACGCGTGCGGGGACCACGCCGAGGAAGTGCTGCTCGGCGGCCGCCTGTATCGGGGGGACGACGCCGTCGCCCGCGGGCTTGCCCACCGCGTCGTCGCCGACGATCTCGTCGGGGCGGCCGTGGCGGAGGCGGCGGATCTGGGCGAGATCTCCGTCGACGCCTATCGCCATACCAAGGCCCAGCTGAGGGCGCCCGCCCTGGCGCGGATCGGCGAGGCCGGCGCTATCGACCGCGAGGTCCGTGAGCTGTGGGGCGCCGAGGAGACCCGGCGGCGCATCGCCGACTCGCTCGAGCGCCTTCGGCGCCGCGACTGACCGTCGGCTATTCGTCGACCGCGACGCCGCCCCGGGTGCGCCTGCGGCGCATGCGGTGGGTGCCCTTCCCGGTCGGGCGGCGGTTGCGCAACCCGCCAGCGGGCTCGTCGGCGGCTTCGGTCGATTCGGTGGATTCGGTGGTCTCGGTCTCGGTCTCGGTTTCGGTGGCTTGCGGCGTCGGCGCCTCTTCGGTCGCCGCTTCCGCCTCGACCGTCTCGCCTTCTTCGGCTTCTTCGGTCTCGTCGGCGGCCTCGGTCTCCTCGGATTCGTCGGTTTCCTCGTCGGCCTCCTGGACCTCCGCCTCCTCCTCGGTTTCCTCGTCGGCCTCGTCGGCCTCCTCGTCCTTCTTGCCACGGCGCTTCTTGGGCTTCTTCGCCTTGATCGGTTTCGGCGGTGGCGGCGGCAACTCGGCGACGAACGACAGGTAGAACGCAAAGAATCCGAGCACGGCGATCGCGGCGGCGGCGCCGTAGATGCCGAACAGATACTGTCCGGCCGCGTCCAGGCTGAGCCAGATCTCGCTGATCGCGGTGCCGATGATCAGCACGCCCGCCAGCACGTGGGCCACGATCGACCAGACCCGCATCGACAGCGCCAGCTGCGGGGTGCCGAGCTCGGCCTTGCGGGTGCGCAACAGGGTGAACACCACGGGGAGGGCGGCCAACCCGATCAGCGCGCCCGACGCGATCCGGCCCGCCATCCCCAGTCCGCGCGACATGTCGCCCATCAGCTCGTACCAGCGGGGCAGCACGCAGAAGAAATAGAGGACGCCGGCACCGAGCGAAAACAACAAGTGCCACGGTATGGCGACCTTGCGCCCCATACGCCTCCTCATGCCGGTAAGCCCACGTCAGCCTAAAGGCAGGCCAAACCGATTCCAAACGACACCCTGTTCGGCCGCGTCGCGGACCACTTGCGGAGGATGCGGGATTTGAACCCGCGAGGGCTGTTAACCCAACCCGCGTTCCAGGCGAGCGCCATAGGCCACTAGGCGAATCCTCCGTGGCCATGGTAACCGAGCCCGCCGCGGTCCCCGACGCTCGTTCCGGGCCAGGTATTACACTCGCCATGGACCCCGCGCGGCGTCTATCCTGTGAACTCCCCCAGGGCCGGAAGGCAGCAAGGGTCAATGGGCTCTGTCGGGTGCGCGGGGTCCCCTACGTGGGGCCTGCATGACCCCGAACTCCACGGCGAGCGATCAGCGAAAGGGCTCCTGGTGGCCTTCGATTCCCTCAGCCCCGACGAGCTGGCGGCCCTGCACGCCCGTAACCAGCAGGACTACGCGGAGCTGCGAGCCAAGAAGCTGGCCCTGGACCTCACCCGCGGCAAACCCTCCCCGGAGCAACTCGACCTGTCCAACCGGCTGCTGAGCCTGCCCGGAGACGACTACCGCGACGGCGAGGGCACCGACACCCGCAACTACGGCGGCCTGCACGGCCTGCCGGAACTGCGGGCCATCTTCGGGGAGCTGCTCGGCATCCCGGTGCAGAACCTGATCGCCGGCAACAACTCCAGCCTGGAGCTGATGCACGACCTCGTGGCCTTCTCGATGCTGTACGGCGGGGTGGACTCGCCGCGGCCCTGGATAAAGGAGCCGGTCGTCAAGTTCCTGTGCCCGGTCCCCGGCTACGACCGGCACTTCGCCATCACCGAGACCATGGGCATCGAGATGATCCCGATCCCGATCCTCGCCGACGGCCCCGACGTGGACCTGATCGAGGAGCTGGTCGCCGTCGACCCCGCGATCAAGGGGATGTGGGCGGTGCCGGTGTTCGCCAACCCGACCGGCGTCACCTACTCGTGGGAGACGGTGCGTCGGCTGGTCCAGATGCGCACGGCCGCACCGGACTTCCGGCTGTTCTGGGACAACGCGTACGCGGTGCACACGCTGACGCTGGACTTCGTCCGTCAGGTCGACGTGCTCGGGCTGGCCGCCAAGGCCGGCAATTCCAACCGGCCCTACGTCTTCGCGTCCACCTCGAAGATCACGTTCGCCGGCGCCGGCGTCAGCTTCCTGGGCGGCTCGCTGGGCAACATCGCCTGGTACCTGCAGTATGCGGGCAAGAAGTCGATCGGCCCGGACAAGGTCAACCAGCTGCGGCACCTGCTCTTCTTCGGCGACGCCGACGGGGTGCGTCTGCAGATGCTGCGCCATCAGCAGATCCTGGCGCCGAAGTTCACGCTGGCGCTCGAGATCCTGGAGCAGCGGCTGGGCGAATCCAAGATCGCCTCGTGGACCGAACCCAAGGGCGGCTACTTCATCAGCCTCGACGTGCTGCCCGGCACCGCGCGGCGGACCGTCGCCCTGGCCAAGGACGCCGGCATCGCGGTCACCGAGGCCGGTGCGTCCTTCCCGTACCGAAAAGACCCGGACGACAAGAACATCCGGATCGCGCCCACCTTCCCGTCGCTGCCGGACCTGCGCAACGCCGTCGACGGGCTGGCCACCTGCGCGCTGCTGGCGGCCTCCGAGCGTCTCGCGTCGCCGGCGGGTGACGTTCGGGTTTGACTCTGCGCTGGTGGCGCAGAAGTGCGAGTAGCCTGCGCCCTCAGCGCAGAGTGAACGCCCGTCGGGCCACCGTCACCGCGCGCCGGTAGCCTGCTGAGCGTGGCCCTCTACCGCAAGTATCGACCGGCGACCTTCGCCGAGGTGGTGGGGCAGGAGCACGTCACCGAACCGCTGTCCGTCGCCCTGCAAGCCGGCCGGATCAACCATGCCTACTTGTTCTCCGGGCCGCGCGGCTGCGGCAAGACGTCGTCGGCGCGCATCCTGGCCCGGTCGCTGAACTGCGCGCAGGGGCCGACGGCCACCCCGTGCGGGGTGTGTGAGTCCTGCGTGGCGCTGGCCCCTAATGCGCCCGGCAGCATCGACGTGGTGGAGCTCGACGCCGCCAGCCATGGCGGCGTGGACGACACCCGCGAGCTGCGGGACCGCGCGTTCTACGCCCCCGCGCAGTCGCGCTACCGGGTGTTCATCGTCGACGAGGCGCACATGGTCACCACGGCCGGGTTCAACGCGCTGCTCAAGATCGTCGAGGAGCCCCCCGAGCACCTCATCTTCATCTTCGCCACCACCGAACCGGAGAAGGTGCTGCCGACGATCCGGTCGCGCACCCATCACTACCCGTTCCGGCTGTTGCCGCCGAAGACCATGCGGGCGCTGGTCGGGCGGATCTGTGAGCAGGAGGGCGTGGTCATCGACGATGCGGTGTACCCGCTGTTGATTCGCGCCGGCGGCGGTTCGCCCCGCGACACCCTCTCGGTGCTGGACCAGTTGCTGGCCGGCGCCGAGGGCGACCACGTGACCTATCAGCGGGCGCTGGGCCTGCTGGGCGCCACCGACGTCGCGTTGATCGACGACGCCGTCGATGCCCTGGCCGCTTCCGATGCCGCGGCGTTGTTCGGCGCGGTGGAATCGGTGATCGACGCCGGCCACGACCCGCGCCGCTTCGCCACCGACCTGCTGGAGCGATTCCGCGATCTCATTGTGCTGCAAGCGGTTCCGGACGCGGCGACCCGCGGCGTGGTGGACGCGCCGGAGGACGTGCTGGACCGGATGCGGGACCAGGCGGCGCGGATCGGGCCGGCGGCGCTGACGCGCTACGCCGAGGTGGTGCAGGCGGGGCTGGGGGAGATGCGCGGTGCGACGGCGCCACGCCTGCTGCTCGAGGTGGTCTGCGCGCGGCTGCTGCTGCCCTCGGCCAGCGACGCGGAGTCGGCGCTGCTGCAGCGCATCGAGCGGATCGAGACCCGGCTGGACATGTCGATTCCCGCCGCGGCCGAGCCGGCCGCGGCGCCGAAGCCCAGGGCGGAGCCGCCGCCAAAGCGGGCGACGGCGCCCAAGCCCAGGCCCGCACCGGAACCGGCACCCGTGGCGGCCGCCGAGGCAGCCCCCGAATCCGCCTCTGCCCCAGGCGAACTCAGCGCCGCGGCGGTGCGCAGGAGATGGTCGACGGTGCGTGACAAGGTGCGCCAGCGCAGCCGCACCACCGAGGTGATGCTGTCGGGCGCCACGGTCCTGGCCGTCGACAACGACACGCTCGTGCTGACACATGCGTCGGCGCCGCTGGCCAAGCGGCTGTCCGAACAGCGCAACGCCGACGTCATCACCGAGGCGCTCAAGGACGAGTTCGGGGTCAGCTGGCGGGTGCGATGCGAGACCGGCGACCCGCCGGCCGCGGCGAGCCCGCCGATCCCCGAGGCGGAAGATCCCGCCCCCGCCCCGGATTCGGCTCAGCGCGAAGAGCGCGAGGACGAGGAGCACATGCTCGCCGAGGCCGGCCGCGGAGACCCGTCGGCGCCGCGTCGCGACCCCGAGGAGGTCGCGCTCGAGCTGCTGCAAAGCGAGCTGGGTGCGCGCCGGATAGACAACGGCTAGGGGCGCCACCACGGGCGCAGCGGCAGGTCGTCGTCGCCCCACTCGTCGACGTTGGCCGCCAGCACGTGATGCAGCTGAAGGTTGTTGCGCTCGAAGGCCACCCGTGACGCCGCCATGTACAGGCCCCACACCTTCGCGGTGGGCAACCCGACCTCGGCGACGGCGTCGTCCCAGTGCTCGACCAGGTTGCGGCACCAGTCGCGCAGCGTCATCGCGTAGTGGTGGCGGAAGTTCTCCTCGTGCAGCACCTCGAAACCGGCGTCCTGGATGTCGGTGACGATGCGGCCCGAGCCGGTCAGCTCGCCGTCCGGGAACACGTAGCGGTCCGTGAACCCGCCGGCGAAGGGGGTCGACTTGTTGTCGTGGCGGGTGATGCAGTGGTTGAGCAGCAGCCCGCCGGTGCGCAGCTTCGACTTCAGGAAGCCGAAGTAGGCCGGGTAGTTCTTGACGCCGATGTGCTCGGTCAGCCCGATCGAGGAAACGGCGTCGAATCCCGCCTCCCGCACGTCGCGGTAGTCGGAGTGCCGCACCTCGGCAAGGTCGGTCAGCCCGTCGGCCTCGATCGCTTCTCGCGCCCACTTCGCCTGTTCGGCCGACAGGGTGGCGCCGATCGCGCGGACACCGCGGCGCGCGGCGTAGCGCACCATGCCGCCCCAGCCGCAGCCGACGTCGAGCAGCCGGTCGCCCGGGCGCAGCCGCAGCTTCTCGAAGATCAGCCGGTACTTGTTCTCCTGGGCCTCTTCCAGCGTCGCGTCGGGGTCCGGGTAGACCGCGCAGGTGTAGGTCATCGACGGGCCGAGCACCCACTCGTAGAACGTGTTGGAGACGTCGTAGTGGTGGTGGATCGCCTCGGCGTCGCGGGTCTTGCTGTGCAGCACGCCGGCGGCGACGCGACGCCAGCGGGGCGGCGCCTCCTCCGGGGGCGGGGCGACCGGCAACAGGTGTTCGACGCCGATCGAGCGGACGACGTTGGCCATCACCCGCGCCGACGGCCGCTTGAACTTGACCCGGTCGGTCAGCGATTTGAGCAGCGGGTACGGGTCGCCGGGGTGAACGCCGTGGGCCTGCAGATCACCCGACACGTACGCCCGGGCGAGACCGAGCTCGCCGGGGGCCGTGGCCAGGTACGTGGCGCCGCGGGACGACCGCAGGTCCAGGCCGAGCTCCGCGTCGTCGCTTCCGGCGGTGCTGCCGTCGTACGCGGTGAACTTCAGCGGCTGGCCGCCGGTGGCCGTGAAGACCTCCAGGATCTCGGCCATGCTGAGCTTGCCCGACTTGGTGGGGCGTTCGGGCTCTTTGGTGGTTGTCATCGCCGTTGCACCGCCTTTGCATACAGGTCGAGGAGACGCGAATCGGGATCGTAGGTTTTCTTGACAGTGTTATAGGCCTCCCCGCCGTAGAGCTCGTCAAACTCCTCGCGGGTGTAAAAGGAGTCGGAGTACAGCGATTTGTGCCCGTCGAGCTCGCTCACCTTGGCCTCGACGGCGCGGTTGGTGGCGCCCGGGGTGTCGCCGGCCGGCACCGAGGACCAGAACCCGACGTTGACGTAGGTGTGGTCGGGCCGCATCGGATACAGTGGCCACCCCTCGTGATCGCGAAGCCGCAACGGGCACAACCAGATCGGCGTGATGGGCACGTGGTCGCCGAACCACTCCAGGAAGTCGACGACGCGTTCGATGGGAATTTCGACGTCCTGCACCACCCGTTCGCGCGGGGGGCGGCCCGGCGAGCGAATACTGCGCGCCTCGATGCGGTCGGAGATGCCGAAGCGCCGGTCGAGGGCCACGAGCCTGGAGTAGACGCTGCTGCGCCGGTAGCGGCGGGGCCACCAGCGCCGCAGCCGGGGGTTCTGTGCGCCGAACGCGCGTGAGCACCAGAACCAGTCGGTGTCCCAGCGCCAGAAGTAGTCGTGGATCGTCAGCCGGTCGTCCTTGGTGGCCTCGACGCCGGCCGCGTCGTGCTGGATCGAGCGGTAGTAGATGTCCTTGCCGGTGTAGTCGCTGACCGGTCCGGGCGTGGCGGTGCGCCGGCCGACGCACAGGTAGCTCTCGTCGGCGCCGAACACCACCCCGTCGAGGTAGTCGACGGGGGTGCCGCCCTGTCCGCCGGTGTCGACGATGCGTTCCATCGCCGCGACCATGTCCGGCAGCGAGCGGAACCGGATGTGACGGAGCGCCACGAACGGCGCCACGGGCTCCAGCTCGATCCGGAGCCGGGTCGAATACCCTAGCGTCCCATAGGAATTGGGAAACGCGCGGAACAGCTCGGAGTGCTCGCTGCGGGATGCGGTGACCAATTCGCCAGCGCCGGTGAGGATGTCCATCTCCAGCACCGATTCGTGGGGCAGGCCGTTGCGAAACGACGCCGACTCGATGCCCAGGCCGCTGACCGCCCCGCCGAGCGTGATGGTCTTCAGCTGCGGCACCACCAGCGGCGACAGGCCGTAGGGCAGGGTGGCGTCGACCAGGTCCTCGTATGTGCACATGCCGGCGACGTCGGCGGTGCGGGCATCCGGATCGACGCTGAGCACCTGGGTCAGTCCCGACGTATCCAGGCCGGGCGCATCGCGTTTGGTGCGGGCGCGGAACAGGTTTGAGGTGGGCTTGGCGAGCCGGACCGCGGCCGTTGCGGGGATGGATCGATAACTCGCCATCAACCGATCAACGCCCGACGTGTGAGCCGAGAGTGCAGATCCAGGGCTTGGCACCACATATACCCTAGTCTTCGGACATAGCCCGTGCACCCGCTCGGGCGGCATCACGAGGAGGAATTGCGGCTGATGGCCCAGGTCAGCGCGGCCAGCACGATCTTGATCAACGCCGAGCCGGCGGCCACGCTCGCCGCAGTGGCGGACTATCAGACGGTTCGCCCGAAAATCCTGTCCCCGCAATACAGCGAGTACCAGGTGGTGGCGGGCGGCCAGGGCGCCGGCACGGTTGCCAAGTGGAAGCTGCAGGCCACCAAGTCACGCGTGCGCGACGTGCAGGTCGACGTCGACGTGGCCGGCCACACCGTCATCGAGAAGGACGCGAACTCGTCCATGGTCACCAACTGGACGGTGGCTCCCGCGGGCCCCGGATCCAGCGTCACCGTGAAGACCAGCTGGACCGGCGCCGGCGGCGTCAAGGGTTTCTTCGAAAAGACCTTTGCGCCTTTGGGTCTGAAGAGGATCCAGGGCGAGGTGCTGGCCAACCTGAAGAAGGAGCTGGAAAGCTAGCGCGCCTGGCCCTGCGTGGCCAGGAAGCCGGCGACACCGCGCACCATCGCGTCGGCGTACTTCTGCCGGCCCTCGGGCGACTCCATCAGCGCCGAATCCGCGGGGTTCTTCATATTGCCGCACTCGACCAGGATCGACGGGTACTGCGCCAGGTTCAGGCCGGCCAGGTCCGAACGCCCGTACAGTCCGTCCTGGCCGATGTAGTTGGCGGGCGGGATGCCCGACGCCTGCAACTGGTCGCGCATGATCCGGGCGTACTGCACCGACGGCCCGGCCTGCACCTGGTTGAGCGGCGGCGCCGAATAGTTGACGTGGAACCCGCGGCCGGAGGGCGGGCCGCCGTCGGCGTGGATGCTCAGCACCGCGTTGGGGTGCATCGCGTTGGCCATGTTGGCGCGGGCGTCGACGCACGGGCCCAGCCCGGTGTCGTTGCCGCGCGACATCGCGGTCCGCACACCCAGCGCGCTCAACGCGGCGCGGACCCGCAGCGCGGTGTCCCAGGTGAACGTGTGCTCCTGGTAGCCGGTGTTGGTCGACGTCCCGCTGGCCTGGCAGTCCTTGGTGCCGCCGCGGCCAGTGGGCACCTGACGCGAGATGGACGCGTCGTTGGAGCCGTTGTGGCCGGGGTCGATGAACACGACCATGCCCGCGATGTTGGAGGGGACTCCCCATGCGGCCGGGGTCGCCGTCGGCATGACCGCCGTCGACGCGGCGACCAGCGCACCGACCACCGCTTTGATCCCGACACGCCTGCTCACTCGTAGGTCCACGGCGCAAAGGTAACGCCGCCCGGTCTACGCTGGGTGTCTCGAATCGCCCGGTATCCACAGGCGAGACCAACTCGAGACCGAGATGCGAGGGGATTGTCATGCAACCCGGAGGCGACATGTCGGCCCTGCTCGCCCAGGCGCAGCAGATGCAGCAAAAGCTGATGGAAGCCCAGCAGCGGCTCGCGAACTCCGAGGTGCACGGTCACGCCGGTGGCGGCCTGGTCGAGGTGGTCGTGAAGGGCAGCGGCGAGGTGGTCGCGGTGAAGATCGACCCCAAGGTCGTCGACCCCGACGACATCGAGACGCTGCAGGACTTGATCGTCGGTGCCATGGCCGACGCTTCCAAGCAGGTCACCCAGATGGCGCAGGAGCAGCTCGGGTCGCTCGCCGGTGGCATGGGGGGCCCACCGGGCCAGCCGCCGGCGTCGCCGACTCAAATGCCGGGGCTCTGACGCCTCCACCGTCATGTTCGAGGGACCCGTCCAGGATTTGATCGACGAGCTCGGCAGGCTGCCGGGCATCGGACCCAAGAGCGCTCAGCGCATCGCCTTCCACCTGCTGTCCGTCGAGCCCGCGGACATCGATCGGTTGACCGCCGTGCTGGCGAAGGTCCGCGACGGCGTGCGGTTCTGCGCGGTGTGCGGCAACGTCTCCGACGACGAGCGGTGCCGGATCTGCGCCGACCCCCGCCGGGATGGCTCGCAGGTGTGCGTGGTCGAGGAGCCGAAGGACGTCCAGGCCGTCGAGCGCACCCGCGAATTCCGCGGCCGTTATCACGTTTTGGGCGGTGCGCTCGACCCGCTGTCCGGGGTCGGGCCCGATCAGCTGCGGATCCGCGAGCTGCTGAGCCGCATCGGCGAGCGGGTCGACGACGACGTCGACATCACCGAGGTGATCATCGCGACCGACCCCAACACCGAGGGCGAGGCGACCGCCACCTACCTGGTGCGGATGCTGCGCGACATCCCCGGCCTGACCGTGACGCGGATCGCGTCCGGGTTGCCGATGGGCGGCGACCTGGAGTTCGCCGACGAGCTGACGCTGGGCCGCGCGCTGACCGGCCGCCGCGCCATGGTGTAACGCGGTCCCGCAGCCCGTCATGCGCCGGCCAGTTCGCCGGCCTCGCTTTCGACCGACCCCGGCAGCGGCCTGCCGGCGACTTCCGGCATGAATCGAAGGGTGACCGTGCCCACCAGGCCGGCGAAGATCAGCATGTAGGCCGGCACCATGGTGTTGTGGGTGGCCGATATCAGCGCTTGAGCGATCAGCGGCGTGGTTCCGCCGACGGTCGACAGCGCGATGTTGTACGCGATGGCCAGCGCCCCGTTGCGCACCCTGGTCGGGAACAGTGCCGGCAGCGCCGATGGCGTGGTGCTGTCGAAACACAGTTCCATCAGCCCGATCAGCAGCACCCCGACGAAGACCAACGGCAAGACAGCGCCGGAGCCCATCAGCAGGAAGGCCGGGACCGACGCCGCGACGAGCAGTCCGCAGCCGGTCCGCATGATGGGTTTGACGCCGATGCGGTCGGACAACGCGGCGACGAATACCACCGCGGCCATCAGGATCGCCAACGTCGCCACGATCATCACCAGTGCGGCCGTGTCACCAACGCGCACAACCACTTTGAGGTAGGTCGGCAGGTATCCGGTGAGCATGAAATCGGGGGCCTGGGAGGTCACCACGAGCGCCGCGCAGATCACCATCGGCTTCCACTGCTCCACCACCGTGTGCCGAAACTGCTGCCAGCCGCGGTAGACCGGCTCGTCGCTGCCAAGGATCACCCGCTCGTAGGCCGGCGACTCCTCGATCCGCAGCCGCAGATACAGCGCGAGCACGCCGAACGGCGCTCCCAGCAACAGCGGAACCCGCCAGCCCCAGGCCAGCATGTCGCGGCTCGGCAGCCAGGCCTGCAGCGCGGTCACCAGCAACCCGGCGAGCACGAACCCGACCAGGTTGCCCAACGGCAGGAACCCGACCATCATGCCGCGTTTGTGGGTCGGGGCCCGCTCGACGAGATAGGTCATCGCACCGACGAACTCGCCGCCGGTCGACAAGCCCTGAAAGATTCGGGCGACCAGAAGCAGGATCGGCGCCCAGACGCCGATGGTGCTGTAACCGGGCAGTGAGCCGCTCATGGTGGTGCCCACCGCCATCAGCAGGATCGTGATCACCAGGATCCGCTTGCGCCCGATGCGGTCACCGAGCGGGCCGAGGACGAACCCGCCGAGCGGGCGTACCACGTATGCCGCCGCCAGCGTGCTGAACGTGGCGATGAGGTGGACCGCGCTGACGCTGTTACCCGGATAGAACACCTGCGCGATGGTGGTCGCGATGTAACCGTAGGAGCCGAAGTCGTACCACTCCATGAAGTTGCCGATGGCCGTGCCCGCGGTGTCGCGGCGCAGGGCCGAGTCGGCGGTCAGGCGTCGGATGCTCAACGAGCCGCTAACCGCTCGCGGCGCAACAACTCCACTTCGGGCATCGGCAGCGGCGCCAGCTCGCCCACCACCTTGCTCAGCAGCAGGTCGGCCAGCTCCGGGTTGCGGGCCAGACAGGGTCCGTGCATGTAGGTGGCGATCACGCTGCCCTGCACCGCGCCGTCGAACCCGTCACCGGCCCGGTTGCCCGCGCCCCTGACCACCGCGCCCAGCGGCGCGGCCGCCGGCCCCAAAACGGTTCCGCCGCGGTGGTTTTCGAAACCCGTCAGGCGCTGGGTCAGCCCGGCCGGCAACGGCTTGGTCACCAGCTCGCCGATGGTGCGTTTGTCCTGCGGCGCGGTGGTCAGGTCCAGCATGCCCACGCCGTCGACCCGTTCCCCGGCCGACGTCTCGTACCAATGCCCGAGCACCTGGATGGCCGCGCAGATCGCCAGCACGGGCGCGCCGCGGTCCGCCGCGCGCTGCAGGCCCGGGTACCGCTGCAGGTGCCGGGTGGCCAGGCGCTGCGCGTAATCCTCCGCGCCGCCCAGGGTGTACAGGTCCAGGGACTCCGGCACCGGGTCGGCCAGCGTGATCTCGACTATCTCGGCGTCCACGCCGCGCAGCCGCAGCCGCTGGCGCAGCACCACGGCGTTGCCGCCGTCGCCGTAGGTGCCCATCACGTCGGGCAGCACCAGCCCGATCCGCACTGTCGAGTCAGCCATGGCGCGCCAACGCTCGCTGCAGCTGAAGGAACGCGGTGTAGTTGGCGACGACCTCCACCCGCCCGGGCGGACACGACGCGATGGCCGCCATCGTGTCGTGCACCAGGGTGTGCTCGACGCCCGCGTAGCCCAGGCGCACCGCCAGGTCGGTGCCCCGTTCGCCGGCGGCCACCACGGGCGTCTCCTCGAAGTGCTCTAAGCGCACGTCCCACAGCCACGACAGGTCCTCGCCGTCGGGCACCTGCCCGTTGACCGCGATGACCACGCCGGCGGCGTGCTTGTCGACCATCGACAGCGCCTCCTGCCAGCCCGCCGGGTTCTTGGCCAGCAGCAGCCGCGCCTGGTGCGCGCCGACGCGCACGCTCCGGTAGCGCCCGGCGACCTCGTCGACCGCCGAGACGGCCGCGACGGCCCTGGCGGGGTCGGCGCCCAGCGCGACGGCCGCCGCGACGGCCTGCGCGGCGTTGCCGCGATTCACCGCGCCGGGCAGCCTCAGCCGCATCGGCAGGGCCAAACCGTCTGGGCCATAAAGCTTTTCGTCATCGAACCACCACTGCGGGGTGGGCCGCTTGAAATCGGCGCCGGTCGAGTACCAGTGGCCCTTGTCGCGGACGATCACCTCGCCGCTGCGCGGGCAGCTGACCGAGTCGTTCGCCCAGGCGCCGCCCGCGGCCACCCACACCACGTTCGGGCTGTCGTAGGCGGCCGAGGTCATCAGCACGTCGTCGCAGTTGGCGACCACGACCGCGGCGGGGTGCCGGGCCAGGCCGGCCCGCAGCGTGCGCTCGATCACGTTGATCTCGCCGACGCGGTCCAGCTGGTCGCGGGACAAGTTGAGCAGGACGACGACGCTGGGCTCCACCGCATCGGCGACGTGCGGCACGTGCATCTCGTCGACCTCGAGCGCGGCCAGCCCGGCGCCGCGGTCGGCGGCCAGCGCGGCGACCAGGCCCGCGTCCATGTTGGCGCCCTCGGTGTTGGTCGCCACCGAGGCGTCGGGGCCCAGCGTCCGCAGGGCGCCCGCGGTCATCCGGGTGGTGGTGGACTTGCCGTTGGTGCCGGTGACGATGACGGTGCGCCGGCCGGCACCGAGCTGTCGCAGGATCGACCGGTCCAGCGCCATGGCGACCAGGCCACCGATCATCGAGCCCGCCCCGCGCCCGGTGACCCGCGACGCCCACCGCGCGCCCGCCCCCGCGGCGAGAGCCAGACGTGCCCGGGTCGTTACCACCCGGAGAGTTTATGTTTCGTGCCGACACGACGCGCAGCGACCGGGCGATGTCGGCCCGGCGTGCCATCCTCAGGCTATGAACGGGGTGCAGCCGATTTCTTGGGGGCGCCCGGCAAGCGAGCCGGACGGGGGTTGGGCCGTCATCGACGTCGAGACATCGGGCTTTCGCCCAGGTCAGGCACGCATCATCAGCCTCGCCGCGCTGGGCCTCGACGCCGACGGCAACGTCGAGCAATCCGTCGTCAGCCTGCTCAACCCGGGGGTGGACCCGGGTCCCACCCACGTGCACGGCCTGACCGCCGCGATGCTGGAGGACCAGCCGCAGTTCGCCGACATCGTCGGCGACGTGATCGAGGTGCTGCGCGGCCGCACGCTGGTGGCCCACAACGTCGCCTTCGACTACGCGTTCCTGGCCGCCGAGGCGGAGCTCGCCGAGGCCGAACTCCCCGTCGACACCGTCATGTGCACCGTCGAGCTGGCCCGTCGGCTGGACCTGGGCATCGACAACCTGCGGCTGGAGACGCTCGCGGCGCACTGGGGCGTGCGGCAGGAACGGCCGCACGACGCCTTCGACGACGCGTTGGTGCTGACCGGGGTGCTGGCGTCGGCGCTGGACCGGGCGCGCGAACGCGACATCTGGCTGCCGGTGCATCCGGTGACCCGGCGCCGGTGGCCGAACGGCCGGGTCACCCACGACGAGCTGCGGCCGCTGAAGGTGCTGGCCTCCCGGATGCCCTGCCCGTATCTGAACCCGGGGCCATATGCCCCGGGCAGGCCGTTGGTGCAGGGCATGCGGGTGGCGCTGGCCGCCGAGGTGCGCCGCACCCACGAGGAACTCGTAGAGCGGATCCTGCACGCCGGGCTGGCCTACAGCGACACCGTCGACCTGGAGACCTCGCTGGTGGTGTGCAACGAGTCCGCCCCCGAGCAGGGCAAGGGCTACCTGGCGCAGAAGCTGGGCGTGCCCCTGGTGTCCGACGCGCAGTTCATCGACTCCGTTCGCGCCGTCATCGGCGGCACCAGCATGGAGGAATTCGTCGACGTCACCGCCGTCGACGAACAGCTGGCGCTGTTCTGATCGGCCCTAATTTCGGGAGGCCCGGTTGACCGCCGACACCACGGCGCGCAGCGACGCGGTGGTGATCGACGGCGCGATGCCCACGCCCCACACCGTGCGGCCGTTCACCGACGCCTCGACGTAGGCGGCGGCCTGGGCGTCGTCGCCGGCGCTCATCGCGTGCTCGGAGTAGTCCAGGACCGCGACGTCGAAGCCCACGTCGCCCAGCGCGTGGACGAACGCGGCCAGCGGGCCGTTGCCGGTGCCGCTGATCTCGGTCTCGACGCCGTTGACCTTCACCGTCGCCGCGATCGTGGTGGTGCCGCCGTCCTCCTCGGCCGCCTCGACGCGTTGCGTCATCCGCTCCAGCGGCCGCACCGGGGCGAGGTACTCCTCGGAGAACGCGTCCCACATCTCCTTGGGGGAGATCTCGCCGCCCTCGCCGTCGGCGATCTTCTGGATCACCTGAGAGAACTCGATCTGCAGCCGCCGCGGCAGGGCCAGGCCGTGGTCGGCCTTCATGATGTAGGCCACCCCGCCCTTGCCGGACTGCGAGTTGACCCGGATCACCGCCTCGTAGGTGCGTCCGACGTCCTTGGGGTCGATCGGCAGGTACGGCACCTGCCACAGCATGTCCTCGACGTCGGAGTCGGCTTCGTCGGCGTCGATCTTCATCTGGTCCAGGCCCTTGTTGATGGCGTCCTGGTGGCTGCCGGAGAACGCGGTGTAGACCAGGTCCCCGCCGTAGGGATGCCGCTCGTGCACCGGCAGCTGGTTGCAGTACTCGACCGTGCGGCGGATCTCGTCGATGTTGGAGAAGTCGATCTGCGGGTCCACCCCGCGGGAGAACAGGTTGAGCCCCAGCGTCACCAGGCACACGTTGCCGGTGCGCTCCCCGTTGCCGAACAGGCAGCCCTCGATCCGGTCCGCGCCGGCCTGATAGCCCAATTCGGCTGCGGCGACGGCGGTTCCGCGGTCGTTGTGCGGATGCAGGCTCAGGATGACCGACTCCCGGTTGGCCAGGTTGTGGCTCATCCACTCGATCGAGTCGGCGTAAACGTTGGGCGTCGCCATCTCGACGGTGGCGGGCAGGTTGAAGATGATCGGGTTTTCCGGTGTGGGCCCTATGATTTCACCGACCGCGTCGCACACCTCTTTGGCGTACTCCAGCTCGGTGCCGGTGTAGGACTCCGGCGAATACTCGAACCGCCACTGCGTGCCCGGGTACTTCGCGGCCAGCTCGACACACTTGCGCGCGCCGTCGGTCGCGATGGCCTGCACCGCGGCCCGGTCGGCGCGAAAGACCACCCGGCGCTGCAGGATTGACGTCGAGTTGTAGAAGTGCACGATGGCCCGCGACGCGCCCTCACACGCCTCGAACGTGCGCTCGATCAGCTCCGGCCGGCACTGCGTCAGCACCTGGATGGTGACGTCGTCGGGAATGGCGCCCGTGGTGATGATCTCGCGGACGAAGTCGAAGTCGGTCTGGCTGGCCGACGGGAACCCGACCTCGATCTCCTTGTAGCCCATGCGCACCAGCAGGTCGAACATGCGGCGCTTGCGGGCCGGGCTCATCGGGTCGATCAGCGCCTGGTTGCCGTCGCGCAGGTCCACCGCGCACCACAGCGGCGCATGAGCGATGACGCGGTCCGGCCAGCTCCGGTCGGCGAGCCGGATGGGCTCGACCTCCTCGAAGAAGGGCCGGTACCGGTTGACCGGCATCGACGAGCCCCGCTGGGGATTCCACGCGGGCTGACCGGGCGCCGGCGGCCCGGCGGGCTTCACGACGGTGCGCGCCCCGAACGACTCGGTATATGCGTCGGGGCCGGAAGGCTGGGAAAAACTTGTCACGGTAGTTGCTCCGGGGTATCAGAAGGAACCTCAGACCGGCGCATCGCGAACACCCGCGACGGGAAGCCGGTCTGGATCAGACCCCGTCGCGGCGTCCGAGGAGGAGCACCCGCTGCACGTTGTGAACTCTACCGCGCTCGGGCCGTCGGGCAAAAAGCGTCGCCATCGACCGCCGAACGTGCATGTCTGTACGGCAACACGCCGCGTGTGGCGTACAACCGCGCACGCTCGCGCCAGGAGAAATCGAGATGCACCGCCACGTATCCTGTTGTGGACTTATTGGAGGAAAAGCAACAGTGGCGCTCGTCGTGCAAAAGTACGGCGGATCCTCGGTGGCCGACGCCGACCGGATCCGCCGCGTCGCCGAACGCATCGTCGAGACCAAGAAACAGGGCAACGACGTCGTCGTGGTGGTCTCGGCCATGGGCGACACCACCGACGACCTGCTCGACCTGGCTCAGCAGGTGTGCCCGGTCCCGCCGCCGCGGGAACTCGACATGCTGCTCACGGCCGGCGAACGCATCTCCAACGCGCTGGTGGCCATGGCCATCGAGTCGCTCGGCGCGCACGCCCGGTCGTTCACCGGCTCGCAGGCCGGCGTCATCACCACCGGCACCCACGGCAACGCCAAGATCATCGACGTCACCCCGACGCGGCTGCAGTCGGCCCTCGATGAGGGCCGGATCGTCCTGGTCGCCGGTTTCCAGGGCGTCAGCCAGGACACCCGGGACGTCACCACGCTGGGCCGCGGCGGCTCGGACACCACGGCGGTCGCGTTGGCCGCGGCGCTGCGCGCCGACGTCTGCGAGATCTACACCGACGTCGACGGCATCTTCAGCGCCGACCCGCGGATCGTGCAAAACGCCCGCAAGCTCGACACGGTGACGTTCGAGGAGATGCTCGAACTGGCGGCCTGCGGCGCCAAGGTCTTGATGCTGCGCTGCGTGGAATACGCCCGCCGCTACAACATTCCGGTGCACGTCCGGTCGTCGTATTCGGACAATCAGGGCACCGTCGTCGTCGGATCGATCAAGGACATAGCCATGGAAGACCCCATCCTGACCGGAGTCGCGCACGACCGCAGCGAGGCCAAGGTGACCGTCGTCGGCATCCCCGACATCCCCGGCTACGCGGCCCGGGTGTTCCGGGCGGTCGCCGACGCCGAGGTGAACATCGACATGGTGCTGCAGAACGTCTCCAAGATCGAGGACGGCAAGACCGACATCACCTTCACCTGCTCCCGCGACAGCGGGCCGACGGCGGTGGCCAAGCTGGACGCCCTCAAGGACGAGATCGGCTTCAGCCAGCTGCTCTACGACGACCACATCGGCAAGGTGTCGCTGATCGGGGCGGGCATGCGCAGCCATCCCGGCGTGACGGCGACGTTCTGCGAGACGCTGGCCGCCGTGGGCGTCAACATCGAGCTGATCTCCACCTCCGAGATCCGCATCTCGGTGCTGTGCCGGGACACCGAACTGGACAAGGCCGTCGTCGCGTTGCACGAGGCGTTCGGGCTCGGCGGCGAGGAGTCGGCGACGGTGTATGCGGGAACGGGCAGATAGATGGTCGCGATCGGGGTAGTGGGGGCCACCGGGCAGGTGGGCCAGGTGATGCGCAGGCTGCTCGACGAGCGCGACTTTCCCGCCACCACGGTGCGGTTCTTCGCGTCGTCCCGCTCGCAGGGCCGCAAGCTGCCGTTCCGCGGGCAGGAGATCGAGGTCGAGGACGCCGCCACCGCCGACCCGTCCGGCCTGGACATCGCGCTGTTCTCCGCCGGCAAGACGATGTCGCTGGTGCAGGCGCCGCGCTTCGCCGCGGCCGGGGTCACGGTCATCGACAACTCGTCGGCGTGGCGCAAGGACCCCGACGTGCCACTGGTCGTGTCGGAGGTCAACTTCGAGCGGGACGCGCACCGTCGACCCAAGGGCATCATCGCCAACCCGAACTGCACCACGATGGCCGCGATGCCGGTGCTCAAGGTGCTGCACGACGAGGCGCAGCTGGTGCGCCTGGTGGTCTCGAGCTACCAGGCGGTGTCGGGTAGCGGCCTGGCCGGTGTCGAGGAGCTGGCGACGCAGGCGCGCGCGGTCGTCGGCGACGCCGAGCGGTTGGTGCACGACGGCGGCGCGCTCGAGTTCCCCGCGCCCAAGACCTACGTCGCGCCGATCGCGTTCAACGTGGTGCCGCTGGCCGGGTCGCTGGTGGACGACGGATCCGGGGAGACCGACGAGGACCAGAAGCTGCGCCACGAGAGCCGAAAGATCCTGGGAATTCCGGACCTTTTGGTCAGCGGCACCTGCGTGCGGGTTCCGGTATTCACGGGGCACTCGCTGTCGATCAACGCCGAGTTCGCGCGGCCGTTGTCGCCGGAGCGGGCGCTTCAACTGCTCGATGATGCGCCGGGTGTCAAGGTGGTTGATGTGCCGACGCCGCTGGCCGCGGCCGGCGTCGACGAGTCACTGGTCGGCCGGATCCGGCGGGATCCCGGCGTGCCGGAGGGGCGGGGCCTGGCGTTGTTCGTCTCGGGCGACAACCTGCGCAAGGGCGCCGCGCTGAACACCATTCAGATCGCCGAGCTGCTCGCCGCCGAACTATGATCCGCGGGTGAGCTCCGCCCATACTCGCGGCGGCACGCGGTGCTCGCTGTTGGTCGCGTCGATGGTCTGTTTGCTTGCGCCGCAGTCGCTTTCGGCCGCACACGCCGATCCGCCGGCACCACAGCCCGAGCCCGTGCTGCAGCCGCTGGCACCGGGTCAGGTGATACGGATCGGCCCGACGGCGGGCACCGGAACCCCGACCCGCGACTACGGCATCGGCGCCACCGACCTGTGCGACTTCGTCGCGTTCCCCACCGAGCTGTTGCAGGTCTGCGGCGACAGCTTCGCCGGTCAGGGCGTCGGGTTCGGCGGCTGGTACTCGCCGGTCGCGCTGCACGTCGACACCGCGTCGGTCGACGATCCCGCCGGGGTCCGCTACACCGGCGTCACCGGAATCAACAGGCCGCTGCTGGCCGATCCGACGCCGCCGGGGGATTCGCAGCTGCCCGCCGGGGTGGTGGAGATCAACCGGCGCAACTACCTGATGGTGACGACGACGCGCGACCTGGAGCCGCTGAACTCGCGGTTGGTGGCGGCCGAGCCGGCGCGCGCCGGCTGGCAGACCGTCCCCGGGTCGCGGCGCGCGGCGTCGTATCAGAACGGGCGGCAAACGCAGATCAGCGGGTACTACGACCCGGTCCCGACACCCGATTCGCCGAGCGGCTGGGTGTACATCGTCGCCAACAGCTTCACCCGCAGGGATCCCGTGTTTCTGTATCGGGCCACGCCGCAGACGTTCACCGACCGGTCCCGGTGGCAGGGCTGGGCGGCCGATGGCGGGTGGAACAAGCCGCCGACGCCGCTATGGCCCGACCAGGTGGGCGAGATGTGCATCCGCGAGATCGACGGCAAGGCGGTGCTGTCGTACTTCAACTCCGGCAACGGCAACATGGAGGTCCGCGTGGCCAACGACCCGACGTCGCTGGGCACCGCGCCGGTGACGACGGTGGTGCAGCACGACGAGTGGCCGGAGCCGGCGGAAAGCCTGCCGCCGCCGTACGACAACCGGCTGGCGCAGCCGTACGGCGGGTACATCTCGCCCGGTTCCACCCTCGACGAGCTGCGTATCTTCGTCAGCCAGTGGGACACCCGCGGGCGGGTGGCCGCGCCGTACCGGGTCATCCAGTTCGCGGTCAACCCGTTCAAGCCGGATTAGCGGCGGGTGGCGAGGTGCCGCCCCGATGGCGCGAATCGTCCGAGCATTGTCCTTGCTGCCATGGCGCCCGCGGGGTGAGCATCGACGTATGGATACAAGCCTGCGTGCTGCCGCCGTCCAGTTGGACGCCGTCCCCGCCGACGTGGACGCCAACCTCGCGGCCGTCGAAACCCTGGTCGACGAGGCCGCGGCCGCCGGCGCGACCGTGATCGCCCTGCCGGAGTTCTTCACCACCGGCATCGGCTTTCTGCCGGAACTCGCCGATGCCGCGCTGCCGCCCGATGGCCACGCCACCGAACTGCTGGTGGGCCTGGCTCGCCGCCACGGCGCCATGATCGGCGGGTCGTTGTTGGCCAGGGACGACGACGGGCACGTGCGCAACGCCTACTTGCTGGTGACCGCCGAGGGCGTGGCGGGCCGCCACGACAAGGACCTGCCGACCATGTGGGAAAACGCGTTCTACATCGGCGGCCACGACGACGGCGTGATCTCCGCGGGCGAGCTCACCGTGGGCGCCGCGGTGTGCTGGGAGCTCATGCGCACGCAGACGGTGCACCGGCTCCGCGGGCGCATTGACCTGGCCATGACGGGGTCGGGCTGGTGGTCGATTCCCAGCTGGCGCCCGTCGTCCGTCTTCCGCCGGATGGAAAGCCGCAACGCCGCAACCGCGTGGCGGGCCGCCGAGTCCTTCGCCGGATACGTCGGCGCGCCGGTGCTGCACGCCGCGCACGCCGGCGCGCTGCGATGCCGGATGCCTTGGCTGCCAATCGATTACAGCGGCCGATTCGAGGGCGCAACGATGATCGTCGCCGCCGACGGCACGGTCCTCGCGTCCCGCGCCGCCGACGAGGGCGCCGGCGTCGTCGTCTCCGATGTCGTCGTCGGCCGTCGGACACCGAAAGCGCAACCGCCGAAGGGCTTTTGGCTGCATCGCCGTGGGCTCCTGCCGACCGCCACGTGGCACTACCAGCGGCTGCACGGTAGGCGCTACTACCGCCGTCATGTAGCCCACGAAATCAATCCGGGACGATATGCCGGGGTCTGAGCGGTTTCGCCAGCTGACGCGGCGTTTCAGCTCATAGCTGGTGCTTAACTAACGCATAGCGGGAACCATTGTTTACCCCCGCATCATTTGTCTCATGAGTGAAACATCTGAAAACCCGACTGTGCGGACCTCAACCGCAACTACACCGGCGCCTGCGACAGCACCAGCGCCATACAAGACCCCCCGGGTCTTCATCGCCGCGGCGTGGGTCGCCATCGTCGCCGGGATCGTGTTCATCGTCTCGGTCATCTTCTTCACCGGGATGGCGCTCGGACACCGCGGCGGCGGCCACCACCATCATCACCACAAGCACCACGCGATGATGCATCGATTCGGTCCCGGTGGTCCGGGTGGCGGGCCGGGCGCGTACGCCCCGGGCGCTCCGGGTGCACCGGGCGCCGCGACCCCCGGCGCGCCGGGCCCGAGCCAGATCCCGTCGTCCGTCGCCCCGTCGCGGACGCCGTAGGGGGAAGTTCCTGACCGACAACGTGCTCACGGGGTGATAGGAGGACCCCGGCGGGCCGACAACCCGAAAACGTGGCCCCGCGCTCGCTCGAGCGCGGGGCCACCCTTCTCGATACGTGCTGAGCAATTCACAGCAACGTTTGCAAGTATCGAGGCATGAGCGAAACACCTGAACCGTCGACGCAACCGCCTGCCCCCGCCGCCGTGCCGCCGCCGGCACCGCCGGCCCACGAGCGGGTCAAGCCCCCGAAGGTCTTCGTGGCCGCCGCGTGGGTGGTGATCGTCGCCGGGATCGTTTTCATCCTCGCCACAGTGTTTTTCGCCGGCGTCACGGTCGTCGGCTACGACTACCACTGCCGTCACCACCATCACGGCATGATGTTCGGCCCCGGTGGCCCCGGCGGCCGGGGTGGGCCGTGGGGCGGACCGTGGGGATATGCACCCGGCGGGCCGGGGATGATGCCACCCGGCGGTCCGGGGATGATGCCGCCCGGCGGTCCGGGGATGATGCCGCCCGGCGGCCCGGGTGGTCCCGCCGAGTCGCCGACAACGAGCGCGCCCGCGCCGGTCCCGAACGCGCCGGGCACCCCGCGCCCCTAGGCGGGGTCACCCCCGCGACGTTCGCCGCCGGGCAGCGGTCCTGGCATGATCGAGACCCATGACCGTTGAAGTCGTTTACACCACGGAATCCACTGCGACCGGCGGCGGTCGCGACGGCCACGTGAAGTCAGACGATGGCCGCATCGACCTGGAGACCCGGCCGCCGAAGGCGATGGGCGGCAGCGGCGAGGGCACCAACCCCGAGCAGTTGTTCGCCGCGGGGTATGCGGCCTGTTTCCTGGGCGCGCTGCGCCTGGTGGCCGGCAAGTCGAAGGTCACGCTCGACGACGCCACCAACGTCAGCGTCGAGATCGGCTTCGGCAAGGACTCCGAGGGCGGATTCGGGCTGACCGGCAAGATCGTCGGCTACCTGCCGGGCGTCGAACAAAGCGTCGCCAACGACCTGATGGAGCAGGCTCATCACGTCTGCCCGTACTCCAAGGCCACCCGCGGCAACGTCGACGTCGGCGTCTCCGCCAAGGTCTAGACCGGCATTGGATCCAGCGATGCGAATCTGCGCCGCGGTGGCGACCATCGGCGTGACCGTCGGCGGCGCGTTGGCGATCCCGGTCGCGAGCGCCCACCCGTCGGAGCCCGGGGTGGTGTCCTACGCGGTCCAGGGCAAGGGATCGGTCGGCAACATCGTCGGCGGGCCGATGGGCTGGGAGTCGGTGTTCACCCAGCCGTTCCAGGGCTTTTGGGTCGACGTCGCGGAATGCAACAACTGGGCGGACATCGGGTTGCCCGAGGTGTACAACGATCCCGACCTGGCGTCGTTCAACGGCGCCACCGCGCAGACGGCGGCCAACGACCAGACCCACCTCGTCAGGCAGGCGGTCGGGGTGTTCGCCAACAACGACGCCGCGGCGCGGGCGTTCCATCGGGTGGTGGATCGAACGGTAGGTTGCTCGGGGCAGACCACCGCGATGCATCTGGAGAACGGATCCACCCAGGTGTGGTCGTTCGACGGCGGGCCGGCCACCGGCACCGACGCCAACTGGACCAAGCAGGAAGCAGGCACCGATCGTCGCTGCTTCGATCAAACCCGGCTGCGCGAAAACGTGTTGCTGCAGGCCAAGGTCTGCCAATCTGGCAACGCCGGGCCCGCGGTCAACGTGCTGGCCGGGGCCATGCAGAACGCGCTGGGTCAATAAACGGGCCGGGAATATGTCGGGGCGATCTGGAAGATGAAGAGACGGTGGCTATCGCCGCGATAGCTGCGCAACGTTGCGCTCGGTGATGTGGCCGGGCCCGGAGGGATCGTGATATGACGTCCGCCGCCGCTTCCGCCGCGCTCGAGGCCGAGATGGCCAGCTCGACGGCCGCCGCGCAATACATCGCCGACGGCTGCCTGGTGGACGCGCCGCTGGGATGCGTCGGCCTGGAGGTGGAAGGGCACTGCCACGACCCGGCCGATCCCCACCGACGGCCGAGCTGGACGGAGATCAGCGACGTCCTCGAGCCGTTGCCGGCCCTGCCGGGCGGGAGCGTCGTCACCGTGGAACCGGGCGGCGCCGTCGAACTGTCCGGGCCGCCCACCGACGGCGCGCTGGCGGCCATCGACGCCATGAATCGGGACCAGGCCGTGCTGCGGTCGGCCTTCGCCGACGCCGGGCTGGGCCTGGTCTTCCTCGGGGCGGATCCGCTGCGGCCGCCCAAGCGCATCAATCCCGGGGCGCGTTACCGCGCGATGGAGCAGTTCTTCGCGGCCAGCGAATCCGGGGAGGCGGGCGCGGCGATGATGACGTCCACCGCGTCGATTCAGGTGAATGTGGACGCCGGGCCGCGCGACGGCTGGGCGGCGCGGGTGCGGCTCGCGCACGCCCTGGGGCCGACGATGATCGCGATCGCGGCGAATTCACCGATGCTGGGCGGCGAGTTCACCGGCTGGGTCTCGTCCCGGCAGCGCGTGTGGGGCCAGATGGACTCGGCCCGCTGCGGGCCCATCCTCGGTGTCAGCGGCGACGACCCCGGCACCGACTGGGCGCGGTACGCCCTGAAGGCGCCGGTGATGTTGGTGCACAGCCCCGACGCGGTGGCCGTCACGCACTGGGTGCCGTTCGCCGACTGGGTGGACGGCCGGGTGCTGCTCGGCGATCGCCGCCCCACGATCGCCGACCTGGAATACCACCTGACCACCCTGTTCCCGCCGGTACGCCCGAGGCGGTGGCTGGAAATCCGCTACCTCGACAGCGTGCCCGACGCCTTCTGGCCCGCCGTGGTGTTCACCCTGGTGACCCTGCTCGACCACCCGGTCGCCGCCGGCGTCGCCGCCGAGGCCGTCGAACCGGTCGCCACCGCGTGGGACACCGCGGCCCAGGCCGGTCTGCGCGATCGGCGGCTGTACGAGGCGGCCAATCGGTGCGTGGCCGCCGCCGCCGAGCAGGCGCCCGCCGAGCTGACCGACGCGATGCAGCGGTTGATCGGCTGCGTCGAGCGGGGCCGATGTCCCGGCGACGAGTTCTCCGACCGCGTGATCGAGCACGGCATCGCCGCCACGGTCGCGCACTTGGCGCGAGGGGGGCCGTGACTTCCCGGGAACGGCTTGCCGACGATCTGGCGCGGGCGCGGACCCGGACGCTGCGCCTGACCGACTTCGACGACGCCGAGCTGTGTCGCCAGTACGACCCGTTGATGAGCCCGCTGGTGTGGGACCTGGCGCACATCGGCCAGCAGGAGGAGCTGTGGCTGTTGCGCGGCGGCGACCCGCGCCGGCCCGGGATGCTGCCCCCCGCGGTGGAGGGCCTCTACGACGCGTTCGAACACTCCCGCGCAAGCCGCGCCGACCTGCCGCTGCTGTCCCCGGAGCGGGCCCGATCATATTGCCGCACAGTGCGATCCGCCGCGCTGGACGCGTTGGATGCCCTGCCCGACGACCACGACGACGCCGCGTTCACGTACGCGATGGTGGTCAGCCACGAAAACCAGCACGACGAAACCATGCTGCAGGCCCTGAACCTGCGCACCGGCGCGCCGCTGTTGCCCGACGGGCGCGCCCTGCCCGCGGGCCGTCCGGGCGTGGCCGGGACGTCGGTGCTGGTGCCCGGCGGCGCGTTCGTGCAGGGCGTGGACGCCGCCGCCGAACCCTATTCGCTGGACAACGAACGTCCCGCCCACGTCGTCGACGTGCCGGCGTTCCGGATCGGCCGGGTTCCGGTCACCAACGGCGAGTGGCGGCACTTCGTCGACGACGGCGGCTACCACCGCTCGCGCTGGTGGTCGGCGCGCGGCTGGCAGCACCGCCGGCGCGCCGGCCTGACCGCGCCGCAATTCTGGAGCGCCGACGGGCGAACGCGTACCCGGTTCGGCCGCGTCGAGGAGATTCCCGACGACGAGCCGGTGCAGCACGTCAGCTTTTTCGAGGCCGAGGCCTACGCGGCGTGGGCCGGTGCCCGGTTGCCCACCGAGACGGAATGGGAGAAGGCCTGCGCGTGGGATCCGGCGACGGGCGGCAGGCGCCGCTACCCGTGGGGGGAGCAGGACCCGTCGGATGCGCTCGTCAACCTGGGCGGCGCGGCGCTGCGCCCGGCGCCCGTCGGCGCCTACCCCGCCGGCGCCTCGGCCTACGGGGTCGAGCAGATGCTCGGCGACGTCTGGGAGTGGACCACCTCGCCGCTGCGGCCCTGGCCGGGGTTCGTCCCGATGATCTACGAGCGGTACTCCCAGCCGTTCTTCTTTCGTGACTACCGGGTGCTGCGGGGCGGATCGTGGGCGGTGGAGCCGTCCATCCTGCGGCCCAGTTTCCGCAACTGGGATCACCCGTTCCGCCGCCAGATCTTCTGCGGGGTCCGGTTGGCCTGGTCCGTCGAGGAGGGCGCCTGATGTGCCGCCACCTCGGCTGGCTCGGGGCCGACGTCACGGTCGCCTCGCTGGTGCTGGACCCGCCGTACGGGCTGCGGGTGCAGTCCTATGCGCCGCGCCGGCAAAAGCACGGCCTGCTGAACGCCGACGGCTGGGGCGTCGGGTTCTTCGACGGCGACACGCCGCGGCGCTGGCGCAGCGCCGCGCCGCTGTGGGGGGACACCTCGTTCGATTCGGTGGCGCCGGCGCTGCGCAGCCGCTGCGTGGTGGCCGCGGTGCGCTCGGCGACGGTCGGCATGCCCATCGAGGTCAGCGCGGCGGCGCCGTTCACCGACGGCCGCTGGCTGTTGTCGCACAACGGCGTGGTCGACCGCGCCGTGCTGCCGGCGACGTCGTCGGCCGAATCCGTCTGCGACAGCGCGATACTCGCGGCCGTGATTTTCGAGCGCGGACTCGACGCGCTGGGCGACACCATCGTCGAGATCGGGACGGCCGACCCCATCGCCAGGCTGAACATATTGGCCGTCAACGGGTCTCGGCTGCTCGCCACGGCCTGGGGCGACACGCTGTCCATCCTGCGCCGCCCCGACGGCGTGGTGCTGGCCAGCGAACCGTACGACGACGACCCCGACTGGGAGGACGTGCCGGATCGCCACCTGGTCGAGGTCACCGCGCAGGGTGTCACGACGACCCCGCTGGACCACTCGCCGAGAGGACCTCGATGACGCTGTCGCTGGACAATCACCTCGCCGCCGACTCGGCGCATCGGGCACTGCGCCGCGACGTGTCCGAGGGCCTGCGCGGCACACCGAAGTCGTTGCCGCCCAAGTGGTTTTACGATTCGGTGGGCAGTGAGCTGTTCGACCGGATCACCCGGCTGCCCGAGTACTACCCCACGCGCGCCGAGGCCGAGATCCTGCGCGCCCGGTCCGCCGAGATCGCGGCGGCCAGCGAGGCCGACACCTTGGTCGAACTGGGCAGCGGCACGTCGGAGAAGACCCGGATGCTGCTGGACGCCCTGCACAACCGCGGGTCGCTGCGCAGGTTCGTGCCGTTCGACGTCGACGCCGGCATCCTGTCCACCGCGGCGACCGCCATCCAGAGCGAGTACGAGGGTGTCGAGATCAAGGCCGTCTGCGGCGATTTCGAGGAACACCTGACCGAGATCCCCGGCGGGGGCCGGCGCCTGTTCGCCTTCCTCGGGTCGACGATCGGCAACCTCACACCGGGGCCGCGCGCGGATTTTCTCGCGACCCTGTCCGGCGTGATGCGGCCCGGGGACAGCCTGTTGCTGGGCACCGACCTGGTCAAGGACACCGGGCGGCTGGTGCGCGCCTACGACGACGCCGCCGGGGTGACGGCGGCGTTCAATCGCAATGTGCTGGCCGTGATCAACCGGGAACTCGGCGCCGATTTCGACGTCGACGCCTACCGGCACGTGGCCCGCTGGAACGCGGGCGAGGAACGCATCGAGATGTGGTTGCGGGCCGATCGCCGGCAGCGGGTGCGCGTCGGCGCGCTCGGGCTGACCGTCGACTTCGCGGCCGGCGAGGAGATGCTCACCGAGGTGTCGTGCAAGTTCCACCCGGAGGGCGTCAACGCCGAGTTGGCCGGCGCGGGACTGCGCCGCATCGGTTGGTGGACCGACGATGCGGGCGACTTCGGGCTGTCGCTAGCGGTCAAGTGAGCGCGCTGGCCGACCGATGGCGGGAGGCCCGCCCGCCGGCGGCCGGGCTGCACCTGGACAGTGCGGCGTGTTCGCGCCAGAGTTTCGCGGTGATCGACGCGACCGCCCGGCACGCGCGCCACGAGGCCGAAGTCGGCGGGTATGTCGCCGCCGAGGCCGCCGCGCCGGTGCTCGACGCCGGGCGCGCCGCGTTCGCCGCGCTGAGTGGGATGCCCGACGCCCAGGTGGTGTACACCACCGGCTCCCTGAACGCGCTGGATCTACTGCTGGGCGGCTGGCCGGCCGACCGCCGCACCGTGGCCTGCCTGCCCGGCGAATACGGCCCCAACCTGGCGCTGATGCAAATCCACGGGTTCGAGCGCCGGCTGCTGCCGACCCTCGAGGATGGACGGGTGGCGCTCGACGACGCGGCGCTCGCCCTCGAGGCCGACCCGCCCGATTTCGTGCACCTGACCACGGTGGCCAGCCACAGCGGTGTCGTGCAGCCGACGGCGATGGTCGCGAAACTCTGCGCCGAATTGGGCCTGCCGCTGGTCGTGGATGCCGCGCAGGCGCTCGGTCAGGTGGACTGCGCGGTGGGTGCCGACGCCACGTATTCCTCGTCGCGCAAGTGGATCGCCGGGCCCCGGGGGGTGGGGGCGCTGGCGGTGCGCCCCGACCTGATGGAGCGGTTGCGCCCGAGGCTGGCCGCGCCGGAGTGGGCCGCGGGCGCGCCGGTGGCGCAGCAGCTCGAGTTCGGTGAGGCGAATGTGGCTGCGCGGGTTGGGTTTTCGGTGGCGCTGGGCGAACATCTGGCGTGCGGGCCCGAGGCGGTGCGGGCGCGCCTGGCCGAGTTGGGCGCGACCAGCCGCACCGCGCTGGCCGACGTGGCCGGGTGGGCGGTTATGGAAGAGGTCGAAGAGCCCAGTGCCATCACCACTTTGGCGCCGGTCGGCGGCGCCGACCCGCAGGCCGTGCGGGCATGGCTGCTCGCCGAACGGCGCATCCTGACCACCTACGTCGGGGTCGGGCGGGCGCCGCTGGAGCTGTCCGGGCCGCTGCTGCGGATCTCGCCGCACGCGGACACGACGGCCGAGGACCTGGCGATGTTCGCCGAGGCGCTGGCCGCGGCGACGGCGGCCTTGTCTGCTTGAGGCCTGTTGACGCCGAGACCGACGTTAGCGCGAAGAAGTGCGAGAAGAGTTCGCGGTAGCGTGAATTTCGACGCGTACGCGTAGCCCGTCAGCCGGCCTTGTGCGCCGTGAGCAGGTAGGCGGGAAACTTCATCCGGCCCTTCTCGTCGCGCTCGTGCGGCGGAAACTCGAACGGCGCGTCGGTGGGAAGATTCGTCGGAATGTTGGCGTGGATGTGGGCGGGCCGAATCGCGTCGATCTCCCAGTACTTGCTCACCGCGGCGCGCAGCTCGTCCTCGTCGACCTCGTTGGGCTTCGTTTCCATCTCGGCGGGGAACGCGCTCTTGGCGAACACCAGCACGAAATAGCCGGCGCCTGGGGCCGCGGCGCGGTATATCGAGCGCAGGTAGCCGTCGCGGCCCTCGACGGGCAGCGAGTGAAACAGCGTGCTGTCGACCACGGTGGCGAACCGGTCGTCGTAACCGGTGAACGACGTGATGTCGGCCTGCACGAAGCTGGCCGTGCTCAGGCCGCGTTCCTCGGCCGCCCTGGTGGCCGCCGCGACGGCGGTGGGCGTGATATCGATGCCGACCACCGTGTAGCCCCGCTCGGCCAGCGCCAGCGACAGCTCGGCGTACCCGCACCCGGCGTCCAGCACGTCGCTACGGAATTTGCCGGCGTCCATCAGCGCCGCCAGCTCCGGCTGCGGCTCACCGATGTTCCACGGCGGCGGACCTTCGAAAGCGCCCTGCTCGCGGTATGCGCTGTCCCAGTCCATGATTTCGGGCGACATGGTCCCCAAGGTACCCGCGCCTACGTCGGCCAGGTGTGCACCGGCTCGTTGGCGTGCATGTGCTCGCAATACCGGCGCAGCATCTCGGCCAGCGCCGCCGGCCGCGTCATCCCACCATCCTGCAGCGCCCGCACCGTGGACACCTGCCAGCTCGCGCCGTTGCGGCCGGTCGTCGCGCGGCCCTCGATCACGCTCAGGAACCGATCGCGGACCTCGGCGTCGACGCCCCAGCGGCGCAGTCCGTCGTCGGCGATCGGGAGCAGCGTGCGCAACACCAATTCCCGGGCCGCCACCTGGCCCAGGCCCGGCCACCGTAACCGCGCCTGAATGCCGTGCCGGGCCGCCGCGACGAAATTGCTTTGTGCCGCAGTGAAACTCATCCTGCTCCACAGCGGGTCGTCGGCCTCGGACAGGCTGCGCAGCATGCCGTAGTAGAAGGCCGAATTCGCCAGCATGTCGACGACGGTCGGACCGGCCGGCAGCACGCGATTCTCCAGCCGCACGTGCGGGCGCCCGTCGACGACGTCGTACACCGGCCGGTTCCACCGGTACACGGTTCCGTTGTGCAGGCGCAATTCGTGCAGCGCGGGAATGCGTCCGGCGGCCAGCTCGGCGACCGGATCCTCGTCGGACAACTCGGGCAGCAGGGCCGGGAAGTAGCGGATGTTCTCCTTGAACAGGTCGAGGATCGAGGTGATCCACCGTTCGCCGAACCACACGCGCGGCCGCACCCCCTGAGAGGTCAGCTCCTCGGGCCGGGTGTCGGTGGATTGCGTGAACACTTCGATCCGGGTCTCCGCCCACAGCTCGTGGCCGAAGAAGTAGGGCGAATTCGCGCCCAGGGCCAGCTGCGGACCGGCCAGCACCTGTGCGGCGTTCCAGTTGGCGGCGAACTCCGCCGGGGCGAGTTGCAGATGCAATTGCGTGCTGGTGCAAGCGGATTCGGGCGCGATGGTGGTGGTCCGCCAGCTCAACGGCTCCGGGCCGGCGATGTCGATCTGGATGTCCTCGCCGCGCGCGCTGAAGATCGACTCGTTGAGCGCGGCGTAACGGCTCGACTCGCTCATCCAGCCGTGCTCGAGGTGTTCGGGCATCAGCGTCGGCAGGATGCCGATCATCACGATGTGGGCGCCGCCGGAACTGGCCTTGGTCTCCGCGTCGTTCAGGCTGGCCCGCACCTCGGCCTCCAGATCCAGGGCGGTATGTCCGGGCAGCGGCCGGGGCGGCACGTTGAATTCGATGTTGTAGGCGCCCAATTCGGATTGATAGGCCGGGTCGGCGATGGCGTCCAGCACATACCGATTCGACATGGCGGGCTGGTAGTCGGCATCGACGAGGTTGCATTCGATCTCCATGCCGGTGAGCGGCCGCTCGGACTCGAAGTGCGACCGCGTGAGCATCGTCTCGAAGACGTCCACACACAGCTGCACCTTGCGCCGGTATTCACTGCGCTGTGCGCGGTCATAGGCGGTGCGCTTGACCTCTTCGCCCACAAAGCCGATGGAACAGGTTTACCGGCGCTAGCGCAAGCGCGACGGGCGGTAGACCATCATGGACGATGACAGGACAGAACGTTGAAGGAGAGCAGTTGGCCGACTTCGTCGCCGCCATAGACCAGGGCACCACCAGCACCCGCTGCATGGTCTTCGACCACGCCGGGGCCGAGGTCGCCCGTCACCAGCTCGAGCACGAGCAGATCCTGCCGCGCGCCGGCTGGGTCGAGCACGACCCGGTCGAGATCTGGGAGCGCACGTCGTCGGTGCTGACATCGGTGCTCAACCGCGCCAACCTGGCACCGGAAGACATTGCGGCCCTGGGAATCACGAACCAGCGCGAGACCACGCTGGTGTGGAACCGGCGCACCGGGCGGCCGTACTACAACGCGATCGTCTGGCAGGACACCCGCACCGACCGGATCGCGTCGGCACTGGACCGCGACGGGCGCGGCGACGTGATCCGGCGCCGGGCCGGCCTGCCGCCGGCGACCTATTTCTCCGGCGGGAAGCTGCAGTGGATCCTGGAGAACGTCGACGGGGTGCGCGAGGCCGCTGAGCGCGGTGACGCGCTCTTCGGCACCGCCGACACCTGGGTGCTGTGGAACCTGACCGGCGGCCCGCGCGGCGGTGTGCACGTCACCGACGTCACCAACGCCAGCCGCACCATGCTGATGGACCTGGAGACGTTGGACTGGGACGACGAGCTGTTGTCCTTCTTCTCCATTCCCCGGCGGATGCTGCCGGCGATCGCGCCGTCGTCGTCGCCGCAGCCGTACGGTGTGACCACCGAGACCGGGCCCGTCGGGGGCGAGGTGCCGATCACGGGGGTCCTCGGTGACCAGCACGCGGCGATGGTCGGTCAGGTGTGCCTGGCCGCGGGCGAGGCCAAAAACACCTACGGCACGGGCAATTTCCTGCTGCTGAACACCGGCGAGACGATCGTCCGGTCGAAAAACGGCCTGCTGACCACGGTGTGCTACCAGTTCGGCAACGCCAAACCCGTTTACGCGCTCGAGGGTTCGATCGCGGTGACCGGATCGGCCGTGCAGTGGCTGCGCGATCAGCTGGGCATCATCAGCGGCGCGGCCCAGAGCGAGTCCTTGGCCCGGCAGGTTCCCGACAACGGCGGGGTATATTTCGTGCCGGCGTTTTCCGGCTTGTTCGCGCCGTACTGGCGATCCGATGCGCGCGGCGCGATCGTGGGGCTGTCCCGGTTCAACACGAACGCGCACCTGGCCCGCGCGACGCTGGAGGCGATCTGCTACCAGAGCCGCGACGTGGTCGACGCGATGAGAGCGGATTCCGGTGTGCGCCTTGAGGTTTTGAAGGTCGACGGTGGCATCACCCGCAACGAGCTGTGCATGCAGATTCAGGCCGATGTGCTCGGTGTGGACGTGGTGCGGCCGGTGGTCGCCGAGACGACCGCGCTGGGCGCCGCCTACGCGGCGGGCCTGGCCGTCGGGTTCTGGGCCGATCCGTCCGACCTGCGGGCCAACTGGCGGGAGGACAAGCGGTGGACGCCGGCGTGGAGCGACGAGCAGCGCGCCGCCGGGTATGCGGGCTGGCGCAAGGCCGTGCAGCGAACCCTGGATTGGGTGGACGTGACCTGACCTTTTGGCCGCGAGCGTGCGTGTTTGTGCAGCGCCACGCCGGTGTGGCTGGCATTCTGTGCACGCTCGCGGGGAAAGGAGGGGTCAGTCCTCGCCGAGGATGCCGTAGATCTCGCGCCGCGCATTGTTGACGATCTCGACGATGCGCTGTTGCTGCTCGGAGCTGGCGGTGTGCGCGGATTGCGCGACGGCGCCGAACAGCTGGCCCATGGCGGTCCGCAGGTTGACGTGGCCCGGGTCGGCGCCCTTGGCGATCTCGTCCCACGGCGGCGTCTCGACCTTCTCGGCCGCCGCACGTCCCTGCTCGGTCAGCTCGAAAAGCTTTTTGCTGCCCTCGGTTTCGGCCGCGGTGATCAAGCTTTCGTCGGCCAGTAGCTGCAGCGTCGGGTAGACCGAGCCGGGGCTCGGCTGCCAGATTCCGTTACTGCGCTCGGCGATCTGCTGGATCATCTCGTAGCCGTGCATCGGCCGCTCGGCCAGCAGCACCAGGATGGCCGCCCGCACGTCGCCGCGCCGGCCGCGACCGGGACCGCCGCGACGCCAACCACCCGGGCCGAAGCCGAAGCCCGGGCCGAAGCCCGGTCCGAAACCGAACCCGGGACCGAAACCCGGCCCGAAGGCCTGGTCGCGGGCGTGTTCACGGGCCTGTGCACGGACATGTTCGCGGAACTCCCGTCGCGCCTGGCGCCTGGCATCATGCAGGGCACGCCGCTGGCCGGGGCCGAAGCCGAACCCGAGGCCGGGCTGGCCGCCGAATGGACCATCGGGCGGAATGAAGGGATTCGTCATTGTTCGTAGTCCTTACGTCTCATGGGAGCACGCAGGGGCGCGTGCTTCGAAACATCACGATATATCGCGAACTAACGCGATGCAACCGTATGAGTCCCAAATCCGCCATGACGGGGCAGTTTGCACCCGAATGCCGACGGGTAGCACCTGAGGGATGAACGCAAATAACCCCAACGTGACGTTCGAGAGCGGGACCCGCGGCGCGACCGGAACTGCGCAGGGCCCGGGCCGCAGACGCCACGTCTGGCCGTGGATCAACTGGGGGTTGGCGCTGTCCACGGTGCCGGCGGCCGCGCTCGTGATGCTCTTCGCGCTGGGCGCCGTGATGAGCACCGACGGCTGCAGCGGTCACAATTGCCCGAACCTGGGCAGCGGGGGGATCGATTTCGGCGTCGCGTTCTACGGCGCGCCCGTGGTGGCCTTTCTCGTCATCGTCGTCTCGTTCTTCACCGCCAAGCACCGCGGCGGGATCGCGGTTCCGCTGGCCGGCTGGGCGTTGCTGATCATCGACGTCGCCCTGATGGCGATCGCCGTCTCCAGCTAGCGGGGCGGCGAGAAGCCGCCGTCCTGCGGTTGCGGCCAGCCGGGGGCGGGCCCGGCGGGCGGCCAGGGTCCCATCGGCGGCGGCGACGGCATGGCGGGACGGAGTCGCGCCAACTCGCGGCGGTGCCGTTCAGCGAGGACCGCGGCCAGCACCAGCTCCGGCGGGGCGCCGGGCGGCGGCGGCGGGGCGATTCGGGACACCACGTCGCCCGCGATCCGGTATGCCATCTGCTGGCGCAACTGCCGGTCGAGTTGCGGTGCGCGGGAAAGGAATTGGCGCGCAACCTCGGCCTGGCCCGGCGACAGCCCCGACAGCTGCAGCGACGCCGCCCACCAGGCCAACGCCGGCGGCATGGCCGGCGGCGGCCCCTGTCGCGGCCCGCGTTCGCTCACCACAACCGTGCCGGCGAAGATGTCGCCGATGCGCTTGGCCTTCGGCGACAGCATGCTGCAGATGACGGCGGGGCTGCCCAGGAACATCCAGATCTCCACCACGGAGGCCAGCGCGCGAAACAGCACCTGCCGGAAGCGTTCTGGGCCGCCGTCGTCGGACACCACGCGCAGGCCCATCACGATCTTGCCCACTGACCGTCCCCGCGTGGCGGTTTCGAACGCCAGCGGATACCCGATCATCACCAGCACGGTGAAGATGACCAGGACGGCGCCGCTCAGCGCGCTGTCGAACTGGGTTAGGGTGGCGGCCCACAGCATCAGCCCGAGCAGGTAGAAGACGAACATCACCGTGATGTCGATCAGTGCTCCCACGGCGCGCACCGGCAACTGGGCGATCTGCACGTCGAGCACCACCGCGTCCCCGGTCACCACCTCCGACATAACACCGAACGGTACAGGCTGCGATTAGGCTGCTCAGGGTGGATGTCGACGCATTCGTGCTGACCCATCGCGGCACCTGGGATCGACTGGACCAGCTGGTCAGGCGCCGCCGGTCGCTGACCGGCGCGGAGGTCGACGAACTCGTCGAGCTGTATCAGCGCGTGTCCACCCATCTGTCGATGCTGCGATCGGCATCGTCGGATTCGCTGATGATCGGCCGGCTGTCGAGCTTGATAGCGCGCGCCCGTTCCGCGGTGACGGGCGCCCACGCGCCGCTGAGCAGTGCGTTCGTCCGGTTCTGGACGGTTTCGTTCCCGGTGGTGGCCTACCGCTGCTGGCGATGGTGGTTGGGCACGGCGGCGGCGTTTTTCGGCGTCGCGCTGATCATCGCGTTCTGGGTGGCCGGCAATCCGGAGGTGCAATCGGCGCTCGGAACCCCAACGGACATCGATCAATTGGTCAACCACGACGTCGCCTCGTACTACAGCGAGCACCCGGCCGCGGCCTTCGCGCTGCAGGTCTGGGTGAACAACGCGTGGGTCTCGGCGCAGTGCATCGCGCTGTCGGTGCTGCTGGGGCTGCCGATCCCGATCGTGTTGTTCGAGAACGCCGCCAACCTGGGGATGATCGCCGGACTGATGTTCCACGCCGGCAAGGGCGGAATCCTGCTGGGTCTGCTGGCTCCGCACGGGCTGCTGGAGCTGACGGCGGTATTCCTGGCCGGGGCGGCGGGCATGCGGCTGGGGTGGTCGGTGATATCGCCCGGCGACCGGCCGCGTGGACAGGTGCTCGCCGAACAGGGCCGCGCGGTGGTGTCCGTCGCCGTCGGCCTGGTCGGTGTGCTGCTGGTGTCCGGGTTGCTCGAGGCGCTGGTGACGCCGGCGCCGTTGCCGACGTTCGTTCGGGTCGGCATCGGCGTCGTCGCCGAGGTGGCGTTCCTGTCCTACATCGTCCACTTTGGCCGTCGCGCCGCGAAGGCCGGCGAGACGGGCGACATCGATGACGCGCCCGACGTCGTCCCCACCGGGTAGCCGGCAGCGAAAGTCAAAGCCGCCCGGTCGCTTTCATCGCCAGGTAGTGGTCGGCGACCGCGGGCGCCAGTTCCGTGGGGACGGCGTCGACGACTTCCACCCCGCCGTGGCGCAGCCGCGACGCGATGGCCCGGCGGTCGTTGCGGGATCGCTCGGCGGCCGCCGCGTCGTACACCGCGGCGGGATCGGAGCGCCCGGCCGCCATCTGGTCGACGCGCGGGTCGGCGACCGCGGCGATCATCACGTGATGCCTGGATGACAACTGCGGCAGGATCGGCAGCAGCCCCTCGTCCAGGGCGGTCGCGTTGAGGTCGGTCAGCAGCACCACCAGCGACCGCCGCCGGGTGCGCCGCAGGATGGCGGCAATCATTGCGCGCCAATCGGATTCGACGAGCGTCGGCTGCAGCGGGGCCATCGCCTCGACCAGCTGGGCGAGCAGCTCGGTGCGCGACGCCCCGAACACGGCGGCCCGGCTCACCCGGTCGTGCGCCAGAAAGTCGACGTTGTCGCCGGCCCGCGACGCCAGCGCGGCCAGCAGCAGGGCGGCGTCCATCGACCAGTCCAGCCGGGGCCACCCCGCCGGATCCGCGGCGGTCGGGTCGACGCCGACGCGGCCGGCCGCCATGCGCCCGGTGTCGAGCACGATCACCACCCGCCGGTCGCGTTCGGGCCGCCAGGTGCGAACCATCACGTCGGCGCGGCGCGCGGTGGCGCGCCAGTCGATGGAGCGCACGTCGTCGCCGACGACATACTCGCGCAGCGAGTCGAATTCGGTTCCCTGCCCCCGGATCAGCGTGGGCAGCAGCCCGTCGATCTCCCGCAGCTTGGCGAGCCGCGACGGCAGGTGCTTGCGCGACAGGAAGGGCGGCAGCACCCGCACCTGGCCCGACACCGGCCGGGAGCGCTGCCGTCCGGCGAACCCCAGCGGCCCGATCGACCGGGCGGTGACGACGGCCGCGCGCTGATCGCCGCGGCGAACCGGCCGCAGCACGCTGCGGACACGCCGGCTCTGGCCGGCTGCGATGGTGACGGCGTGAATGCGCGGTTCGGCGCGCGCGCTGGGCGGCCAGGCGTCGCGGATCTGGCCGCGGAAGCGGCGGCGGCCGTCGTTGAAGATCTCCAGGTCGGCATCGACCCGCTGGCCCAGCCGGGCGGAACAGTCCGGCGACCGGGTGTAGCGCAGCCCACGGGTGCTGGCCGCCAGCCCGACATCGATGGCGCCCACCACCGCCAGCGCCACCAGTAGCGCCACGAAAGCCCTTGCCGGCCAGGGCGACAGCGCGATCGGAAGGATGAGGATCAGCGCCGCCAGGCCGGTGCGCCCGGTCAGGATCACTAGCGGGGCACCGGAACCGAGGCCAGGATTCCGTCGAGCACGCCGTCGGGTGTGGCGCCCTCGAGCTCCGCTTCGGGGCGCAGCATCACCCGGTGCCGCAGCGTCGGGCGGGCCATGGCCTTCACGTCGTCGGGCGTGACGTAGTTGCGGCCGGACAGCCATGCCCAGGATCGGGCGGTGGCCAGCACCGCCGTCGCCCCGCGTGTCGACACACCCAGCTGCAACGCAGGGGAGGAACGGGTGGCGCCGACGATGTCGACGATGTAGCCGAGCACCTCGTCGGCGACCAGCACCTGCGCGACGGCTTGCCGGCCGGCCGCCAGTTCCCCGGGCCCAGCCACCGGCTTGATCGCGGACAGGTCGCGGGGGTCGAAGCCGTGCGCGTGCCTCCCGAGAATGACGATCTCGGAATCGCGTTGCGGCAGTGCGACATTCAGCTTGAGCAGAAAGCGGTCCAGTTGCGCCTCGGGCAGCTGGTAGGTGCCCTCGTATTCGATCGGGTTCTGTGTCGCGGCGACGATGAAGGGGTCGGGCAGCGGCTTGGCCTCGCCTTCCACGCTGACCTGACGCTCCTCCATCGCCTCGAGCAGCGCGGCCTGGGTCTTGGGCGGGGTGCGGTTGATCTCGTCGGCCAGCAGGAGATTGGTGAACACCGGGCCGGGCCGGAACGCGAACGCGGCGGTGCGCGAGTCGTACACCAACGATCCGGTGACGTCGCCGGGCATCAGGTCGGGGGTGAACTGCACGCGCTTGAACTCCAGCTGCAACGCCGCGGCCAACGCCCGGACCAGCAGCGTCTTCGCGACCCCCGGAACGCCTTCCAGCAGCACGTGACCGCGGCACAGCAGCGCGATGACCAGGCCGCTGACGACCCCTTCCTGTCCGACGACGGCCTTGGCGAGCTCACCGCGCAACGCCAGCAACGCATTTCGCGCGGATTCGGCGGCCGGGTCTGAGACGGGGGTGTGCGGCGGGGACGGTTGTGTCACGAGTGTGTGACCTGCCTTTCGATTTCGTCGAGCGCTCGGGCGAGTTGTAGCAAGTCGTCGTCGGTGGCCGGCGGCGGGCCGAACAGGTGATAGGAAACGAAGCCCGCGTCTGCCCCGCTGCGCTGGGCAACGGTCGCCACCACCGCCGGCGGCGGCGTGCCCGCGCCGAGGCCGAGGCGCGGCAGTAGGCGCTGCAGCGTGGCGGTGCGCAACGCCTGGGCGGCGCGATCGCGGGCGCGCCGGGACCGGTAGAGCCGGCCGCGCCCCTCCACCGTTTCCGACGCCCGCACCACGACGGGCAGCTCCTCGGCGACCAGCGGACCCGGCCGGCGCCCCTTCCACAGCGCAACCAGCAGCACCACCAGGCAGAGCTGCCAGACGACCCAGATCGCATTGTCCGGGATCAGGTCGGAAATCGATGCGGGCGAGGATGTTTCGCCCTCGACGCGATGCGGCGCGTACCAGATGAGGCGGGGCCGGTCACCGGCGAGGTTCATCGCCAACGCGGCGTTGCCCGCGTGCAACAGGCCGCCGTTGGTCATGAAATCGGTGCTGCCGACGGCCGTCACTGTCCGGCCGTGGTCCCGGAACCGGATCAGTATCCCGTCGTAGCAGCGCGTCATGGTCCGGCCGTCTTTGGCCTTGTAGCTGACGCTCGGGCCGAACCGCACCGACCCGGCCCAGGTGGCCTCGCGCAGCGAGCAATTCGGGTTGCTGTCGAAGTCGCTGGAGGGCTCGATGGTCACCCCTGGCATGAGTGCCTCGCGGGTTCGCGCCGTGGGCTCCACCAGCAGGAGATCGCCGGGGGCCTTCGCCAGCCGGTCCAGCAGGGTGTCGTCGGCCAGGTACTGACTCTGTGCCACCAGGATGAGCGTGTTGGGGCGTGCCGCCCGCTCGACGTCGGCGATGCCGTTGGCGACGATGACGTCGACGCCGCCGTCGCGCAGCAGCGCCACCAGGGCGTGGGCACCGTCGGGCTCGGTCGAGGCGGGATCCATCGGGGCGCCGGGTCGCGGTTCGGTCAGGTAGGCGCCGATCGCGGCGATCGCGGCGAGCACGACCAGGGCGAGCGCCACCCAGGCCCATGTGCGCCACCGCGCCGCCGGTCGCGTCGGGATCGTCGCCGTCACCGGACCCTCGCCCATGATTCGACGGCGACGTGCGGGCCCGACGTCGGTGCGGCGGCCGGTGGTCTGGACCGCAGGTGGTCGTCGAGGTCCGCGATCATCTGGTAGGCGGCTGCAGTTCCGGGCCGCTCACCATAGGTGACGTCGTTGAAAGCCGTTGCCGCCTCCCACAATTCGCCTTCGAGATGAGGCAACGCCGCGGCGGCGTCGTGCGCCAGCTCGTTGGCGGTGCGGCCGGGGGCAGGGTTGAGCACGCCGGTCTCCTCGAGCTGGCGTGCGACGGCGCGCAACCGGTGTCGGATCGCCGCGGCCCAATTACCTTCCGCCGCATAGCCTTCCGCGGTCGCGCGATGCTGGGCGGCGGTGAGCTGTGCGGCTTCGAACAGCAGGTGGTCACCGCCCCGGCGGGTGCGCATGGTGCGCCGCGCGACATGGACGGCGACTATCACCGCGATTGCAAGCAGGATCAGCAGCACCGTGGTGGTGAACAATCCCCCCGGGACCGCCGAGGTCTTTTGCAGCAGCCGGTAGATCTGTTCGTTGAGCCAGTCGATGAGTTGTTGTGCCGCAGAAGCCTTCGAATAGATCGGCTTGCCGAGCTCGGTCTGTGCGGCCAGGTGGGCGCCATCGCGGTCGATGTCGATGGAAGGCACTGTCTCAGCTCGTCCTCGCTCGGCCTACGCGGGCCGGGTCAGCCACAGGTTGTCGGTGGACGCGGCAGCGTAGGGCCCGCCGGCGGCGCCGGTCTGCAGCACCAGATCGAATGCCTCGGCGCGCATTCGGCGGTCGGTGTAGAGCAGCACGATCACTCCGGCGTTGAAGGGCGCGGTGACGATCTCGCCGATCGCCGCCCCGACGGATGCGACCGAGGTGCCGATGAGCAGCGCCGAAACCGACGGGTTTCCGGACAGGATGACCTGGCCGACGATGCTGAACGGCACCGCCATCGCGTTGGCGACGACGGATGCCACGATGAACGTCAGCGTCCGGATTCCCAGCACCCGCCAGAAGCCGCCGCGAACCAGCGCGAAGGACCTGGTCAGCGCCTCGATGACCGGCAGCCTCTCGAGCACGATCAGCACGGGTGCGAACAGCACCACCGTGTAGAGGAACACCAGCACCGCGATCATCGCGAGCCCCAGCGGGAAGCCCAGCAGGACGGCCAGCGCGCCGTTGCCGATCGCCGCCAGCAGCGCGAGTATCACCGCGACCAACCCGGCCAGGACCACCACCACCGCGGCTTCCAGCAAGGCCAGCCCGAGCAGGGGAAGCAGCCGGCCGCGAATCTTGCGCCAGGTTTCGCCGATGGTGATCGTCGAACCGAACACCGCCCGCCCGACGATGACGGTGAGCATTCCGGACAGCATCATGCTGCCCAGCCAGGTGACCAGGAGGCTGGCCGACATCGACGCCCCCCACGCCCCCATGACCCCCCACGTCAGCTCGTCCGGCCGGTCGGTGGTGAGCCGGCCGTAGGCGGCCAGCGGCCCGAAGAAGGCGATCCGCGTGATGATCTGCATGGCCACGACCACCAGCGTGGTCAGTCCCAGCGTGGCCTTCGGGTTGGTGCGGATGTAGCCGACCGCGCCGTTGAAGATGTCGCTCAGCGACAGCGGACGCAGCGGGATGATCCCGGGCTTGAGCGCCGCCGGGGTGGGTGGCGGCCCGAATCCCGGCGGCGGGCCGTAGCCGGGCGGGGGGCCATAAGGTGGGGGACCGTAACCGGGCGGGGGGCCGTAGCCGGGCGGCGGGCCGTAAGCGGGCGGTGGGCCGTAAGCCGGCGGGGGGCCGTATGCGGGTGGCGGGCCGTAAGGCGGGGGTCCGTAAGCCGGCGGCGGGCCGGCCGGATAGCCGGGTGGCAGCGTGCTCACCGTGTCCGGTGGCCTTTGAAACCGGGCCCGTCGTGGGTCATGGCCTCCATCCTGTCGGCGGTCGGGGCATTTCTCAATCTCTGCTCGCGACGCCCGCGTAGCGTCTCAGGCATGGCGGAACTGAAATCCCGGCTCCGGGCCGACCTCACCCAGGCGATGAAGACCCAGGACAAGTTGCGGACCGCGACCCTGCGCATGCTGCTGGCCGCGATCCAGACCGAGGAAGTGTCCGGCAAGCAGGCCAGGGAGCTCTCCGACGACGAAATCATCAAGGTGCTGGCCAGGGAGTCCCGCAAGCGGGCCGAGGCAGCCGAGATCTACACCCAGAACGGCCGGGGCGAGCTCGCCGCGAACGAGCACGCCGAGGCGCGGATCATCGACGAGTACCTGCCCACACCGCTCACCGAGGCGGAGTTGGCAGACGTCGCCGACACCGCGATCGCGCAGGTCGCCGAGGACATCGGGGAGCGCCCGGGCATGAAGCAGATGGGGCTGGTGATGAAGGCCGCCACCAAGATCGCGGCCGGGAAGGCCGACGGCGCGCGGCTGTCGGCGGCGGTCAAGGAGCGCCTATAGCCGCGTCGTGACGCCCTGAGGCGGTTTGCGCCCGGCGCGCCGGGGTACAGGTCGGATATGACCAAGTTCGGCTATACCTTGATGACCGAGCAGAGCGGGCCCAAAGACCTTGTGCGGTATGCGCTTTCGGCCGAAGAACGCGGCTTCGACTTCGAGGTCTGCAGCGACCACTTCTCGCCGTGGCTGATGTCTCAGGGGCACGCACCGAATGCGTGGGCGGTGCTGGGCGCGGTGGCGCACGCCACCCACCGGGTGGACCTGTACAGCTACGTGACCTGCCCGACCATGCGGTATCACCCGGCGATCGTCGCGCAGCAGGCGGCCACCGTGCAGATCCTTGCCGACGGGCGGTTCACCCTGGGGTTGGGCAGCGGCGAGAACCTCAACGAACACGTCGTCGGCAAGGCCTGGCCGACCGTCGAGCGCAGGCAGGACATGCTGCGCGAGGCCATCAAAATCATCCGTGAGCTGTTCGGCGGCCGGCTGGTGAACTGGCGCGGCGAGTACTTCCAGGTGGACTCCGCGCGGCTGTGGGATGTGCCCGAGGTGCCGGTCCAAATCGGGGTGGCGGCCAGCGGCGCCAACGGCGTCGAGAAATTCGCCAAGCTCGCCGACCACCTGGTCGCGGTGCAACCCGATGCGGACCTGGTGGGTGCGTGGCACGCCGCGCGTCAGGCCGCCAACGGCGCCGAGGGCGGTCGGGTGGTGGGGCAGCTACCGGTGAGCTGGGATCCCGACCGCGACGTGGCGATCGAACGCGCCCACGACCAATTCCGGTGGTTCGCCGGCGGCTGGGCGGTCAACGCCGACCTGCCGACGCCGGCCGGCTTCGCCGGCGCCACCCAATTCGTGCGCCCCGACGACGTCGCCGAGAGCATTCCCTGCGGACCCGACCTGGACGCGATCGTGGACGCCGTCCGCCCGTACTGGGAGGCGGGGTTCACCGACGTGGCGCTGGTCCAGATCGGCGGCGACACGCAGGAGCTGTTTCTGAAGGAAGCGGCGGAACCGTTGCTCGAGGCGCTGCGGGCCGCCTCGAGCTGAGCGCAAGTTTGGTGCGCTTCGGCAAGGGTATTCGGATGCCAACGCGGACGCGGGGCGGGACGCGTGACGGCTCCGCGTGAGCACGAAGGGATACATGATGTCAAACGAATTGCAGGGCAAGAGAATTGCCATCCTGGCGGCCGACGGGGTGGAGAAGGTGGAACTCGAGCAGCCGCGCGCCGCGCTCGAGGAGGCGGGCGCGGAGGTGCAGCTGCTGTCCCTGAAACCCGGTGATATTCAGGCGCGTAACCACGACCTGGAGCCCGCGGGAACCTTCCCCGTGGACCGGGCTGTCTCGGATGTTTCGGTCGACGAGTTCGACGGCCTGGTGCTGCCCGGCGGCACGGTGAATCCCGACAAGTTGCGCCTGGACCGCTCGGCGGTGTCGTTTGTGCGGGACTTCGTCAACTCGGGAAGGCCGGTCGGCGCGATCTGTCACGGTCCGTGGACCCTGGTGGAGGCCGGGGTGGCGGTCGGGCGAACACTCACGTCGTATCCGAGCATTCGCACCGACCTTCGCAATGCGGGTGCTCACGTGGTGGACGAAGAGGTCGTGGTCGACGAAAACCTGATAACGAGCCGGTCGCCCGCCGACCTGCCCGCGTTCTGCTCGACGGTGGTCGAACAGCTCGCCAGAACCTCGGCGCACGCGTGAATCGGGCGCAGCGTTGACCGCCACCTATCCGGATCTGCGGCCGGAGTTGCTCGTCGCCGAGACCGGCCGGCCGGATGACGTGTACCCGCCGCAAGAGGACTCCCGGCTGCTCGTCGACACGATGCACCGCAGCGGGCTGATCCCGCGCCGGCGGGTGCTCGACCTGTGTGCCGGCAGCGGCTTCGTCGCGATAGCGGCGGCCGAAATGGGTTGTGCCAGCGTCACCGCCTTCGACATCTGCCCGCGCGCGGTGCGCAGCTCCCGGGGCAACGCGGCCGTCGCGGGGGTGGAGATCGACGTCCGCGAAGGCTCCTGGATCGGGGCGCTGAGCTGCGAGCCCTTCGAGGTGGTGGTGTCCAATCCGCCCTATGTGCCGGCACCGCCCGACGACGACACCGCGGCGATCTCGCCGAGCGCCGGGCCGTCGTGGGCATGGAACGCCGGCCTCGACGGGCGGCTGGTGCTGGATCCGCTGTGCGAGTCGGCGTCAAACCTGTTGTGCCGCGGCGGATCCCTGCTGCTCGTCCACTCGGCACTGGCCGGTGTCGGCCAGTCGCTGGACTCGCTGCGGGCAACCGGGCTGGAGGCCGAAGTCATTGCCTCCCAGTGGATTCCATTCGGACCGGTGCTGTCGGCGCGGGCGGCCTGGCTGGAGGAGACGGGCCGGTTGCGGCGCGGCTGCCGGCACGAGGAGCTGGTGGTCATCCGGGCGGACAAGCCATGACCGCCACCCGGGTGCAAGTGGTGCCGAAAGGCCCGGTGCTGGTCTCCGGGCCGGTGCGCATCGAGACGCCCGACGGCCGCGTCGTCGAATCCGACCGGTTCATGGTGGCGATCTGTGCCTGCGGGCGCAGCAGGGAGTACCCGTTGTGCGACACCAGCCACCGGAGATGCCGGCGCGGCTAATCGATGCTAATCGAGCGGTCGCCGCAGCGACGCCTCGTCCCGCTTCCAGCGCGCCATGATGTTGTCCGCCAACCGATTTTCGACCACGGCGTGCGCGCGCATGCCGAAGACGACGTCGGGGTCCAGTCTCGGTTCGCGGGCGACGAGGTCGCCGACGACGTCGAGGCGCACCACCTGTTCGTGCACCGCGTCGGCCTCGACGTGCTCGCGGTAGAAGGCGATGCACTGTGGCGGCGCGTCCATCCGTTCCAGCGCCTGGACCATCCGCCGGGAGCCGGGCGGCGAGGTGATCTCCGTCGCCGCGAAATGCCCGATCGCGGCGCCACGCAATCGGCGGTGCAACCCGAACAGCGACATCAGGTTCACCACCGCGAGCGCTTCGGCACCGACGGCGTCAAGGTAGCCCAGATAGGTCGGATCCAGATCGGCGGCAACCAGCAGGTCCGCGAAGAGCTGCTGATGCAGCCGCGGACCCCGGCCGGCGCCGTACTCGTCAAATTCGACCGCCACGAACGCCGCCTTGGCGCCGCCCATCAGCCGCGGGATCGCCCACGCGTGCGGGTCGCCCTCCTTGAGGTGATACAGCGACCTGTGCACGAAGTATTCGCGCATCTGCTGCCAGGTCCCGCTGTCGCGCAGGTGATACGACGGGCCGGTCCCGTCGATGGGCTCGACGGAGATCGCGTCCATTTCCTCCGCCGCCGTGCGGCCGGGGTCGATCGGTCCGACGTCGCGGCGCACCCCCGCCAGGAAGGCCCGCTCGAGTTCGGCGCGCAGGTGCAGGAGGGGGGGATTCCACTCCCAGGTGGGATCCACGCCGGCAAACCCGCGGTAATGCAGCTCGTAGCACATGCACAGGGCCAGCTGCAGGTCCAGGCCGTAGGGATCGGAATCGCGCACGGATGTGCCGATGCGGGCGAGGTGGTCGTTCGACGGCGGTCCCGTCAACGTGCGGCGCACCGCCATCGACAACGGCCCATGGGCCGCCGGGAGGGCGGGTTCGACGGTGATCGATGCGCGGGTCACGCCTGTGTGGATACCACGATCGGGACGGGGCAAACGGTGCGCCGCCGTCAAACCCCCGCCGGGTGCAGACGGAAGCTGATGTCGACCGTCGTTCCGGTTGGGGAAGTGTCGATTTCCATCGCGTTGCTCAGGGCCCTCATCAGCACCAGGCCCCGCCCGCTGTTGCCCGGGTCGGCGGCCGGTTTCTTCCAGGAACCGGTGTCGGTGACTCGCGCCCGGATCTCGCCGTCGGTGGCCTTGGCCTCGAGCAGCATCGACCCGACGGGATGTCCGCGGTACGCGTGCTCGACGCAGTTGGTGCACGCCTCGTTGATCACCAGCACGATGTCGGCGGCTAACTCCTCCGGCACGTCGGCGCCCCGCAGCCAGCCGCCCAGCCGATGCCGGATATCGACCAATTGGTCTGCGGTGGCGATGCTTTCGATGCGCAACGGTGCCCCACCGTGCCGGTAGATCACCATCGCGACGTCGTCGTCATATCCGGCCGCCGGGGCCAGTTCGCGCAGCATCGCATCCGCGACGGCATCCAGCGGCAGCGTCATCGTCTCGACCAAAACGTCTGCGGCGCGGGCGATTCCGTCGTCGATCGACTCGTGCTTGCGCTCGACCAGGCCGTCGGTGAACAGCATCAGCGTCGAGCCCGACGGCAGCACCGTCGACGCCTGTGGGCGGGGCTCGTCCCGGCGGACGGCCAGCGGCACCGAGGTGGCGTCGGTCAGTACGGCCTTCTCGGGCTCGGAACCGGACCCGGCCCCGGCGACCACGGCCGGCATGTGGCCGGCGTTGCTGTACTGCAGCAGACCGGATTCGGTGTCTAGGACGGCCACGAAAACCGTTGTGCAGTAGGCGTTCGGAATGAGCGACGCCGCCGAGTCGAGTTGCTCGAGCAGCAGCGCCGGCTGGGCGCCGTTGATCAACAGCGCCCGCGCCGAGCTGCGCAGCTGGCCCATGATCGCCGCGGCGGGCAAGCCGCGGCCCACGCAGTCGCCGACGACGATGCCGATGCGGTGATCGCCCAGCGGCAGCACGTCATACCAATCGCCGCCGATCTCGAGCGGCGGGACGGCGGGTTCGTAGCGCACGGCAAACCCCGGCGGCGGCTTCACCGGCGGCAGCATCGCGCGCTGCAGGGTTAGCGACGTCTCGCGGGCGCTCTCGAACTGGCGGACATGCTGGATGGCCAGGCTGAGATGGCCGATGAGCACCGTCACCAGCAGCCGATCCTCGGCGCTGATCCAGCGGGGGGAGCCCAGCTCCAGCCACAACGCGACGTCGCCCGCACCGGACAGCACCGCGACCAGCCCCTGCGCCTTCCCGGGGGTGTCCGGCCGGTCGACCGTCTTGGCGGTCAGCGGCAGCTGGTGACGCGCATCCTGAAACGTGCTGCGCAGCCACGGATCAAGGTCGCGCCACGACGACTCGCCGGACTCCCCGGCGATCTGGACGGTCGGCTCCCCGTCGCCGTTCGGCCACGACACGGCGACCACGCGTTGGATGTCGATCGACGTCCGGCACTCGTCGAGCGTGATGGCCAGCAGCTCGGCCACGCTCTTGGCCACGGCCACGGCCGTGGCCAGGCGCAGCACCGCGCTTTCCCGCGCCGCGAACGCGCGCTCTGCGGTGATGTCCCGGATGGTGCCCACGAAAACGTCCCGGTCGCTGCCGGTTTCCTTGACGGCGTTGATGCTCACCGCCACCCAGGCGAGGCGGCCGTCTCGATGCCGAATCGGTGTCTCGTACTCGGCGCTGCCGCTGCTCATCACTTTTTCGATTTGTTGACGCGCCGTCTTCTTGTCGACCAGCCACGGATGGGGCCAGCGATACGGCAAACCTTCGGCGGGGTAGCCCAGGATGTCGGCGAACGCGTGGTTGATCTCGATCACCGCGCCCTCGTGATCGGCGACGAAGAACCCCTCCTGCAGCGAATTCACCAGTGCGGTGCGGAATTTGTCGCGGTCGGCGAGCCCCTCGGCGCGGGCGCGTTGTTCGGCGTAGCGCTTGGTGCCGTCGAGGAATCCGCGGGTTGCGACGTCGAGCGGGGCCAGCGTCTGCAGCAAGAAATCCAGCGCGACCGGCCCGTCAACCCGGATGTCCTTCGCGAGTTCGAGGACCAGCTCGACGTGGTGCTCGATGATGTCGAGCATGCTGATCTGCTCTTCCAGGGCCCGGCGGCCCAGCTCGTGGGCGACGGCCAGGCTGTCCTCGTCGCGGGTGTCCAGGTAGGCCCGCAGCGCGGTGACGTACTGGGCGTGAAAGTCGTCAAGGTTTGCGTTGGTCATGTGGTTGCTCCCCGGTGGCGCGCGGCGAGCACCATCGCATCATCGGATTCCTTGGCGTACTTGCCCAAGATCTCCTCGGCGATCGCTGTGGCCGTGCCCGCGAAGTCGAGGTGGTCCAAGTGCTCCTCGGTGATGCCGTCGGTCGCGATGACGAGCAGGTCGCCGGCGCGCAGCGGAATCACTTGCGCGGGCCTGATTTCCGGGATGCGGTAGCCGACGATGCCCGCGGCCAGCCGCGCGCTGGAGCGGACGTGGACGCCGGCCGCATCCTTGGCCAGCAGGTTGGCCGTGACGTTGCCAACCCCGGTCCACGTCAGCGTGCCGGCCGCAAAATCGACCCGCGCCAGGGTCATCGCGGCTCCTCTGGTGCCGGCCAACACGCGGTGGCACAGCTGGACCAAAACCTCGACCCGCTCGTTGCGGGCGTGCGTGAGCGCGTCGACGGCGCGCAGCGCCGCGGCGGCGGCGGCGGGGCCGTGGCCGAGTCCGTCCAGCACCCCGAACAGGGCGGCAGCACCGTCGATGTCGATCGCTAGGCCGCGGTCGCCGGACGTGTACTCGCCGGGCACCGGGCGGCCCGCCCTTGCCCATTCCATTGGCCCCAGCCGGCCGTGTTCATGCACGGCCGGGAACCCATTTCCACATTTCGATGACCGTCCCGCGGCCGCGCGCGGATTCCACGATCAACCGATCCATCAGGCGGCGGGCCCCGGGCAGGCCCATGCCCAACCCGCGGCCGGTGGAGTATCCGTCCTCCATGGCGCGCTCGATGTCGGCGATGCCGGGCCCGTCGTCCTCGGCGCGCACCACCAGGGCCTTGCGGCCCTCCCGGTCCTCGACCGCGACCCGCACCGCACCGCGACCTGCATAGCTGGTGATGTTTCGCGCGATCTCGGAGATCGCGGTCGCGATCATGGTGACGTCGGTCAGCGAGAATCCGAGGTCGAGTGCGAGCTGGTGGCCGGCTTTGCGGGCTTCGACGATGTCGTCGGGGTTATCGATGTCGACGACGATGTCAGCCTCCACCATCGCGCCCGATCGTCGATTTGCGACTCAGCAGGGCAAGGCCCTCTTCGAGGTCCAGGGCCGTGTTCATGTCATCGAACGCCAGACCCAGTTGGACCATGGCGAAGGCCACCTCTGGCTGCAAACCCACGATCACGGTGTCCGCACCGCGCAGTCGCGTCATGTGCGCGATCGTCCGCAGCGACCGGGCGGCGAACGAATCCATCACGTCGATGGCGGTGACATCGACGATGATGCCCTGCGCGCGGAACCGGCTGACCCGCTCCATCAGGTCGTACCGGAGCCGTTCGGTCTCGGAGTCGGTGAGTGCGGCCTGCACCGTCGCGATCAGAATCGCGCCCTGTTTCAGGATGGGGACTGGCATCGGGAACTCTGCTGATTGGGTCTACCCGGTGGTGTCGCCGGTGCGTGTGACTTCGTAGCCCAGCAGGCGTTCGGCCTCTTCGATACCGCCCTGCAGGTCGCCGACGGCGTTCATCTTCGACAGGTCCAGCCCGATCGTCACCAGCGTCAGGGCGATCTCGGAGGACAGGCCGGTGATGATGACGCTCGCGCCCATCAGCCCCGACGCGTCGACGGTCTGCACCAGGTGGTTCGCCACCGTGGAGTCGATGGTGGGCACACCGGTGATGTCGATGACGACGACCTTCGCGCGGTTGGCGCGGATGGCCCGCAGCAGCTGTTCGGTGACCTGACGGGCGCGCTGGCTGTCCAGCACGCCGATGATCGGCAGAATCAGCAGCTGCTCGCGCACCTGCAGCACCGGGGTCGACAGCTCGCGGATCGCCTCCTGCTGCTGGCGAATGATGCGCTCGCGCTCCTGCACGAAGGACACGCCCACGGTGTTGGCGATGCGGTTGGCCGCCGGCTCGTAGGCGTCCAGCACGCGGTTGAGCATCTCGAAGTCTGTCTGGTACTTCTCGAACAGGGAGCGGGCCAGCACGTCGCGCAGCAGCAAGACGATGCCGAGCACCTCGTCGGTCTCCACGCCCCGGGGGATGATGCGTTCCGACAGGTCGCGCGCATAGGCCTGCAGCGCCTCGACGCTACCGGTCTCGAGCACCTCGACGTAGTTGTCGTAGACGGCGGTGGCTTCGGAGAACAGCTCTTCGGGGGTCATGGCGGTGAGCAACTGCGCCTCGGTGATCCTGCGCGCCCATTCCTCACGCAAAACCGTCCGGTTCTGCCGCAAATGCTGCACTAGCTGCGGTAGCAGGCCCTCGCTGGAGATGCTGACCGTCTGTGCGGCGGTGCTGGTACTGCTGAAATCCGACGGCAAGTCTGACATCTGACCTCCCCATGTGCCGCGTCGCAGTGCGCACGTTCTATGGGGAGACTAGCCTGGATCGTCGCGGGGCAGGTGTTGAGGTCTTCTTCTTTCTCGCAGTTCGCAAAGCAGGTTAGGCTTGCACCACACTTAAGGCACTTAAGGCCCGGGACAAAGGATCGCCATTGTCAGCTCCTGATTCGATTACCACGTTGGTTGCGGACCACGATGGGGTGTCCGTGGTCAGCGTGAGCGGTGAAATCGACCTGGTCACCGCCCCGGCCCTGGAACAAGCCATCGGCGCGGTAGTCGCGGACGGCCCGACGGCACTGGTCATCGATCTTTCCGCGGTGGAGTTCCTCGGCTCGGTGGGGCTGAAGATCCTCGCGGCCACCTACGAGAAGCTGGGCAAGTCCGTCGAGTTCGGGGTGGTCGCGCGGGGTCCGGCGACCAGGCGGCCGATCCACCTGACCGGTTTGGACAAGACCTTCCCGCTGTACCCGACCCTCGACGACGCGTTGACCGCGGTACGGGAAGTCAACGGCTGACGTTCGGTCTCGTCGAGTCCGGCTCGCCGGGGCCGCGTCACCTCATCAGGGCGACATCAGGGCGACATTGCGCCAGAAGCGGGCCAGGCTCTCGGTGCCCCCGAAAAGCGTCGTGAAATTCGTGGAGTCGACCAGCACGATGTCGCCGGCGCGCCGGCCGGCGGGCGGCATCCAGATGAGCGCGTTGAACTCGGTGTTGCCCGCCTCGGTGAACGGATGGGGCCGGGTGGGATCGATTCGTTGCCGGCCGAGCACCCGCAGCGTGTCGCTTTCCGGCGCCGTGAGCTCGTAGTGCGGCAGGTGCGGGTGGAAGTTGAAAGTGGTTACGCCGTCGAGAAGTCCGGGCGCGTCAAGATCGGCGAACGCGGTCAGCGGAGCGATCTCATTGCCGCCTGGGACAACGGCGGGCCTTAGCCCCCACCTGTTGTAGACGGGAACGTCGAGGGCCTTCATCAGCGACCGGGTGTATTGGCTGAAGCGCTGCTGGCGCGGCACCAGCGGGTCGCCGTGGTGTAGGTACTCGACCTGGCGCTGCTCGGGGTCGTGGGTGAAGCCCACGTCGTGGTGCGGGGCCATCAGCAGGCAGGTGCCTTCGCGCTGCAGCCACGCCCGAATCGCTTCGGCCTCCTCCGGTCGCGACTCTTCTTGTCCGAGAACGTGATCCAGCCCGAAAACCATGAGGGTGTCGGCGTCGGCCAGCACCCGCTCGTCGATCGGCAGCTGGTATCCCGCCTGGTCGATCCGCTGGAAGACCGCGACCGGGTGACCGGTCACCTCGCCGGCGAGTTCCTGGAAATGCAGTGTCGAGCGGTGGAACAACTCCAGGGTCCCGGCGATGCCCTGCAGAAAGTGCGCCTCGTCCCACTCCGGCGTCTCGTAGTTCGGCCAGGCCACCCGGCGGACCTCCGTCATGGTGGAGAACCGGTTGTCCATCGCGGCGGGATCGCGTTGGGCCTCCCACGGATAGCTCCACGTCCAGTAGATGCTGATACGCCGGCGGCCTGGCGTGTGCTGACGGGGAAGGTGCGCCTGGTTGTAGGTGCGCGCGGGTGCGCTCATGGTGTCCTCGCAAGGTACTTGAGGCCGTTGATACCGGGAAGGAAGAAGTACGCGCCGCCGGTGAGCGTGGTGAACGCCGGCAATCCCTTGAGGACCTTGCGGATCGGGCGCTTGGGAATCTTGTATTCGAGTGTGCCGTCCTGTGTTCCGCAGATCGGATCGCGCTCGTTGCCCAGCTCGTGAAAGTTGCGGTCGTTGATCCACACGTTTTGCGCGAACTCGAATTGGCGCACCAGGCTGGCGCAGATGATGAACGCGGCGATGCCGCGGTCCGCGCCGTCGTCGTCGGCGCCCTCGGGAAGCGCCTCGCCGTACGTCGCGCCGCGGCGGATCATCCGGCGCCGGTTCATGTTGACCGTCGTGTCGCGCGGGTTCAGCCGGCGGATGTGGGAACCCAGCGGCACCGCGTACCCGAACGGGTCCGGTTCCTTGTAGTTGAAGTCGTTGTTACGCATGGGATCCGCGCCGAGCTCGGGGTCGTCGTGCTCGGGTGCGAGGACCAGCGGTGCACCGCTTCGCCACCGGCCCATCAGTTTCGCGGCAAGGAGGTCCTGCCCGTCCGGCGTGTCGGCCTGTTCCTTCAGGTAGTCGCGGAACAGCCCGACGTGCTCCCGCAGCCGCCGGTAGGCCATGTAGCTGCCGTTGCGCGACAATTCCTCGGGTTGAGGAAGATTCGGTATGTTGCCTTCCTCGTCGGGGTAGCCGAGGATGAATTCGCCGGGCTTCAGCGCCCCGCCGGAACCCGGTGTCGGCTCTTCGCCGCTGCCCTCGATCACCGGTTGGGACAATCGGTCCCGGAACCCGAAGTGATCGTGGGCGTAGTCGAACGGTGGCGTCGCGTTCAGGTCGAGGTAGGACAGCACCCGCACCCCGGGACAGCGTGCGACCAGATCATCGTGAACCGTCGTGCAGCGGCGGTGCTCGGCATCGTTGCGGGCGAACAGGATCGCGATCGCGTGCAGGTCGTCGCCGGCCAACCCGCCGCCCCAGTTGTCGGGGTGGTTCGCACCGGTGTCGCCCAGGATGTCCGCGCGCGCGGCCATGCCCTCACGGAATTCGTCCGGGAACGTGGCGAGCGAGTCCTCGGGAACGCCCAACGCCCGCAGGCCATTCCAGGTGAACGCCAGCGTGACCCAGCGGTCGCTGCTGTCCATCGTCCTGCGCACGTCGGCCGCCGATTGGGCCTTGTCCACCAGCTCGCCCAGCCAGGCTCGCCCTCCCGCCGGGTTGTCGAACGACAGGAATTCGTAGCGCCCCGTCATCGCCGGGGTGCGCGTCACCAGGATGTGCTGGATGTTGTCCAACTCAAGCATGCGCGAGCATCTACTGCATCTGGTCGAGCATGTCGGAGAACGCGGCCTTGAGGCGAAGCGCCTTCTTGATCTCGTCGGCCGTGACATAGGGATACTCCCCGTACTCCAGGAAGCTGGGGAATTGGTGCTCGCGCACGAACTTGATGAATGCCTCCGGGTTGGTCTGCCAGTCCTCGGGGAAGCCTTCCAGGTTGGTGAACACCGTGGTGACGCCCGACTGCGAAAACAGCTTGATCGCGTCTTCGGTGTACTTGTCGAAGTCGGTGTCGAAAATCCCCTGGTATTGGAAATGCAGTCCGAAGCCGACGTCGAACAGAACCCAGCGCAGGTAATGCAGCCGCAGCGGGGCCAGTAGGTCCGGCTGCGCCTCGATTGCCGCCTGGATCACCCTGCCGTACTCGCGGATCGCCTCCTCGCGCCCCGGCTTGACCTTCGCGATGATCGAGAACCCGTAGCAGGCGGGGGTTCTCGGGAAGACGGGCCCGTATCTGCCGCGCTGCAGCTCGAAGTAACCCTCCGCGGGGATGGCCATCGCCGCGGGCTTGGTCCACTCGTGCTCGATCGGCGGCATCGCCTCTCCCGTCTCCTCGATTCGCCCCCCGCTGGGCGGGACGCTACTACGCGAGTCTGGCTCCCGGGCCGTCTTTTACCCGGACGCGCGAGCGGGGCGCTCCCCAAACGCGGCGAGCGGTGCGATGATCACGGCCATGGACGTCGATCACCCGGAGGACGACCAGCGCTGGGATCGCCGGGAACGCGGCGAGACCGAAATCCAACGGCTCGACCGCAATTGGAACAGCCTGCTGCAGGAGTTGCGGGTGGTGCAGACCGGGGTGCAGCTGCTCACCGGATTTCTGCTCACGCTGCCTTTTCAGCAGCGCTTTGACGTGCTCGGCGAGCCCATGCGGATGGTGTATCTGGCGACGGTGGGGTTCTCGGTGGCCTCGACCCTGTTGCTCATCTCCCCGGTCGCCATGCACCGGATGCTGTTCAGGCGGCATCGCTTGCGGGTGTTGGTGTCGGCGGCGCACCGCTGCGCCTACGCCGGGCTGGCGCTGCTGGGCGCCGCGCTGACCGGGGTGACCGTCATCATTTTCGCCGCGGTGTCCGGTCGCGATGTGGGCTTCGTTGCGGGGGCGTGCGCGCTCGTCATGTTCGCGCTTTTCTGGTGGGTGTTGCCGCTGCTGCTGCGTACCCGCGAGAGGTAGCCGATATCAGCGGCGGGCCGCCAGCTCCGCGATGCGGGTGGATTCCAGATGGTCGAGGAGATCCTGCGGGTCCGCGAAGATCGGCGCGGCCCCGGCGGCCTGCAGTTCCGCGTCGGCGATGCCGCCGCTGCGCATCCCGATGCACGCCAACCCCGCGCCCGCCGCGGCGTGGGCGTCCCACACGGCGTCCCCGACGAACACGGCCCGGTCGGGGTTCACGCCGGCCCGATCGAGCGCAACCTGCACGATGCCCGGTTCGGGTTTGGCGGTGTCCACGTCGCGTGACGACGTCGTCTCGGCGATGACGTCGTCGCAGCCGAGCGCCTTGCGTAGCATCTCGAGCTCGTCGTCGGGCGCCGAACTGGCCAGCACCACTTGGAGCCCGAGCCCCGCGACCCGGCGCAGCAGCGCCTGCGCGCCGGGCAACGGTGCGAGCAGGGGCGCCGTTTCGCGGTAGAACCGGCTGTGTGCCTCGCTGATCCGGTCTTGCACGTCGGGCGGGGCTTCCCCGGTCGGGGTGTCGGACAGGCTGCGCACCAGCCGCGAGCCGTCCATGCCGATGCAGCGGTGGATCTGCCAGGCCGCGACCGCTATGCCCTCGCTGTCGAATGCCCGCTGCCAGGCGTAGACGTGCAGGTAGTTGGAATCGACGAGGGTTCCGTCCACGTCGAACAGAACCGCGGGGGGCCGGGCGGGTGTCATCGGTGCGGCATACCCGCGTTCCGCCCCGCCGACACGGGCCGTGGGCGGTTTCACGGCCGCCGGAGCGGGTAGGCCTGTCAGCGGATTCCGGGGCGGCCGTCCGGCGACGGCCGACGCCACCGTGTGCCACCACGAAAGCCGTTGGCAGGCAACGTGCGCCGCGGCGGGCACCGGCTGGCTGGTGTACACCCATCGCCGGGTCCGCCCGGCCGAGCTGCGGCAATGGCGGGCCGGGGGTGCCAATTGTCGCGCGCGCAATTTCTTCGGTTCGTCGGGTGTGAACGGCTCCTGAACGGGGTATCGCCTGAGCCACGGGTGAGTACAGGCAAGTGCGTCAACCCGGCCCTCCGCAGGAAGGAGCACCCCATGGCAACCGCAAGCGATTACGACGCACGCCGCGTGTCCGACGTCGACCCCCAGGATCGGACGGCTCTACGCGAGCTCGCCCCCACCCTGCCGGGCCCGTCCACGACACTCGTGGACGACGACCCCAACGAGGTGCCCTTCTTCGAGCTGCCCGGCGCGGACCTGTCCGGTGAAGAGCTCTCGGTGACCGTGATTCCGCAACGCGCCGACGAGTTCACCTGCTCGAGCTGCTTTTTGGTGCAGCACCGCAGCCGGCTGCGCACCTCGAGTTCGGGCCTGCCGATCTGCGCCGACTGCGCGTGACGCCGCCGCGGGCCGTGGCCGCGCGGGCTTAGACTCGGGGATATGGACGGCACTTTGGCGTTCGACGGCCGATGTGGGGTGTGCACCCGCGCGGTCAACTTACTGGCTCGCTGGAACCGAACGGGCCGGCTGCGCATCGAACCGTGGCAGGACCCGGCGGTGGCCGAGCGGGTCGGTGCCGGCGACCGGTTGACGGAGTCGGCGTGGTGGCTGGACTCGTCCGGCGCGGTCTTCGCCGGCGCGCACGCAATGAACGCGGCCCTTTCCGCCGCGCTCGGCACGCCGCTGCCGTTGTGGATCTACCGAATTCCCGGAGTCGGCGCGCTGCAAGAAGTCATCTATCGCTGGGTGGCGGCACACCGCTATCGCTTCCCCGGCGCGACGCCGCTGTGCGAGGCCGAGCCCGAACGGTGCGGGTAGATCCTTGAGCGCGCGGCGCGCCGCCGCTTGCGCCGAATTGTCGTAGCCACCGATTAGCTTGAGGCCATGGAGAAGCTACTCGGAACGCTCCTGCCGATCGGGCTAGCTCTCCCTTGGTATTTCACGCAAAAGGCCACCGGCAGCGTGGCGGCCGGATTCTGCGCCGGGCTGGGCGGTCTGGTCGTGGCGGTGCTCGTCCTCCTGTGGCTCTCGGCTCGACGGGACCGCTTCCGAGCCGGATTACAGCGAAGGCGCGACCTCAAGCGCGCGGCGTCGGGGATGGTGGACGTCGACCGAATGTCGGGCCTCGAGTTCGAGGAATTCGTTGCGGCACAACTTCGTACCCGGGGCTGGCGGGTCACTCCCACCGCCGGCAGTGGTGACTACGGGGTGGATCTCATCGCCAGAAAGGACGGCACCTGCATGGCGGTCCAATGCAAGAGGCTGGCACGGGCCGTCGGCGTCGCCGCGGTCCAGCAGGTGGTGTCCGGCGCGCGGCATCACGGCTGCAATCAAGCGGTCGTGGTGACAAATCAAACGTTTACCAAGGCGGCCCGCCAGCTGGCCACCACGCATCGCTGCCGGCTCGTCGGGCGGGAGCAGTTGCGCATCTGGGCGGGCGCGGCCGAACGCGCCGAGCGCCGATTGATTCCGGAGCTGGAAGCGTAGGCGGAGGCGTTGGCCGCCTTGCAATGAGTCGGGGTGGCGGGATTTGAACCCACGGCCTCTTCGTCCCGAACGAAGCGCGCTACCAAGCTGCGCCACACCCCGCTTGAAGCCACGACAGCCTATCGCACCGTCGCATCGGCTCGCCAAACCGCGCAGGTCAGTTCCATCGGCAGGAGCGCTCGAATTCGACCAGCGCCGCCGCGGGGCCGGTCGGATCGAGTCCCTGCGCACGGACCCAGTCGTCGCTGAAATACGTGTCGGCATAACGGTCGCCGCTGTCGGCCAGCAGCGTGACCACCGACCCGCTGCGGCCCTCGGCGACCATCTCCGCGAGCACGCCGAAGGCGCCCCACAGGTTGGTGCCCGTCGACGGTCCCACCCGCCGTCCCAGCACGGCGCTGACGTGGCGGGCCGCGGCGATCGACGCCGCGTCGGGCACGGAGACCATGCGATCGACGACGCCGGGCAGAAACGACGGCTCGACGCGCGGCCGGCCGATCCCCTCGATGCGCGACGACGCGGACATCACGATGTCGTACCGGCCCTCGGCGTAGGCGGGAAAGAACGCCGAGTTCTCCGGGTCGACGACGCACAACCGGGTCGCGTGGCGCCGGTAGCGGATGTAGCGGCCGATCGTCGCGCTGGTCCCGCCGGTGCCCGCGCCCACCACGATCCACTCCGGGACGGGATACTCCTCGTCGCGCATCTGCTCGTAGATCGACTCGGCGATGTTGTTGTTGCCACGCCAGTCGGTGGCGCGCTCGGCGTTGGTGAACTGATCCAGGTAGTGCCCGCCGGTCTCGTCGGCGACGCGCTGCGCCTCGGCGTAAACCTCGCCGGAGTTCTGCACGAAATGGCAACGGCCGCCTTGTGATTCGATCAGGGCGACCTTGGCGGAGCTGGTGGCGGCCGGCATCACCGCGACGAACGGCAGGCCCAGCAGCGCCGCGAAGTAGGCCTCCGACACCGCCGTCGAGCCCGACGACGCCTCGACCACCGTGGTGCCCTCGCCGATCCAGCCGTTGCACAGTGCATACAGGAACAGCGAGCGCGCCAACCGGTGCTTGAGGCTGCCGGTGATGTGAGTCGTCTCGTCCTTGAGATACAGGGCGATGTCGACGTCCGCGCTCCATGCCGAGGGCAGCGGGTACCGCAGCAGGTGGGTGTCGGCGCTGCGGCGGGCGTCGGCCTCGATCAGCCGGATCGCGTTGTCCGTCCAGCTGCGTGACTGGCTGCGGACCGCGATCCGGGTCCGTTGGCTCAACGCACCGAGACTGCCGGCTGCGAACGGCCCAGGTCGCTGCTGGAATCCCGGCCGCCCATCGGGGTGGCGATCAGCGTCAGCAGCGTCGCCTCGGGCCTGCAGCAGAACCGCACCGGCGCGTACGGCGAAGTGCCTATCCCGGCCGAGACGTGCAACTGCATGTTGGCGCCCCAGCGCGACGGCCCCTTGGCCCGGGACCGATCCAGCCCGCAGTTGGTCACCACGGCGCCGTAGAACGGCAGGCACACCTGGCCGCCGTGGGTATGTCCGGCCATCACCAGCTGATAGCCGTCGGCGGCGAAACGATCCAGCACGCGCGGCTCGGGGGAATGGGTCAGGCCCAGCCGCAGGTTGGCCACCGGACTGGCCGGGCCCGCGATCGTGTCGTAGCGGTCCCGGTCGATGTGCGGGTCGTCCACCCCGGCCGCGGCGATGTGCAGGCCGGCCACCTCGAACTCACGGCGGGTGTGGGTGAGGTCCAGCCAGCCGCGCTCGGTGAACGCCGCCCGCAGATCCTGCCAGGGCAGCGGCTCACCCCGCACCCGGTGCGACGGGTTGGTCACGTAGTTCAGCGGGTTCTTCAGTCGCGGCCCGAAGTAGTCGTTGCTGCCGAAGACGAAGACGCCCGGACGTGACAGCAGGTCGCCCAGGGTCTGCACCACCGCGGGCACCGCCTTGGGGTGCGCCAGGTTGTCGCCGGTGTTGACCACCAGGTCGGGCTCCCAGCTGGCCAGCTCGCGCAGCCAGGCCTGCTTGCGGCGCTGGTTGGGAAGCATGTGGAGATCGCTGATGTGCAGCACGCGCAGCGGTGTGGAGCCGGGCGACAACACGGGCATGGTGATCTCGCGGAGGACGAACGCGTTGCGCTCGACGATCGCGGCGTAACCGACGCCGGCGACGGTGGATCCGAGCGCGACGGCGCCGGTGCGTGTCAGGGCGCGCAGAACATCAGCCATGCAAGGCAGGATACTGCGGCTCGCGGACCCAGACCGTATCCGCTGCGCGACAAGGTCGACCGAATATCGACTACGGGGGCGGCTGCCCGGGCGGCGCCGGCGGCGGTGGCGCCAGCAACGGGATGGTGATTGGCGGCAGCCCCGGAATCTCGACCACCTGCGATCCCACCGGCGGCGGCGCGCCCTCCGGCGGCGGGGGCGGGGCCGGCGGGATGCCGTTGCTGACCTGGATCGTGATGATCGACCCTGGAATCGTTGCGCCGCTCGGGGTTGTCCCGACGACCTCGCCCTGCTTGGCGCTGCTGTTGACGAAGTTGTTCTGGTCGGCTACCTGGAAGCCCGCCTCCTTGATCCGCTGGCGCGCCGCGTCGATGTCCAACCCGGCGACGCTGGGCACCCGCGACCCGGGTGCCCCGTCGACGTAGCGGGGGTCGGTGGGCGGCAGCTTCACCTCGCCGAAGCTGTCGGCGATCGGCTTCATCGCGGTGAACCAGGTGCGGGCCGGCTCGTTACCGCCGTACAGGTCGCCCTCGCCGCAGTGGCGGAGCGGATTAGAGCACAGGTCCGTCGGCGTGGTCGAGTCATCGTAGATGTAATTTGCAGCCGCGTAATGGCTGGTGAAGCCGACGAAGCCGGACGAGCGGTGGGCCTCGGTGGTGCCGGTCTTGCCGGACATCGGCAGGTTCCAGCCCGCGGCGGCCGCCGAACCGGCGGCCGTGCCACTGCCCACCGCGTCCTTGCTCATCGCGTTGGCCATGGTGTTCGCCAGGCCCTCGGGCACCACCTGATCGCAGGGTTCGGTGGTGACGGCGACCTCGTTGCCGTTGCGGTCGATCAGCTTGTCGATCGGGTTCGGCGGGCACCAGACGCCGCCCGAGGCCAGCGTCGCCGCGACGTTGGACAGCTCCAGGGCGTTCACCTCGATCGGGCCGAGGGTGAACGAGCCGATGTTCTGCCGCTTGACGAAGTCGGCCAGGCTCTCGTTGCTGTCGGGGTTGTAGTCGCGGGCGGTGCCGGGGTCGGCGTAGGAGCGCAGGCCCAGCTTGATCGCCATGTCCACCGTCCGCGTCACCCCGACCTGCTGGATCAGCTTGGCGAACGCGGTGTTGGGGGAGGTGGCGAGCGCGTCGGTCACGTTCATCGAGCCGCGGTAGTTGCCGGCGTTGACCACGCACCAGGTGTCCTTGGGACACCCCTTGGCCCCGCCGCTGCCCATGCCCTTGGCCTGGAATCGGGCCGGCGCCTCGAGCGTGGCGTTGATGCCCATGCCCATGTCCAGCGCGGCGGCCGTCGTGAAGATCTTGAACACCGACCCGGCGCCGTCGCCGACCAGCGAGAACGGCTGGGGCCGCATCGTCTCGCCGGCGTCGAGGTTCAGGCCGTAGGTGCGGTTGCTGGCCATCGCCATCACGTGGTGGGAGGTCTTGCCCGGGGCGATCACGCTCATCACGCTCGAGATGCCCGGCAGCGTCGGGCTGGCGAACTTGTCGATGGCCGCCTTGACCGGGATCTGCACGTCCGGGTTCAGCGTCGTGCGGATCAGGTAGCCGCCCCTGGCGATCTGTTCCTTGCTGATCCCGGCGCGGGACAGATACTCCTGGACGTAGTCGCAGAAGAACGCCCGGTCGCCGGCCGCGATGCAGCCCCGGGGCAGCTCGTTGGGCTGCGGCAATATGCCCAGCGGCTGCGCCTTGGCGGCGCGCAGGGCGTCGGCCTCCTGCGGGATGTTCTCGATCATGGTGTCCAGCACCAGGTTCCGCCGGGCCAGCGCGCCGTCCGGGTTGGTGTACGGGTTCAGCGTGCTGGTGGACTGCACCATGCCCGCCAGCAGCGCCGCCTGCTGCCAGTTCAGGTCCGACGCGTTGATGCCGAAGTAGGTCTGCGCCGCGTCCTGCACGCCGAACGAGTTGTTGCCGAACGAGACGAGGTTGAGGTAACGGGTAAGGATCTCGGGCTTGGTGAACGTCTTGTCCAGCGTGAGGGCCATCCGGATTTCGCGCAGCTTGCGCGCCGGGGTGGTCTCGACCGCGGCGCGCTTTTCGGCGTCGGTTTGGGCGGTCACCAGCAGCTGGTAGTTCTTGATGTACTGCTGCTCGATCGTCGAGCCGCCGCGGGTGTCCACGTCGCCGCGCGCATAGCCGGCCAGCCCGGTCAGCGTGCCCTTCCAGTCCACCCCGTTGTGGTCGGCAAACCGCTTGTCCTCGATCGAGACGATCGCCAGCTTCATGGTGTTGGCGATCTTGTCGCCGGGCACCTCGAAACGGCGCTGCGAGTACAGCCACGCGATCACGTTGCCCTTCGCGTCGACCATTGTCGACACGGCGGGCACCTGACCCTCGAGAAGCTGGGCCGAGCCGTTGGCGACCACCTCGGACGCCCGGTTGGACATCAGCCCGACCCCGCCCGCGAAGGGGAACATCAGCGCGGTCGCGACGACGCCGGCTAACAAACAGCACCCAGCAAGCTTGAGAATCGTGAGTGCCACCGGGGCGCGCTCTGGCATGCGTACTAGGGTAGCGGCCCCTAATCGGCCCTCCTGGCGGGTGATCTTCAACACACTCTGAAGGGGCCTGTGACCAGCGAACTTGATCGCGCTGCCCAGAAAATATTTGCGCTCACGTCAAAGATTGGACGCCCAAAGTGGGTACGCGATGCTACGTGCGGACCTATGATTTCGGACGAGACGGCACGCCCGTCCCAAAAAAGTGTTATCGGACTGTTGCGCAATTGGCACCTGACCACCTAACTTAGACACACGGTGAGCTACAGGTAACACCGAAACTCACAGTGTGGCGTAGATCGCAGCAAGGGGTCTGCACCCGAGGGAGGCGGTCGCGGATTGCGACCGGGAGGAAGGGAAAGCTCGTGTCAGTTTCACGACCGGCCCCGCGTAGGACGAACATTGCGGCCGCACAGGGGGTATTACGCAGCGTCGATGCGGAAGAGCGGATCGCGTGGGTGTCCAAGGCGCTGTGTCGGACGACCGACCCGGACGAACTGTTCGTTCGCGGCGCCGCCCAGCGCAAGGCCGCTGTGATCTGCCGCCACTGCCCGGTGATGCAGGAGTGCGGAGCCGACGCGTTGGACAACAAGGTCGAGTTCGGGGTGTGGGGCGGCATGACCGAGCGTCAGCGCCGGGCGCTGCTCAAGCAACACCCCGAGGTCGTGTCCTGGTCGGACTTCTTCGACAAGCGCAGAAACCGCGGCGTCAGCTGACCCTCGGGCAGCGCATTATAGGCCATTGAGCCCCTCGGGCCGCCACGCGGCGGCCGCGGCCTCGGGCGTGTCGTTCGTCATTACGGTCGTGTTACAGCCTAAATCGGGCCGGGCCACTTACTGATGCGTGTCTAATAGCAACTGGCTTGTGCCCGAGCGAAATTGGGCAGCAACTACTGGCTTGTGTCAAATAAGCGGGGCGAGCCGGCCGGCGCCTATCCGGCGGCCGCGCGACCGTCGCCGGCCGCGGTGATCTGATCGGCGAGCGCGCGCAGCGCCTCCAGGTCCGAGACGTCGAACGGCAGCGACGGGACCCCGATCACCGGCACATGCGGGTTGGCGCCGGTGAACCGGGACAGCAACCGGATCTCGCGCTTGGCGGTCTGGGCCCGGTCGGCATGGATCTGCAGGACGGCCGCGGCCAGCGAGGCGGCCTCGGAGTCCGCCGCCGCCACAAGCGTCTCGTGCCCGTCGATCGCGCGTTCGGCCGGCAGGGCGCAAAGCATCGGGTGGGTGCGGTTCAAGACCAGCCCCGCCAGCGGCATCCCATCCTGGGACAGCCGGTCGACGAAGAAGGACGCCTCCCGCAGCGCGTCGGGCTCGGCCGCGGACACCACGACGAACTGCGTGCCACGCCGCTTCAGCAGCGCATACGTGCGATCCGCCTTCTCGCGGAAACCGCCGAAGGTGGCGTCCAGCGACTGCACGAACGCCGCCGCGTCGGCCAGCATCTGCGAACCGAGCACGGTCGACAACGCCCTCATCGCCAGGCTCATCGCCCCGGTCACCAGCCGCCCGATGCCCCGGCCGGGCGCCAGCAGCAGTCGCCACAACCGGCTGTCCATGAAGCTGCCCAATCGCTTCGGCGCGTCCAAGAAGTCCAGCGCGTTGCGCGACGGCGGGGTGTCGACCACGACCAGATCCCAGCGGTCCTGGCTCAGCAGCTGACCGAGTTTCTCCATCGCCATGTACTCCTGCGTCCCGGCGAGCGACGTGGCGACCGTCTGGTAGAACTGGTTGTCCAGAATCGCCTGTGCCCGATCGGGTCCGGAGTATTGGACCACCATCTCGTCGAACGTGCGGCGCATGTCGAGCATCATCGCGTGCAGCTCACCGCTGACTTCGGGGGCCAACGGAACCCGCTGCGGGGTGTTGCCCAGGTCGTCGACCCCCAACGCCTGCGCCAGCCGCTTGGCCGGGTCGATCGTCAAAACGCATACGGTGCGGCCATATTCGGCCGCACGCAAGGCCATCGCGGCCGCGGTGGTGGTCTTGCCGACGCCACCGGCCCCACAGCACACCACCACCCGGTTGGCGGTATCGGCCAGTATCGCGGCCATGTCAAGGGTTTTCGGCGTGACGCTCATCGGACCCCCTGTTGCGCAAGCGATTCCGAAAGCTCATACAGGCTGCCCAGGTCGACGCCGTCGGAGATCGTCGGCAGCTCCAGCCGGGGCACATGCAGCGCATCGAGCTGTTGCGCGGTCTCGGCCCGCGCCGCGATTCGTGTCGCATGCTGAATGGTTTCGGTCAGCAACCCGGCGAAATCGGCGTCGTCGAGCTGGATTCCGGCCATCTGAAGCCCGGCTCGCACCGAGTCCGCGTCGACATCACCCTCGGCGGCCTTCGCCAGATCGCGAGGCTCGAGGTAGGACGGGATGTTGCGATTGACGATCACGCTGCCGATCGGCAGCTTCATCTCCGCGAGCTCGTCGATGGCCTCCATGGTCTCCTGCACCGGCAGCGCCTCCAGCAGGGTGACCAGGTGGATGGCGGTTAGGTCGGAGTGCAGCAGCTGGACCACGCCCTCGCTCTGCGAGTGCACGGGCCCCCCCTTGGCCAAATCCGACAGCGCCTTGGTGACGTCGAGGAAACGCGCGATGCGTCCGGTGGGTGGCGCGTCGACGACGACGGCGTCATAGACCGGGAGCCGGTTCTGGTCGACGCGGACGACCGCCTCCTTGATCTTGCCGGTGAGCAGCACGTCGCGCAGCCCAGGCGCGATCGTCGTCGCGAACTCGATCGCGCCGATGCGCCGCATCGCGCGGCCCGCGATGCCCAGGTTGTAGAACATGTCGAGGTATTCCAGGAACGCGGCCTCGATGTCGATGGCCAGGGCGTTGACCTGGCCGCCGCGCTCGGCGCTCGCGATCTTGAGCTCCTGATAGGGCAGGGGCGGGACGTCGAAGAGTTGCGCAATCCCTTGGCGCCCTTCGACTTCCACGAGGAGGACCTTTCGGCCCCCGGCCGCTAGGGTCAGCGCCAGCGCAGCCGCGATCGTCGACTTGCCCGTGCCGCCCTTGCCGGTCACGAAATGCAGGCGGACCTTCGACAGGCGCGCGGGCCAGCCGACGGCGGGGCGGCCGCTAGGAGTGGTTGCCACCATCGCATGCTAGCCCGACGGCCGCACGGCGCTCGGGCTGCCCGGAGCCGTCGATGCCCGACCGATAAGCTCGCGTCATGAGCCAACCGACAGCATGGGAGTACGTGACGGTTCCGCTGCTCACGCACGCCACCAAACAGATCCTCGACCAGTGGGGCGCCGACGGCTGGGAGTTGGTGGCGGTGCTGCCGGGGCCCACGGGTGAACAGCACGTCGCGTACCTGAAGCGTCCCAAGTAAGGGGCATTGCGTTCATGAACGCATCGGTTCGGCTGGGCGAGCTCGGCGTCAGGCTTCCCGAAGTGGTGGCGCCGCTGGCCTCCTATGTCCCGGCCGTGCGCACCGGCAACCTGGTCTACACCGCGGGCCAGCTGCCGATGGAGGACGGAAAGCTGGCGCGCGAGGGCAAGGTCGGCGCGGAGATCAGCCCCGACGAGGGCAGGGCGATGGCGCGCATCTGCGCGCTCAACGCGCTGGCGGCTGTGGACTCGCTGGTCGGCATCGACGCGGTCACCCGGGTGGTCAAGGTCGTCGGGTTCGTCGCGTCCGCCCCGGATTTCCACGGGCAGCCCGGCGTGATCAACGGCGCCTCGGAACTGCTCGCCGAGGTGTTCGGCGACAAGGGCGCCCACGCGCGCTCGGCGGTCGGCGTCGCCGAGCTACCGCTGGGTGCGCCGGTGGAGGTCGAGCTGATCGTGGAGGTCGGCTGACGGCCGTGACCGGGGTTGCCGAGTCGCTGAACCATCCCGCATACGGCAGGTTGCGGGCGGTCACCGACACGGCCTCGGTCCTGCTGGCCGACAACCCCGGCCTGCTGACGCTGGACGGCACGAACACCTGGGTGCTGCGCGGACCGCGCAGCGACGAGCTGGTGATCGTCGACCCCGGGCCCGACGACGACGAGCACATCGACCGGATCGCCGCGCTGGGCCGCGTCGCGCTGGTGCTGATCAGCCATCGGCACGGCGACCACACCGACGGCATCGACAAGCTGGTCGAGCGGACCGGGGCGACGGTGCGGTCGGCGGGCAGCGGGTTCCTGCGCGGCCTCGGTGGTGAGCTGACCGACGGCGAGGTGATCGACGCGGCCGGCCTGAAGATCACCGTTATGGCGACGCCCGGCCACACCGCCGATTCGGTGTCGTTCCTGCTCGACGATGCCGTGCTGACGGCGGACACCGTGTTGGGCCGCGGCACCACCGTCATCGACAAGGAGGACGGCAGCCTGGCCGATTATTTGGAGTCACTGCGGCGGCTGCGCGGCCTGGGCCGGCGTGCGGTGTTGCCGGGACACGGGCCGAATCTGGCCGACCTGGAGGCCGTCGCCTACGGCTACCTGATGCACCGCCACGAACGTCTGGAGCAGGTCCGCGCCGCGCTGTGGGACCTGGGCGAGGAAGCCACGACGCGCGAGATCGTCGAGTACGTCTACGTCGACGTCGACGAGAAGCTCTGGGACGCGGCCGAATGGTCCGTCCAGGCGCAACTGGACTATCTGCGGACTCGGTAGCGCGAGCAGACGGAAAAGCCCCTGATTCAGCCCCGATTGGGGTGCTTTTGTGTCTGTTCGGCGAGGAAATTTACCGGGCGCGGCGGGCCAGCCGCTCGGAGTCCGAGATCAGCACGCTCTTGCCCTCCAGCCGGATCCAGCCGCGGTGGGCGAAATCGGCCAGGGCCTTGTTCACCGTTTCCCGCGAGGCGCCGACCAGCTGGGCGATCTCCTCCTGCGTCAGGTCATGCGTGACGCGCATCGCGCCACCCTCCTGGGTGCCGAAACGCTGGGCCAGCTGCAGCAGCTGCTTGGCCACCCGGCCGGGCACGTCGGTGAAGATCAGGTCGGCCAGGTTGTTGTTGGTGCGGCGCAGCCGCCGGGCGAGCACCCGCAATAGCTGCTCGGCGATCTCGGGGCGATCGGCGATCCAGGCCCGCAGCGCGTCGCGGTCCATCGACACCGCGCGCACCTCGGTGATCGTCGTCGCGCTGGAAGTCCGCGGCCCCGGGTCGAAGATCGACAGCTCGCCGAACATGTCCGAGGGGCCCATGATCGTCAGCAGGTTCTCCCGGCCGTCCGGCGAGCGGCGCCCGATCTTGACCTTCCCCGAAACGATGATGTACAGCCGGTCGCCGGGCTCCCCCTCCGCGAAAACCGTGTGTCCACGGGGGAAGTCGACGGGCTGCAGCTGCTTGGTCAGTGCGGTGACTGCGCCGGGCTCAACCCCTTGGAAGATTCCTGCCCTTGCCAGGATCTCGTCCACGTTGCCTCTTCAGCTTTCCAACGATGTGATATGGGCAGGCCAACCGCATGCCCGTGTGACGAGTCTAGAGGTCGGCCCATGTGTCCAACGTGCCAACGCTACACACGATTGATGTGTCTAGTCCCCCCAAATTGCGGATTGACGCGCGAATGGGTCCGTATTTGTGTCGGTATTCGTGTCGGCAGCCGGGCCTCGCCGGCGTTTTGGAGCTCCCTGCCATGGATCGTCTCGGCGCGATGCCGTCCGACGTGCGATGCCGCAGAGGGAGATTGGGCGAGTTGCAGGGCCTGGCGGCGGTGCAGATAGTCCAGCGCCTCCGGCATGCCTTCGCGGGCCAGCGTGTGCACGTCCACGGCCTCCGCGTACTCGAGGAATTCGTCGACGTCCGACGTCGTGACCGTGCGCTGGGCGACCTCGTCCTCCAGCCGCCCCAAACCGAGCGTCACCAGCATCAATAGCCCTGGAACGCAGGCCACCAGCAACCACGACACAAGGAGAGTAAACATGTCCAAGGTCTCAGCGAGATCACGAAATCAGTACTCTGTCGTAGGTGACAGTGGCCAAGCCGTCGGGGCGTTCGAAGTCAACGCAGCCCGCATCCGGCGCCGTCGTCGCCCGCCGCTGGTCTGACGAAACCCGAACGGGGTTGGTGCGACGGGCTCGCCGGATGAATCGCGCACTGGCGCAAGCGTTTCCGAACGCGCACTGCGAACTGGACTTCACGTCCCCGCTGGAGTTGACGGTGGCCACCATCCTCTCGGCGCAAAGCACCGACAAGCGGGTGAACCTGACGACGCCGGCGTTGTTCAAGCGGTACCGCACCGCGCTGGACTATGCGCAGGCCGACCGCGCCGAACTGGAGAACCTCATCCGCCCCACCGGCTTCTTCCGCAACAAGGCGTCGTCGCTGATCGGCCTCGGGCAGGCGTTGGTGGAACGGTTCGACGGCGAGGTGCCCTCGACCCTGGCCGAGCTGGTGACGCTGCCCGGCGTGGGTCGCAAAACCGCCAACGTGATCCTGGGAAACGCGTTCGGCATCCCGGGCATCACCGTCGACACCCACTTCGCGCGGCTGGTCGGCAGGTGGCGCTGGACGACCGAAAAGGACCCGGTCAAGATCGAGCACGCGGTCGGCGAGCTGATCCCGCGCAGCCAGTGGACCATGCTGAGCCATCGGGTGATCTTCCACGGCCGGCGGGTGTGTCACTCCCGCAAACCGGCGTGCGGGGTGTGCATCCTCGCCAAGGACTGCCCCTCCTTCGGCCTCGGCCCCACCGAACCGCTGCTCGCCGCGCCCCTGGTGCAGGGCCCGGAAACCGAGCATCTGCTGGCGCTGGCCGGGCTGTAAAACGGGGCCGGCGCCGGTGACCCGCACCCGTTGGACCATCGCGATCCTGGCGGTGGTGGTGGCGCTGGTGGTGGCGCTGCTGGCCCAGCTGCGCGACGGGTCCCCCACGACCGAATCCGGCGGCCCGCCGGCCGCGAGGGAGCATCGCGACGCCGACACGGCCGCCGCGCTGGCGGGACCCCGGGGCCGCGCCGCCCTGCCGCCCTGTCCCGCCGCGGGCGGCGGCCCGGGCCCGGCGGCGCTGCGCGGCGTGACGGTGGAATGCGCCGCCGACGGCTCGGCCGTCGACGTGGCCCGGGCGCTGGCCGGACGCCGGGTCGTGCTCAACCTGTGGGCGTATTGGTGCGCGCCGTGCGCGGCCGAACTGCCCGCGATGGCCGAATATCAGCGGCGCGCCGGGGCCGGCGTGACGGTGGTGACCGTGCATCAGGACGAGAACGAGACCGCCGCGCTGCTGCGGCTGGCGGAGCTGGGCGTTCGGCTGCCGACCCTGCAGGACGGTCGACGCCGGGTGGCCGCGGCGCTGCGGGTGGTAAATGTGATGCCCGCGACTGTAGTGCTGCGGTCGGACGGTAGCGTTGCGCAGACGCTGCCGCGCGCGTTCGCGAGTGCCGATGAGATCGCGGCTGCGGTCGGAAACGACGCGGGATGAGGGCAAGGAGGCGCCGGTGAATTCTGCGCTTCCGCTGATGCCCGACACCTGCCCATCCTGGTTGCGCCCGCTGGTCGACAACGTCCACGAGATCCCCGAGGCGTACCGGCACCGGCTGCCGGCCGACGTGCTGGCGATGGTGACCGCTGCCAAGGCCGCGTCTTCGGTGGCATCGCTGCACGGCCGCGGCCGCGAGGCCGCTGTCCTGGTGCTGTTCTCCGGCCCGGATTCCGGCCCGCCCGGCGGCGGCGTCCCCGACGACGCCGATCTGCTGCTGACAGTGCGGGCCTCGACGCTGCGGCACCACGCCGGCCAGGCCGCATTCCCCGGTGGCGCAGCGGATCCCACCGACGACGGCCCGGTGGCCACGGCCCTGCGCGAGGCGCGCGAAGAGACCGGGATCGACGTCGGCAGGCTGCATCCGCTGGCCACGTTGGAGCGGACGTTCATCGCGCCGTCGCGGTACCACGTCGTCCCGGTGCTGGCCTACTCGCCGGATCCCGGCCCGGTGTCCGTCGTCGACCACACCGAGACGGCGATCGTGTCGCGGGTTCCGGTGCGCGCCTTCATCAATCCGGAGAACCGGCTGATGGTCTATCGCGGCACCCTCGGCCGCCGGTGGGCCGGCCCGGCGTTTCTGTTGAACCAGATGCTGGTGTGGGGCTTCACTGGCCAGGTGATCTCCGCGGTGCTCGACGTCGCCGGCTGGGCCCGGCCCTGGGACACCACCGACATCCGCGAGCTGGACGAGGCGATGATCCTGGTCGGCGAGGAGGGCGCCTCGCGATGAATTTGAATTCGATGACGCCCTCGCAGTGGCTGGACATCGCGGTGCTGGCGGTCGCCTTCATCGCGGCCATCTCGGGCTGGCGTTCGGGCGCGCTGGGCTCGCTGCTGTCGTTCGTCGGTGTGCTGCTCGGTGCCATCGCGGGCGTGCTGCTCGCGCCGCACATTGTCAGCCACATCGCCGCCCCCCGCGCGAAACTGTTCACCGCGCTGTTCTTGATCCTCGCGCTGGTGGTCGTCGGCGAGGTCGCCGGGGTGGTGCTGGGGCGGGCCGTTCGCGGCGCGATCCGCAGCCGCGCAATCCGATCCGTCGACTCGGTCATCGGGGTGGGGGTGCAGCTCGTGGTGGTGCTGACGGCGGCCTGGCTGCTGGCGACGCCGCTGACCCAGTCCAAGGACCAGCCCGAGCTGGCCGCCGCGGTGCGGGGTTCGCGGGTGCTCGCCAAGGTCAACGAGGTCGCCCCGCCCTGGCTCAAGACGGTGCCAAAGCGGCTCTCGGCGCTGCTGAACACCTCCGGGCTGCCCGCGGTGCTGGAGCCGTTCAGCCGCACCCCGGTGATTCCGGTCGCGTCGCCGGACCCGGCGCTGGCCAACAACCCGGTGGTGCTGGCGACGGCGCCGAGCGTGGTCAAGGTGCGCAGCCTGGCGCCCAGCTGCCAAAAGGTGTTGGAGGGCAGCGGATTCGTGATATCGCCCGATCGGGTGATGACGAACGCACACGTGGTGGCCGGGTCCAGCAGCGTGCAGGTGTACGCGAGCGGTAACCCGCTGGACGCCACCGTGGTGTCCTACGATCCGTCGGTCGACATCGCGATCCTGTCCGTCCCCAACCTGCCGCCGCCACCGCTGGCGTTCGCCGAGACCGAGGCGAAGACCGGCGCCAACGTGGTGGTGATGGGCTATCCCGGCGGCGGCAACTTCACCGCCACCCCGGCCAGGATTCGCGAGAACATCAAACTCAGCGGCCCCGACATCTACCGCGACCCCAAACCGGTCACCCGCGACGTGTACACCATCAGAGCCAATGTGGAGCAAGGGAATTCGGGTGGCCCCCTGATCGACCTCGACGGTCACGTGCTCGGCGTGGTGTTCGGCGCGGCCGTCGACGACCCCGACACCGGCTTTGTCCTGACCGCCGACGAGGTGCGCGGTCAGCTGTCCCGGATCGGCGACACCAGCCAGGTCGGCACCGGCTCCTGCGTCAGCTGACCCGGGGCCCGTGCACCTGCTCGAGAAACCTCATCAGATGCCGGTTGACCTCCTCGGGCGCCTCTTCGTGACTGAAATGCCCTGCGCCGCTTATGGATACGTAGCGTCCCTGCGGCGCGTAGCGCCGGCTGCGGTCGACGGGGTCGGCCAGCACGTACGGATCGGCGTCGCCGCGCAGGTGTAGCAGCGGCATCCCGAGTTGTCGGGCCATCGACCTCATGAATCGCCGGCCCTCGCCGCGCAGCTGGCTGCGCACCGCCCAGCGCTGATACTCCAACGCGCAGTGCGCGGCCCCGGGAATCTGGATGGCCGTCCTCAGATAACCAATGGTTTGCGAGAAGTCTTCGGACGCAACCCATTTGGCGCTGCTGCGGCTGCGGACCAGTCGCTCGATCTCCGCCCCGTCGTCCCGGGTCAGCAGCCGCTCGGGCCAGACGGGCAGCTGGTAGCGCAGCAGGGTCTGCAGCAGCGCGTGGCCCTGGTCGCGGCGCGTCAGGGTGGATCGCCGCAACGCGCCCGGATGCGGCGAGCTGATCAGCGCGATGGCGCGCACCAGCCGCGAGTGCAGCAGGGCGGTGGTCCAGCAGGCCAGGCCGCCGTCGGCGTGACCGACCAGCGTCGCCGACGAATGCCCAAGCGCGCGAATGAGTCCCGCCGTGTCGCCGGCCAGCGTCCAGCCGTCGTAGCCGCGCGGCGGTTTGTCGCTTCCGCCGTAGCCGCGCAGGTCGACCGCGACCACCCGGGCGCCGGACAGGCCGCGCAACTGGTGGCGCCAGGACCACCAGAACGAACCGAAGCCGTGCAGCAGCATCACCAGCGGCCGCGCCGAGGCCGGCGCGGCCATGTCCGAGTTCGCCGGCAGCGCCTCCACGACGTGGAAGCGGATGCCGTTGGCGTGCACGTCCAAATGACGCCACGGCCCGTCGATGCGGGTCACCGACGGATCGGGTGCCGGCATTTACCAGCCCGAGGTATCGGCCGGGCTGCCCTCCGGCCCGGTGAGCTTGGCCGGCGCGGACTTGTCGTGGCCGGGGGTCAGCGCGGTGCGCGTCTCCTTGACCGATTCGATGGTCTCCCGCGGCCCACGGATCCTGCGCACCTTGAGGAAACCGAGCAGGGCCAGCGCCGCGCCGACGACGACCATGATGGCGAACACGATCAGGAAGGCCACCCAGCGCCACAGCCAGTCGTCGAGCAGCTCGGCGAGGAAGAAGAAGAAAAAGAACGTGGAGTAGAACAACACCACCAGCGCGGCGATGAAGTAGACGCTGCCGGTCAATCCCTTCTTGACGTCGCGGGTGATCTCGGCGCGGGCCAGTTCGACCTCCGCGCGCACCAGCGTGGACATCTGCGTTGTGGCGTCCTTGATCAGGTCGCCGATCGACGGCTCGGCGGGCCTGGCGTGCGGGTCGGCCAGCGGAATCGTGGTCAGCGTGCTGGGCACACCGTTCTTGCGATCGTTGCTCACAGACGGTCCTCTCGGTTCGCTGTCGTCGCGGCTTATGTTGCCATGCGCCGCGGTGGCAGACGAGGCCAGCCGACGACGGCGACCGCCCGCCGACCGGGCCGGCTAATTGACGGCGACAGCTATTCGCGCAGCACCGGCGCGGGCCCGGCGATCCACTAGACTTACGCAGCCGACGTTGCGATCGGCTGACGGGAGTTTCGATTGCGGACGGCACGGTGCTTCGTGGCCGCGATGGTGGCCGTTCTGGTGGCCCTGCCGGGTTTGCCTGCCCGGCCCGCGAGCGCCGACGACAGGGTCCCGTTGGGCGGCGGTGCGGGCATCGTGGTCAACGGGGACACGATGTGCACGCTGACCACCATCGGCACCGACGCGGCCGGCGAGCTGATCGGCTTCACCTCCGCGCACTGCGGTGGGCCCGGCGCGGTGGTCGCCGCCGAGGCCGCCGAGGGCCGGGGCACGCTGGGGACGATGGTCTCCGGCAACGACAACCTGGATTACGCGGTGATCAAATTCGATCCGGCCAAGGTGGCGCCGGTGGCCGTGTACAACGGGTTTGCGATCAACGGGATCGGCCCGGACCCGTCCTTCGGCCAGGTCGCGTGCAAACAGGGCCGCACGACGGGAAACTCGTGCGGCGTCACCTGGGGGATGGGCCAGACTCCCGGCACCATCGTGATGCAGGTGTGCGGCCGGCCGGGCGACTCCGGGGCGCCGGTGACCGTCGACAACCTGCTGGTCGGGATGATCCACGGCGCGTTCAGCGACAACCTGCCGACCTGCATCATCAAGTACATCCCGCTGCACACCCCGGCCATCGTGATGTCGTTCAACGCCGTCCTGGCCGACATCAACAACCGGCACCGGCCGGGCGCGGGATTCGTCCCGGTGCCGGCCTGACCTACCGGGCTCTGGTCTATTGGGCCGCCCTGATCGCGTCGAACACGTTGGGGTCGAGCAGCGTCGACGTGTCGCCCAGCTCGCGGTTCTCGGCGACGTCGCGCAGCAGCCGGCGCATAATCTTGCCGCTGCGGGTCTTCGGCAGCTCCGGCACCACATGGATCTCGCGCGGCTTGGCGATCGGCGAGATCTCCTGCGCGACCTGGGCGCGCAGCTCGCCGAGCGTGCCGTGGTGCGCGTCGTCACTGTCGCACAACACCACGAACGCGCAGATCGCCTGGCCGGTGGTGTCGTCGGTGACCCCGACCACCGCCGCCTCGGCCACCCCGGAGTGGCCCACCAGGGCCGACTCCACCTCGGCGGTGGACAGCCGGTGCCCCGACACGTTCATCACGTCGTCGATGCGGCCCACCACCCAGATGGCGCCGTCGCGGTCGAAATAGGCGCTGTCGCCGGCGAAGTACCAGCCCCGCTCGGCGAACCTGGACCAGTAGGTCTCGACGTAGCGTTCCGGATCGCCCCAGATGCCGCGCAGCATGGCGGGCCACGGCTGGTCCAGGACCAGGTAGCCGGTGATGTGTTCCTCCGTGTGGACGACCGGTGTCAAGTCCTGGCCGTGGTCGTCGACGATCTTGGCCGAGATCCCCGGCAGCGGCCTCATCGCCGAACCGGGTTTGGCCGCAGCGATTCCCGGCAGCGGCGAGATCATCGCCGCGCCCGTCTCCGTCTGCCACCAGGTGTCCACGACCGGTATGCGATCGGCGCCGAACACCTCGCGATACCAGCGCCAGGCCTCCGGGTTGATCGGTTCGCCGACCGATCCCAGCAGCCGCAGGCTGGACAGGTCGTGGGCGTCGGGGATCTCACGGCCCCACTTCATGAACGTCCGGATGAGCGTGGGAGCCGTGTAATAGATTGTCACGCCGTACTTTTCGATGATCTGGAAATGCCGGTGCTGGTCCGGGCTGGCGGGGGTGCCCTCGTAGAGAACCTCGGTGACGCCGTTGGACAGCGGACCGTAGACGCCGTAGGTGTGTCCGGTGACCCAGCCGATGTCGGCGGTGCACCAGAACACGTCGCTTTCGGGCTTGACGTCGAAGACGTAGTAGTGCGTGTAGCAGCACTGGGTCAGATACCCGCCGCTGGTGTGCACGATGCCCTTGGGCTGGCCCGTGGTGCCCGAGGTGTACAGCAGGAACAGCGGCTGCTCGGAGTCGAACGGCTCGGCGGTGTGTTCGGGCGACGCGGAGTCGACGACGTCGTGCCACCACACGTCGCGCTCGTCGTTCCAGGGCACGTCAATTCCGGTGCGCCGCACCACCAGAACCTTCTCGACGGGGCTGTCGGGCTGCCCGACGGCCTCGTCGGCCGCGTCCTTGAGCGGCGCGGGCTTGCCGCGGCGGAACTGCCCGTCGCAGGTGATCAGCAGCTTGGCCTGCGCGTCGGAGATCCGGGCTTGCAGCGCCTTGGCGGTGAAACCGCCAAACACCACGCTGTGCATGATGCCCAGGCGCGCGCAGGCCAGCATCGCGATCACGGCCTCGGGGATCATCGGCATGTAGATGGCGACCCGGTCGCCGGCCACCAGGCCCAGCCCGGTCAACGCGTTGGCGGCCTTGCACACCTCGGTCTGCAGGTCGGAGTAGGTCAGGCTGCGGCTGTCGTCGACGGGCTCGCCGACCCAGTGGATGGCGACGCGGTCGCCGTGGCCGGCCTCGACGTGGCGGTCCACGCAGTTGTAGGCGACGTTGAGCTTGCCGCCGACGAACCACTTGGCGAACGGCGCCTCCGACCAGTCCAGCACCTCGGTGAAGGGCGTCGCCCAGGTCAGCCGGTCGGCCTGCTTGGCCCAGAAGGCCAGCCGGTCCCGCTCGGCCTCCCGGTACAGGTCCTCACGGGCGTTGGCCTGTTCGGCGAACTCCGCCGGCGGCGGATAGGAGGAGGGCCCTTCGGTGTGGGTGGCGGTCACTGGCTTGTCTCCTATGATTTCGGCTCGTCAACCGTTGTCGAGCCTAGCCCGGCGAGTTGGACCGGCGCGCTCCGAACCGGCCCCGCCGCGGGCCGGGTGGCGCATAATCACCGGTGTGCCGGGACCTGCAGCCAGCTGCGTGGCCGCTGGCTGCGTGGCCGCCGCGCTGCTGGCGCCACCCGCGTGGGCGGCACCGGAAGAGATATCCGACGAGCCCACGCCCTGCTGGTCAGACCAGGTCGCCGTGAGCGCGTCCCCGACGCAGGGCGCCGTGGGCCACCGCGCGGTGACGCTGCTATTCACCCTCGCCGGCGGCGGGGAGCCGTGCACGCTCACCGGCTACCCCGTCGTCGACTCCGGCACCGGTGGGCCGCCGGTCCACGCCGAGCCCACGCCCCGCGGATACATGGGCGGGTTGCCGGCCGGCGTCGACGTGCCGCCGACCGTCACGCTGTCGCTGTCGCAGCAGGCGCAGGCGATCCTGGAGGGCACCGCCATCGACGCGGGCGGCAACCAATGTCCCACCTACACCGACCTCGCCGTCAGCCCGCCCGGCATCGTCCAGGTGGTCACCGTCCCGGCCACTATCGACGCCTGCGCGCTGCAGGTGCATCCCGTCACCGCGAGTCAATAGCTTGAAAAGCCTTCCCCCGCTTTGACGTATCGGTCGCGGGCGCACTATCGTGTCGTGACCCCTCAGCGTGCGACTGGTCTGCGGGTAGGCACGCGAACGTTCCCGCAGGTCGATGACCAGTGACCAATCCGATTGCAAGGGGATCAGCGCTGTCGAATACCCAGCCCGAACTCGCGTTTCACGCGAGGCGACAGATGCCGCGGTCGACAGGGGTCGCGGTCATGCGTCGACCCGCGATGGCCGCGTTGGTGGCCGCGGTGCTGCTGGTCGCGTCCGTGGCCGGGTGCGGCGGCGGCGTGCTGAGCCCCGATCTGGTAGTGGTGAACGGTGGGGAACCGCCCTACCCGTTAATCCCGACCAGCACCAACGACAGCAACGGCGGCAGGATCATCGACCGGCTCTTCGCCGGCCTGGTGTCCTATGACGCCGCCGGACACCCCTCGAACGAGGTTGCCCAGTCGATCGACACCACCGACAACGTCAACTACCGCATCGTCCTCAAGCCGGGATGGAAGTTCACCGACGGCTCGGCGGTGACGGCCCACTCGTTCGTCGACGCGTGGAACTACGGAGCGCTGAGCACCAATGCTCAACTGCAGCAAAGCTTTTTCAGCCCGATCGACGGGTTCGACGAGGTCTCGGGCATGACCGGCGACAACAAGCCGGCCCCGAAAACGGGGCGCACCACCATGTCCGGGCTGCAAGTGGTCGGTGATCTCGAGTTCACCGTGCGACTGAAGGCGCCGACCATCGACTTCACCCTGCGGCTGGGCCACAGCGCCTTTTATCCGCTGCCCGATGTCGCGTTTCGCGACATGACGGCGTTCGGGCGCAACCCCATCGGCAACGGCCCGTACAAGCTCGCCGACAGCCCGGACGGGCCGGCGTGGGAGCACGACGTCAAGATCGACCTGCGGCCCAACCCCGACTATCACGGCAACCGCAAGCCCCGCAACAAGGGGCTGCGGTTCGACTTCTACGCCAACCTGGATACCGCCTACGCCGACCTGCTGTCGGGCAATCTCGATGTCCTGGACACGATTCCGCCGAGCGCGCTGCCGGTCTACAAGCGCGACCTGGGCAACAACTTCACCAGCGGCCCCGTCGCGGTCAAGCACAGTCTCGACACCCCGCTGCGGTTGCCGCATTTCGGCGGCGAGGAGGGCCGGCTGCGCCGGCTTGCGCTGTCGGCCGCCGTCGACCGTGAGCACATCTGTCAGCAGATCTTCATGGGCACCCGCATTCCGTCGCGCGACTTCACCGCAAGGTCGTTGCCGGGTTTCGACGCGAACCTGCCGGGCAACGACGTGCTGAACTTCGATCCCGTTCGCGCGCGGCAGCTTTGGGCACAGGCCAACGCCATCTCGCAGTGGAGCGGGCAGTACGTCATCGCCTACAACGCCGACGCCGGAAACCAGGAATGGGTGGACGCGGTGGCCAACAGCATCAAGAATGTCCTCGGCATCGACGCGGTCGGCGCGCCGCAGCCCACGTTCGCCGGGTTCCGCACCAAGATCACCAATCACACCATCGGGACCGCGTTCCGCGCCGCCTGGCAGGGCGACTACCCGTCGATGATCGAGTTCCTCGGGCCGCTGTTCGCCACCGGGGCCGGGTCCAACGACGTCGGCTACTCCAACCGCGACTTCGACGCGGCGCTGGCGACCGCCGAGGCCGCGGCCACCCTGCCGCAGTCCAACGCCCTGACCAACGACGCGCAGCGAATCCTGTTCCACGACATGCCAGTTGTCCCACTGTGGGACAACGTCAGCGTGGTCGGCTGGTCGATGGAGGTGAAGAGCGTCGGGGTCACCTGGAACGGCATGCCCGACTACGAGAACATCGTGAAGGGCTGAGATGGGCTGGTACATCGCGCGCCGAATCGGCATCATGGTGCCGGTCTTCATCGGCGCCACGCTGCTGATCTACGGCATGGTCTTCCTGCTGCCCGGCGACCCGGTGGCGGCGATGGCCGGAGACCGCCCGCTGACTCCCGCGGTGGCCGCGGCGCTGCGGGCCCGTTACCACCTCGACGATCCGTTCATTGTGCAGTACCTGCGCTACCTGGGCGGTGTCCTGCACGGCGACCTGGGCCGCTCGTTTTCGGGGCTGCCGGTGAGTGCCGTTCTGGCGCACGCGTTTCCGATCACCGTCAGGCTGGCCCTGATCGCGGTGGCGGTGGAGGCGGTGCTGGGGATCGGGTTCGGCGTCATCGCCGGCCTGCGCCAGGGCGGGATCTTCGACGCCTCGGTGCTGCTCGCCGGGCTGGTGATCGTGGCGATCCCCATATTCGTTCTGGGCTTCCTGGCGCAGTTCGTGTTCGGCGTCCGGCTGGGCATCGCGCCCGTGACGGTGGGCGAACGGGCCACCTTCGCGCGGCTGCTACTGCCCGGGATCGTGCTGGGCTCGGTGTCGTTCGCGTATGTGGTGCGCCTGACCCGGTCCGCGGTGGCCGCCAACGCGCACGCCGACTACGTGCGCACCGCCACCGCCAAGGGGCTGTCGCGACCGCGGGTGGTGACGGTGCACATCCTGCGCAACTCGCTGATCCCGGTGGTGACCTTTCTCGGCGCCGACCTGGGCTCGCTGATGGGCGGGGCCGTCGTGACCGAGGGCATCTTCAACATCCACGGCGTCGGCGGCGTGCTGTTCCAGGCCGTCACCCGGCAGGAGGCGCCGACGGTGGTGTCCATCGTCACGGTGCTGGTGCTGGTCTATCTGATAACCAACCTGGTGGTGGACTTGCTGTACGCCGCCCTCGACCCCCGGATCCGTTATGGCTGAACATATTCCAGTCCACCACGGCTTCTGGCGCGACACGTGGCGCAAGCTGCGCCGGCGCCCGAAGTTCGTCGTCGCGGCCACGCTGATCGTGTTCATCGTCGTCGTCGCGGCATTCCCCGAGTGGTTCACCGGAATCGATCCCACCTATGCCGATCCCAGCCGGAGCCTGTTGCCGCCGTCGGGCGCGCACTGGTTCGGCACCGACCTGCAGGGCCACGACATCTACGCGCGCACGGTTTACGGGGCGCGGGCTTCGGTGATGGTGGGGCTGGGGGCGACCCTGCTGGTGTTCCTCGTCGGCGGCGCGCTGGGCGCGCTGGCCGGCTTCTACGGCGGCTGGATCGACGCGGTGGTGTCCCGGGTCAGCGACATCTTCTTCGGGTTGCCCCTGCTGCTGGCCGCCATCGTGCTGATGGGCGTCCTGCACCACCGCCGGGTGTGGACGGTGATCGTCATCCTGGCCGTGTTCGGCTGGCCGCAGGTGGCCAGGATCGCCCGCAGCGCGGTGCTGCAGGCGCGCGCCAGCGACTACGTTCTCGCGGCGAAAGCCCTGGGGCTCAGCGATTTCCAGATCCTGGTTCGGCACGCGCTGCCCAACGCGTTGGGTCCCGTCTTCGCGGTGGCCACCCTGGCCTTCGGCGTGTTCATCGTCACCGAGGCCTCGCTGTCCTACCTCGGCGTCGGCTTGCCGACCTCGGTGATCTCCTGGGGCGGCGACATCAACCTGGCGCAGAGCCGGCTGCGGTCGGGCTCGCCGATACTGTTCTATCCCGCCGGCGCACTGGCGATTACGGTGCTGGCCTTCATGATGATGGGCGACGCGCTGCGCGACGCCCTGGATCCGGCCTCGCGGGCGGTGCGCGCATGAGCGGCACCGAGCGATCGCCGCTGTTGACGGTCGAGGGCCTGGCGGTCACGTTCGGCGACCATCCCGTCGTCTGCGGCGTCGACCTGACGGTGCAGCGCGGGCAGACCGTCGCGGTGGTGGGCGAATCGGGGTCGGGGAAGTCCACCACGGCCGCCGCCGTCCTCGGCCTGCTGCCGCCCGGTGGGCGAATCACGGCCGGGCGCATCGTGTTCGACGGGCACGACATCACCGCCGCCGATCGCCGCGCGCTCCGCTCGCTGCGCGGGCGCGCAATCGGATACGTGCCCCAGGACCCGATGACCAACCTCAACCCGGTGTGGAAGGTGGGCTTCCAGATCCGGGAGGCGTTGCGCGCCAACGCGAACGGACGCGGTGCGCGGCGGCGCGCGATGGAGCTGCTCGCCGAGGCGGGGATGCCGGACCCGGCAAAGCAGGCCGGCCGCTACCCGCACCAGCTCTCCGGCGGCATGTGTCAGCGCGCGCTGATCGCCATCGGTTTGGCGGGCCGGCCGCAGCTGCTCATCGCCGACGAGCCGACCTCGGCCCTGGACGTGACCGTGCAGCGGCAGGTGCTCGACCATCTGCAGCGGCTGACCGACGAGCTGGGCACCGCGCTGCTGCTGATCACCCACGACCTGGCGATGGCCGCCGAACGCGCCGAGACCGTCGTCGTCGTCCATCGCGGCGCGGTGGTGGAATCCGGTGCCGCACAGTCGATCCTGCGCGAGCCGCGGCACGAGTACACCCGGCGGCTGGTGGCCGCGGCCCCGTCGCTCGCCGCCCGCGGCCCCCGAAGCCCGCGACCGCAGCACCCGGACGGAGACGACATCCTGGTCGCGTCCGAGCTGACCAAGGTCTACCGGGAGTCGCGCGGCGCACCCTGGCGGTGGGCCGAATTCCGCGCCGTCGACGCCGTGTCGTTCCGGCTGCGCCGGGCCAGCACCCTGGCGATCGTCGGCGAGTCGGGCTCGGGGAAATCGACGGTGGCGCGCATGGCGCTCGGCCTGCTGCAACCCACGTCGGGCTCGGTGGTTTTCGACGGCACACCGATCGACGCCACCCTGGACCGCGACGAGGCGATGGCCTTTCGCCGGCGGGTGCAGCCGGTGTTCCAGAACCCCTACAGCAGCCTCGATCCCATGTATTCGGTGTTTCGCACCATCGAGGAGCCGCTGCGGATCCACCGGGTGGGCGACCGCGGCCAGCGGCGGCGGGCGGTCCGCGAGCTCATCGACCACGTGGCCCTGCCGTCGTCGGTGCTGGGGCGGCTGCCCCGCGAGCTGTCCGGCGGGCAGCGGCAACGCGTCGCGATCGCGCGGGCGCTGGCGCTGCGGCCCGAGGTACTGGTGTGCGACGAGGCGGTGTCGGCGCTCGACGTCCTGGTGCAGGCTCAGATACTCGAGCTGCTGGCCGACCTGCAGGCCGAGCTGGGCCTGGCCTACCTGTTCATCAGCCACGACCTGGCCGTGATCCGCCAGATCGCCGACGACGTGCTGGTGATGAAGGCGGGCCGGGTGGTGGAAATGGCCCCGACCGAGCAGCTGTTCACCCGGCCCGGTCACGACTACACCCGCCAGTTGCTGGACGCCATCCCCCGCGCGCCGGCGCCGCCCCGATAGGTTGGCAACCTGTGACGGCTGACCCGCTGGCCCCGCTGCTGGAGCTGCCCGGCGTCGCCGAGGCGAGCGACCGGGCCCGCGAGGCGCTGGGCCGGGCCCACCGGCACCGGGCGAACCTGCGGCGCTGGCCGGTGACGGCCGCCGAGGCGGCGTTGCGCGCGGCGCGCGCCTCGTCGGTGCTCGACGGCGGGCCCGTGCGGCTGGAGGATTTGGCCGCGCCGGAAAACCCGGCGGCCGGCGACCCGGTGTTCGCCGGGGCGCTGCGGGTGGCCCAGGCGCTGGAGGGTGGCGGGGGCGCGCTGGTCGGCGTCTGGCAGCGGGCGCCGCTGCAGGCGCTGGCCCGGCTGCACATGCTGGCCGCCGCCGACCTGGTCGACGACGATCGGTTGGGCCGCCCGCGGGCCGACGGCGAGGTCGGACCGCGGCTGGAATTGCTCGCGGACCTGGTGACCAGTCGCACCCGGGCGCCGGCGCCGGTGGTTGCCGCGGTCGCACACGGGGAGTTGCTGACGCTGAAGCCTTTTGGGAGCGCGGACGGCGTGGTGGCGCGTGCGGTGTCGCGGCTGGTGACCATCGCCAGCGGGCTGGATCCGCACGGGCTCGGTGTGCCCGAGGTGAGCTGGATGCGCCACCCCGCCGACTATCGCGAAGCCGCGCGCGGATTCGCCGGCGGCACGCCGGACGGGGTGGGCGCCTGGTTGGTGCTGTGTTGCCGGGCGCTGCGGGCGGGCGCGCAGGAGGCGTTGTCGATCGCCGAATCGCTGCCGGACCGCTAGCGCACGGGTCGGTAGCCAGCGGGACCCGGAACGGCACCGAAAATTCGTTCGGAAAAATGTAGAGCGGGCGGCGTCCCGAAAAATTCGGTCCACCGCCCGCTAGCACGGAACTCGGTTACCAAGCGTGCATCTCTGGGCTGCGTGGGTTGGCCTCGGCGATCTTGCGACGCTTCCGGCTGCAGCCCCACCCAAAGGGCCGTCGAAACCGTCCACTTTTCGCAATTACGCAGGCCCGCAACACTTCTGCCATTATCGCGGCTATGACTCCGCGTGGGTGCCGGGTACCGTGCTGGGCGCCCGGATCGGGAGATCGAACCTTCTCTTCCGGCTCGACCTAGGCCTCACCGGGCTTCCGTGTTTCCATTTGTACTACTGGAGCCTTAGCACAGCAAGGCCCAATTCTGTGAACGTTGCGAAGCGGTCGCGGATTGCGTGGTCAATTAGTTTGCTGGCGGACCGCCGACGTGCATCGCGGCCCGGCCGGCCCGGGGCTAGAAGGCGAAACGGCGCAACAACGAGTAGGTAACTGCGCCGGCCGCCAGCGCACTGATACCCACCGCGGCGGTGGTTGCGATCGCGGCGCCCGACGGCGCCGGGATCCGGTCCCGCAGGGACACCGGCCGGGAAAACGCCAGCACCGGCCAGCCGCGCTCGGCGGCTTCTCGCCGCAGCGCGCGGTCGGGGTTGACCACGCTCGGGTGACCGACGACCTCGAGCATCGGCAGGTCGGTGATGGAGTCGGAGTAGGCGTAGCAGTGTTCCAGCGGGTAGCCCTCGCGGGCCGCCAGCTCGCGGATCGCCTGCACCTTGCCCTCGCCGTAGCAGTAGAACGCCACCTCGCCGGTGTACCTGCCGTCCTCGACGACCATGCGGGTCGCCATCGCGTGGGTGGCGCCCAGCGCCCGGGCGATCGGCGCCACGATTTCTTCGCCGGACGCCGAGACCACCACCACGTCGCGACCGCACAGCTTGTGGGCGGCGATCAGGTCCGCGGCCTCCGCGAACACCAGGGGGGTCACGATGTCGTGCAGCGTTTCGTTGACGATCGACTTGACCTGTGCCACGTCCCAGCCGGTGCACATATTGGTCATGTGGGCGCGCATCCGGTCCATCTGGTCATGATCGGCACCGGAGAGCAGAAAGATGAACTGGGCGTAGCTGGACTTGAGCACGGCGCGACGGTTGAGCAGACCCTGGGCGAAGAACGGTTTGCTGAACGCCAAGGTGCTGGACTTGGCGATGATCGTCTTGTCGAGGTCGAAGAAGGCCGCCGTGCGTGCGTGCGGAGGGATCGTTGCCCCCGTTTGCGAAGGAGTTTGCTGGTGCGCGGCCGGGCCGAAGACGGTCACCGACCTAGCATATGTCGGGGCTCCGACGGGCTGCGTGCTCGCACCCGAATCGCCGCCCGGCAGCGGTGTGGCGGGCGGGACCGCCGGTGTTTTTGCGGCTCACGGTGTTTTTTTCGGTGAAACAAGCTATTGCGCTGATTAGTACTGTCATGTGTATAGTAAGCAGTACTCGGCCTGAGCCGAGGGTGTATCAGCCCGACCCCCCGGGGCTGATACACGACGACCCTCGCCTCCTCCCCCCCTGGCGGGGGTCGTCCCTTTTCTGGGGCAAGTTTCGGTGGTCTCGCGGCGCTCGGCGCGCCGTTGTGCGCGTTGCGGGGATCGCGCGATCCGTAAGCTGAGCGCGCCGCGGACGACGCCTTTGTGCACACTCGCGTCTCTCTCCACAAATCCGTGTTTGGCACTGGTGTGCCAAGGTCACGGCCCCGCAGGGTGGATGGGTGACTACGAATTCCCGCGTTGCGACGCCGGGTCCCGCGGGCGTGCTGGCGGCGCTGGAGGACGCTCAGCTGCGCGACGAACTCGACCGGGTGGCCGCCGCCGTCGGTGTTCGGGTGGTCCATGTCGGCGCTTCCGCCGTGAGCAGGAAAACGTGGTCGGCGGCCGCGGCCGTGGTGCTCGACGCGGCGGCGGCCGACCGGTGCCGGAAGGCGGCGCTACCGCGGCGCGCTCACGTCAGCGTGTTGACCGCCGGCGAACCCACGCCGGCGACGTGGACGGCGGCCATCTCCGTCGGCGCCCAGCACGTGCTGAGGGTGCCCGGGCAGGAAGACGAATTGATCCGCGAGCTCGCCGAGGCCGCCGAATCGGCGCGCGACGACGGTCCGCGCGGCGACGTCGTGGCCGTCATCGGCGGCTGCGGCGGCGCTGGAGCGTCTTTGCTGGCCGTCGCCCTGGCGCGGGTCGCGGGCGACGCGCTGTTGGTCGACCTCGACCCGTGGGGCGGCGGCATCGATTTGCTGGTGGGCGGCGAGACGACGCCGGGGCTGCGGTGGCCGGATCTGGCGCTGCAGGGTGGACGGCTCAACTGGCCGGCGGTGCGCGACGCCCTGCCGCGGCATCGGGGGATCAGCATCCTGTCCGGGACCCGGCGCGCCTGCGAGCTGACCGCCGCGCCGGTGGACGCCGTCGTCGACGCCGGTCGCCGCGGGGGTGTCACCGTGGTCTGCGACCTTCCCCGCCGCCTCACCGACGCCGCCCACGCCGCGCTCGACGCCGCCGACCTCGTCGTCGTGGTCAGCCCCTGTGATGTGCGGGCCTGCGCGGCGACCGCGGCGATGGCGCCGGTGCTGGCCGGCATCAATCCCAACGTCGGGTTGGTCGTGCGGGGGCCGTCGCCGGGCGGATTGCGGGCGGCCGAGGTGGCCGACATCGCCGCCCTGCCGCTGCTGGCGGCCGTGCGGGCGCAGCCCCAACTCGCCGAGCAGGTGGAGCGCGGTGGGCTGCGCCTGGGGCGGCGATCCGCGCTGGCGGCCGCCGCGGGCCGGGTGCTCGAGGTGTTGCCCCGCGCGGGCTCGGGCCGGCAGGGCAGGGCGGCGTGAGCGGCTCGCTGATCGAGCGGGTGCGCGAACGGCTGGCGGCCGAGTCTGCCCCGCTGCGGCCCAACGTGGTGGCCGCCGCGATACGGGCCGAGTCGAACGGGGTGCTTGGCGACACCGAGGTCCTCGCCAATCTGCGCGTGCTGCAGACCGAGCTGACCGGTGTCGGCATCCTCGAGCCGCTGCTGTGCGCGGACGGCACGACCGACGTCTTGGTCACTGCGCCCGACGCGGTCTGGGTCGACGACGGAAACGGTCTGCGGCGCAGCGAGATTCGGTTTGCCGACGAGGCGGCGGTGCGGCGGCTGGCGCAGCGGCTGGCGCTGGCAGCGGGACGCCGCCTCGACGACGCGCAGCCCTGGGTGGACGGGCAGCTGACCGGCATCGGCGCCGGCGGGTTCGCGGTGCGGCTGCATGCGGTGCTGCCGCCGGTGGCCGCCGGGGGCACCTGCTTGTCGCTGCGGGTATTGCGCCCGGCCACACAGGATTTGGCGGCGCTGGCCGCGGCGGGCGCGATCGCGCCCCGGGCCGCCGCGCTGGTGGCCGACATCATCGCCGCCAGGCTGGCGTTCCTGGTGTGCGGGGGAACGGGCGCGGGAAAGACGACCCTCCTGGCGGCGATGCTGAGCGCCGTGGCGCCCACCGAGCGGATCGTGTGCGTCGAGGACGCCGCCGAGCTGGCGCCCCGCCATCCGCACCTGGTGAAGCTGGTCGCGCGGTGCGCCAACGTCGAAGGGGTGGGCGAGGTTCCGGTGCGCCAACTCGTCCGGCAGGCGCTGCGGATGCGGCCCGACCGCATCGTGGTAGGCGAAGTCAGGGGCGCCGAGGTGGTGGACCTGCTGGCCGCGCTGAACACCGGCCACGACGGCGGCGCGGGCACCGTACACGCCAACAACCCGGGCGAGGTTCCCGCCCGGCTGGAGGCGCTGGGCGCGCTCGGCGGCCTGGACCGGGCCGCGCTGCACAGCCAGCTCGCCGCGGCGGTCCAGGTGCTGCTGCACGTCGCGCGGGATCGTGCCGGCCGGCGCCGGCTCGCCGAGATCGCCACGCTGCGCCACTGCGACGGCCGGGTCCACGCGGTCACGGTGTGGCACGCGGACCGGGGAATGACCGACGACGCCGAGGATCTGCACCGCATGCTGCGCGACCGGATGCCGGAATGACGCGCCGGCGACGATGCAGAGCGAAGCGATGAGGAGGAGCGGCGCGAATGACGCGCCGGCGACGATGCAGAGCGAAGCGATGAGGAGGAGCGGCGCGAATGACGCGCCGGCGACGATGCAGAGCGAAGCGATGAGGAGGAGCGGCGCGAATGAATAGCCCGATGGCGGCCGCGCTGCCGATGTCGCTGGCGCTCTTGGTGTTTCCGGCATCGCCGCGGTGCCGGCTCGGCCCCGCGGCGCCACCCCGCCACCGGGTCAGGGTCGCCACGGGTGGGGCCGGCATCGCGACCGCGTGCGCCGGCGCCGTCGCCGCCGCCGTCCTGCTGCCGCCCACGACGGTCCTGGCCATCGCGGTGGCCGGCGCGACCGCGACCGTGCGCTACCGCCGCCACCGCCGCACGCGGCGGGCAATGGACGAGGGCCGCACGATCGAGGCCGCCCTCGACGTGCTGGTCGGCGAGCTGCGGGTCGGCTCCCATCCGGTGCATGCGTTTTGCGTGGCCGCCGACGAGACCTGCGGCGCCGTCGCCGATTCGCTGCGCGCGGTGGCGGCGCGGGCCAGGCTGGGCGCCGACGTCGCGGCGGGCCTGCGCGCGGCGGCGCGATCGTCGGCCCTGCCCACCCACTGGGACCGGCTCGCGGTGTGCTGGCAACTGGCCGCCGACCACGGGCTGGCGATAGCCACCCTGATGCGGACGGCGCAGCGCGATATCGCCGAGCGGCAACGGTTCTCGGCGCGGGTGGCATCGGGCCTGGCCGGGGCGCGGGCCACCGCCGCCATCCTGGCGGGACTGCCGCTGCTGGGCGTGCTGCTCGGCCAGCTGATCGGGGCGCGCCCGCTCGACTTCCTGCTGGGCGGGCGGACGGGCGGATGGCTGCTGGTGGTCGGGGTGACGGCGGCCTGCGTCGGGCTGCTGTGGTCGGACCGGATCATCGGCCGGGTCGCGGCGTGAGCGCCGCGGCGGTGCTGCTCGCCCTGGCGCTGTGCATCGGCCCGGGCCCGTCGGTGGTGCGGGCGCGGGCCGGGACGCGGGCGCGCGCACATCGCGCGCGCCCGGGCCCGCAGCGCGGGCCGGACCCGCTGGCCGTCGCGTCCAGCCTCGACGTGCTGGCCGCCTGCCTCGCGGCGGGCATGGCGGTGTCGACCGCCGCGGCGGCCACCGCCGCATCCGCCCCGCCGAAACTGGCCCGCGTGTTGCGCCGGGCCGCCGACCTGCTGGTGCTGGGCGCCGATCCCCTTGTGGCGTGGTCGATCCCGCCGGGCGTGCCGGCCGGCGAGGTCGACGCGCAGGCCGATGCGCTGCTGCGGCTGGCGCGCCGTTCCGCGTCCTCCGGCGCCGCCCTGGCCGACGGCGTCGAAGACCTGGCCGATCAGTGTCGGCAGGACGCCGGGCACGCGGCCACCGCCGCCGCCGAGCGGGCCGGGGTGCTGATCGCGGGACCGCTCGGCCTGTGCTTCCTGCCGGCGTTCGTGTGCCTCGGCATCGTCCCGGTGGTGGCCGGGCTGGCCGCTGACGTCTTGCAATCGGGCCTGCTGTGAAACGGGTAACGCAGAAGAGAGGATGCATTGGTGGTCAACATGTTTCGCGTGCTGGCGGCGCGCATGGCGGTCCTGGCGACCGACGAGTCGGGCATGTCGACGGTGGAGTACGCCATCGGGACGATCGCGGCGGCCGCGTTCGGTGCGATCCTGTACACCGTCGTCACCGGCGATTCCATCGTGTCGGCGCTGACCAAGATCATCGGCCGGGCGCTCAGCACCAAGGTCTAGCCGGGTGTGCCGGTGCGAGCACCGTCGAGGCGGCCTTGGCGATCGCCTCGCTGGTCGCGGTGCTGGTGTTGTGCCTGGCGGGCGTCTCCGCCGTTTCGATGCAGGTGCGCTGTGTCGACGCGGCCCGCGAGGCGGCGCGGCTGGCCGCGCGCGGTGACGACCGCACGGCGGTCGACACCGCCCGGCGCATCGCGCCGGCCGCCTCGCGGGTCCAGGTGCGGCGAGAGGGCGATTTCCTGGTCGCCACGGTCGTCGCTCACTCGAAGCTGCTGCCCGGCCTGGACATCGCCGCACAGGCCGTCGCGGTGGCCGAGCCGCGGTGACGACCGCGGCTCGGCCACCATCCTCGCGGCCGCGATGGTCGCGGTGCTGCTGTGTGTCGCGGGCCCCGGCGCATACGTCGGCGCGGCGGTGGTGGCCCGCCACCGCGCGCAGGCGGCGGCCGATCTCGCGGCGCTGGCCGCCGCGGCGCGGATGCCGTCCGGGGTCTCGGCCGCCTGCGCGCGTGCGACGGCGGTGGCCCGCGAAATGCGGGTCGACGGTGTGCAATGCGAGGCCGACGACCTCGACGTCGTCGTCACCGTGCAGGTGATGGCCATCGCCGGCACGGCGCGGGCGGCCGCGCGGGCCGGGCCGGTCTCGGACGGTTAGGCCTCGGGCAGCCCGGCGGCGGCGAGTTCCTCGTCGGAGGGCAGCCGCAGTGAAACCAGGCCGGCGAAGGTATCGGGCTCGAGCTCCACCCGGTTGACGGTGACGTGCACCGGCACCCAGTCGACGTCCTGACCCCGCATCCGCAGCACGCGGCTGGTCGGGCCCGCGGCGATTTCCTTGGTCATGGCGGACATCACGGGTTGATCGTCGGGATGAACCTTGGGTCTGTCCGCGTTCTCGCCCCGCCAGTCGTAGAAGGTGCAGGGCTCGTCGAGCCACTTCAGCAGCGTCCAGTTGTGCGGGTCGACGAGCGCGCGGTGCACCCCGGCCTGCGCCAGCCCGTTGAGGATCCGCTGCGCCAGATCACTCATGGACATCACCGGGCCGTTGAGTTCGGCGCGCCAGTTCATCGACCGCGCGACCAGATGCTCGCGACCGCCCGAACCCGGCTCCAGGGCGGTGCGCACCACGAAACCTATCCGAATGGGATCGCCCCGCCAATCGGTGAGATCCCATGTGCTGCACAGCGTCTGACCCGGCTGCGCCCGCACCGCCATGGCAAGCACCTTGGTTTCGTTGGGGTTGAGTTCCCGCGACGGAAGGTCTTCGGCGAAGGCCCTGCCTAAGGTGACCTCGACGTCGGGGTTCTTGCCGCTGTTGGCCAACGACTCCCTGGTGTCGGTCGCCACGCCGAGGGTCAGGTCCCACTTCAGCGGACCCGGGGTCGGCCGCTCGGGCGGCTCGATGTCGGCGGGACCGGTCCACACGTGCACACCGTGGACGCGGCCATCGGACATCAGCACCGGTTCCGTGCGGATGATCCGATCGGCCTTGGGGGTGATGCTGGTGAGGCTCTGACCGGTCTGCACCGACTCCGTTATCGCCGTTCGAACCGCGGCGAGGGCGGGGCTGCGACGCAGGAACGTCGTGATCGGGACGAGGTTTTTGAGTTGCCGCCCCTGTGCCACCACGGCGGGTTCGTCCCCCAGCGTCTCCACGAGCAACCAGTCGTGGGCCATGCGCCCAAGTTTACGGCGGTGCGCAGGGTCCGGCGGGGGCCGAGCCGCGGGACGGCGGTTTGCAAATCCGACCGCGGCCTTGGTAGCTTCACCTGCGCTCGCCCAGTCGGGATTGGGCGAAAACGATGTCCAGGCATGCGCTGCGCTGTGTAATGGCGGTAGGCATTTCTTCAGCAAGAAGGAAATGTGCCCTCGGCGCGGCCGTCAGGAGCCATCCGTGGAGGTCGACCGTTTTGAGGGGTCGGTCGCCCGTCCGCGGATCGCCCAGCGTGCCGCTCAGGCCAATTCCGCCAGCACTAGGCGCAGCACCTGGACGGCACCCGCCTTGTCAAGCGGGTCGTTGCCGTTGCCGCACTTGGGGGACTGCACGCATGACGGGCATCCCGCCGCGCACTCACACGCCTCGATCGCGGCGGCCGTAGCGCCCAGCCACGTCCGGGCCCGGCGGAAGCCGCGTTCGGCGAATCCCGCCCCGCCCGGGTATCCGTCATAGACGAACACGCTGGGCAGGCCGAACGGATCGGGGCCGACCGCCGTCGACATGCCGCCGATGTCGCCGCGGTCGCAGCTGGCCACCAGGGGCAGCAGCCCAATGGCCGCGTGCTCGGCCGCGTGCAACGATCCGGGAATCCGCGGCGCGTCGATGCCGTTGCGATCCAACGCATCCGGCGTGACGGTGTACATCGCTGCGACGGTCTCCAGCGTGTGCTCCGGCATGTCCAGCTCGACGAAGTCGATGACCTCCCCGGAAAGCCGGCGGCGCAGGTAACCCACGACCCGGTGGGTGACCCTAACCGGCGCCAAACCCAAAGCGACGGAACCGAAGTCGAGCCGCTCACCGCCGCCGGTGACGACGATGTCGGTGAGTTCGCGCGCGAACGTCGCATAGCCGGGGTCCTCGGCGTGCACGAACGCGATGCCGTCCTCGGTGTCCAGCGAGTCGACGACGTAGGTGTCGCCCTGATGCAGGTATACCGCGCCCGGGTGCACCGAGGCCGGCGCCTGGCCCACCCCGACGCTGCCCAGCAGCCGCCCCGTGTCGGCCTCCACGATCACGATCTGCCCACCGGCGGAGCCCCGGATGTCCACCGCGCCATGGGGTTCCAGCCCGGGTGCGGGGAAGTACTTGCCGTTGCGCCGCCGCAGCAGCCCGTCGTCTACCAGGCCCTCGGCCACCTCCGTGGCGCCGAAACTGGAGACCTCGGCGTCGTCGAGCGGCAGTTCGGTTGCAGCACAAAGGAGTTGGGGGCCGAGAATGTAGGGGTTGGCGGGATCGATCACCACGCGTTCGACCGGCTTGTCCAGCAGCGCGGCCGGGTTGTGGACCAGGTAGGTGTCCAGCGGGTCGTCGCGGGCGATCAACACCACCAGCGCACCCTGACCGCGCCGGCCCGAGCGGCCGGCCTGCTGCCAGAACGAGGCCACCGTCCCGGGAAAACCGGCGAGCACAACCGCGTCCAGCCCGGCGATGTCGACGCCCAGCTCCAGCGCGTTGGTGGTGGCCAGGCCCCGCAGCCGGCCCTCGGCCAGGGCGCGCTCCAGCGCGTTGCGGTCCTCGGCGAGGTAACCGGCCCGATAGGACGCCACGGTGGGGGACAGATCCGGGGCGATGTCGTCCAGTCTGGCCCTGGCGCCCAGCGCCGTCAGCTCCGCGGCGCGGCGCGACCGAACGAACGTCAGGGTCTGCGCGCCCTCGGCGATCAGGTCGGCCATCACACGGGCGGCCTCGGCCCCGGCGGAGCGGCGCACCGGCGCGCCGTTCTCTCCGGTCAGGTCGGCGCGCAGCGCGGGTTCCCACAGCGCCACCGTGCGCGCCCCCTGGGGCGAGCCGTCGTCGGTCACCTCCTCGACGGGACGGCCGATGAGCTCGGCGGCCGTCGCCCCCGGCGAGTCCGTCGTCGCGCTGGCGAAGATCACCGTGGGCGCCGACGAGTAGCGCTCGCACAGCCGCAGCAGCCGGCGCAGCACCATGGCCACGTTCGAGCCGAAAACCCCGCGGTAATAGTGACATTCGTCGACGACGACGAAGCGAAGGCCGCGCAGCAGGACGGCCCAGCGGGCGTGGTTGCGCAATATCGACAGGTGGATCATGTCGGGGTTGGAGAACAGCCACCGGGACCGCTCGCGGGCGAAGCGGCGCACCTCGGCGGGGCTGTCGCCGTCGTAGGCGGTGGGGGCAACGTCATGCAGCCGCGGGATGGCCGCGGTCAGGGCGTGCGCGGCGCGCAACTGGTCGTGGCCCAGCGCCTTGGTCGGCGACAGGTACAGCACCCTGGCCCGCGGGTCGGTCGCCAGCGTGTTGAGGACGGGAAGCTGATAGGCCAGCGACTTGCCCGACGCCGTGCCGGTGCTGACCACCACGTGACGCCCGGCGTGGGCCAGTTCCGCGGCGCGCACCTGGTGTGACCAGGGAGAACCGACGCTGCGCTCGGCGAACGCGCGCACCACGTCGGGCTCGGCCCACTCCGGCCAGTCGCGCGCCTTTCCGCCCCGCGCGGGCAGCTCCGCGACGTGGCGCAGCGGGCGCTCGCCCGCCGCGGTGCCGGCCAGCGCCGCGGCCAGCAGCTCGGCGCCGAAACTCGCCACGTCATGCCCTCCGAGGATCGCTACGCGACACAAGTCTGTCGCCGACGCGACGAACATGGTTGACTGATTGCGGTCGCAGCTTCTGTGCTTGTGTCAAACTTTCGCAGGATCGACGTTGCGGCCGCGGTTCCTGCGAGGTTAATCGCTCGGGTGAAGTTCCGGCGACTGAGCTAGGTATGGCGGTCGTTACCAGGCCCGGGGCACCGAAGGGCGGTGCACCGCACCCAGAAGAAAAGGAAAGATCGAGAGATGCCACAGGGAACTGTGAAGTGGTTCAACGCGGAAAAGGGCTTCGGGTTCATTGCGCCCGAAGATGGTTCCGCAGATGTTTTTGTCCACTACACGGAGATCCAGGGAACGGGCTTCCGCACCCTTGAAGAAAACCAGAAGGTCGAGTTCGAGATCGGCCACAGCCCTAAGGGCCCCCAGGCCACCGGAGTCCGCTCGGTATAGATCGGTATAGATAAGAGAGCAGATTCTCCACGGAACCCCCCGTAAGTCCCGCTTAGCGGGCCACGCGGGGGGTTTTCGTTGTCCACCCGGCCGCCGGCCACAAGCCCGGCGCACCGTCAACCTCAACCCGCGGACCGGCGACCTGGCCTACTGTCGTTGGCGTGAGCCAGCTTTCCTTCTTCACAGCGGAGTCGGTGCCGCCCGCGGTCGCCGATCTCTCCGGGGTGCTGGCAGCCTCCGGCCAGATCGTGATGGTCGGCGCCCCCTCCCACGGCGGCGTGCAGGGCGCCCGGCTTTCGGTGGTGGTGGATCGGCTCTGGCGCGCCACGGCGCTGGCCGAGATGATCCGGGAGGCGGGCCTGATCCCCGAGATCGGCCGCACCGACGAGGACACCCCGCTGGTGCGCACGGCCGTCAACCCCTCGTTGACGTCCATGGCCGCCGAGTGGACGCGGGGCGCGGTCAAGACGGTGCCGCCACGCTGGCTGCCCGGACCGCGCGAGCTGCGGGCATGGACCCTGGCGGCCGGCTCGCCGGAGGGCGACCACTACCTGCTCGGCCTCGATCCGCACGCTCCGGACACGCATTCGCCGCTCGCGTCGGCGCTGATGCGCGTCGGGATCGCGCCGACCCTGATCGGCACCCGCCGCGGCCGGCCCGCGCTGCGGATCAGCGGCCGCCGCCGGCTGTCGCGGCTGGTAGAAAACGTGGGGGAACCCCCCGACGACGCCGAGGCGTTGTCGCAGTGGCCCCGGGTTTAGCCGTTTGATTCGGCCCGCCTATCGGGGAGTCGGTTTGCATCGGCGCACCCAAGGGTGCGAAATTGTCAGGTGCCCGAAGGCCAAGGAACGCTGGCGTATCTGAATTTCCCCGGAATTTCGGAAGCTCGCCTGTCATTCTTCCTGCAGGGCGGTCTCGAGTGAGGCCGGGACAAGAGATGGAGCGTAAGCGGAGTTGGCTGAGGCAGAAGACCACGGCACCAGCGGCAATGGCAGCCGCCGGCGACTCGTCATCGTCGAGTCGCCGACCAAGGCGCGCAAGCTGGCCGGCTACCTGGGCTCCAGGTACATCGTCGAATCCTCCCGCGGCCACATCCGCGACCTGCCCCGGGCCGCCGCCGACGTCCCCGCCAAGTACAAGTCCGAGCCGTGGGCGCGGCTCGGGGTCAACGTCGACGCCGACTTCGAACCGCTCTACATCATCAGCCCGGAGAAGAAGAGCACCGTCTCCGAGTTGAAGGGCCTGCTCAAGGACGTCGACGAGCTCTATCTGGCCACGGATGGCGACCGCGAGGGCGAGGCCATCGCCTGGCACCTGCTGGAAACCCTCAAGCCCCGCATCCCGGTCAAGCGGATGGTGTTCCACGAGATCACCGAGCCGGCCATCCTGGAGGCCGCCGAAAACCCCCGCGACCTGGACACCGACCTGGTCGACGCGCAGGAGACCCGCCGCATCCTGGACCGGCTGTACGGCTACGAGGTCAGCCCCGTGCTGTGGAAGAAGGTCGCGCCCAAGCTGTCGGCGGGCCGGGTCCAGTCGGTGGCCACCCGCATCATCGTCCAGCGCGAGCGCGACCGGATGGCGTTCCGCAGCGCTGCGTACTGGGACGTCATCGCCAAGCTGGACGCCAGCGTGTCCGACCCGCAGGCCCAGCCGCCCACCTTCATCGCCCGGCTGACGAGCGTCGACGGCGAGCGCGTGGCCACCGGCCGCGACTTCGACTCGCTGGGCCAGCTGCGCAAGGCCGACGAGGTCACCGTGCTCGACGAGGCAGCGGCGACCGCGCTGGCCGCCGGGCTGCGGGGCGGGCAGCTCACGGTGGCGTCGGTCGAGGAAAAGCCCTACACGCGGCGCCCGTATCCGCCGTTCATGACGTCGACGCTGCAGCAGGAGGCGGGCCGCAAGTTGCGGTTCTCCGCGGAGCGCACGATGAGCATCGCCCAGCGGCTCTACGAAAACGGCTACATCACTTATATGCGCACCGACTCGACGACGCTGTCGGAGTCGGCGATCAACGCGGCGCGCACCCAGGCCCGCCAGCTCTACGGCGAGGAGTACGTCTCCCCGTCGCCGCGCCAGTACACCCGCAAGGTGAAGAACGCGCAGGAGGCGCACGAGGGGATCCGGCCCGCCGGGGAGACGTTCGCCACCCCCGACGCGGTGCGCCGCGAGCTCAACGGCGACGACTTCCGGCTCTACGAGCTGATCTGGCAGCGCACGGTGGCCTCGCAGATGGCCGACGCGCGCGGCACCACGCTGAGCCTGCGCATCGCGGGCCGCTCCGAGGAACGGGACGTCACCTTCTCCGCGACCGGGCGCACCATCACCTTCGCCGGCTTCCTCAAGGCCTACGTGGAAACCGTGGACGAGCTGGCCGGCGGCGAGGCCGACGACGCCGAGCGGCGGCTGCCGCACCTCACCGAGGGGCAGCGGCTGGACGCCCTGGAGCTGACCCCCGACGGCCACGCCACCAACCCGCCGGCGCGCTACACCGAGGCGTCGCTGGTCAAGGCGCTCGAGGAGCTGGGCATCGGCCGCCCGTCGACGTACTCGTCGATCATCAAGACCATCCAGGACCGCGGCTATGTGCACAAGAAGGGCAGCGCCCTGGTGCCGTCGTGGGTGGCGTTCGCCGTCACCGGCCTGCTGGAGCAACACTTCGGCCGGCTCGTCGACTACGGCTTCACCGCGGCGATGGAGGACGAGCTCGACGAGATCGCCAACGGCAACGAGCAGCGCACCACCTGGCTGAACCACTTCTACTTCGGCGGCGACCACGGCGTGCCGGAGTCGATAGCCCGCTCCGGTGGCCTCAAGAAGCTCGTCGGCGTCAACCTGGAAGGCATCGACGCTCGAGAAGTCAACTCCATCAAGCTGTTCGACGACGCGCAGGGCCGCCCGGTCTACGTCCGGGTCGGAAAGAACGGGCCGTACCTGGAGCGCACGATAACCGGCGACGACGGCGAGCCCACTCCGCAGCGGGCCAACCTGAGCGACTCGTTGACGCCCGACGAGCTGACGCTGGAGGTCGCCGAGGAGCTGTTCGCCACCCCGCAGGAGGGGCGCGTGCTGGGGGTGGACCCGGAAACCGGCCACGAGATCGTCGCCAAGGACGGCCGCTACGGGCCGTACGTGACCGAGATCCTGCCGCAGCCGGAGCCCGCCGCCGACGCGAACGGCGAGGCGCCGAAGAAGGGCAAGAAGGCCGCCGGGCCCAAACCCCGGACGGGTTCGCTGCTGCGCAGCATGGACCTGCAGACGGTCACGCTGGAGGACGCGCTGAAGCTGCTGTCGCTGCCCCGCGTCGTCGGCGTGGATCCCGCGTCGGGCGAGGAGATCACCGCGCAGAACGGGCGCTATGGCCCGTACCTGAAGCGCGGCAGCGATTCCCGGTCGCTGACGAGCGAGGAGCAGCTGTTCAGCATCACGCTGGACGAGGCGCTGAAGATCTACTCCGAGCCGAAACGCTCCGGGCGGCAAAGCGCTTCGGCGCCGCCGCTGCGCGAGCTGGGGACCGACCCCGCGTCGGGCAAGCCAATGGTGGTCAAGGACGGCCGATTCGGGCCCTACGTCACCGACGGCGAGACCAACGCCAGCCTGCGCAAGGGCGACGACGTCATGTCGATCACCGACGAGCGCGCGGCCGAGCTGCTGGCCGACCGGCGGGCCCGGGGCCCGGCCAAGCGGCCCGCCAGAAAAACGTCGCGGGCACGAAAGTCGCCGGGCCGCAAGGCCGCCCGGCGCAGCTAGCCCGGCGCAGCTAGCCCGGCGGCTCACATGATTTCGCTGGACACCTCTTCGGCCGCGCGCTGGGGGGTCTCCTCCGCCGGCGCGGCCAGCTGCTGCGGCCGGGCCAGCTGAGTCGGCGCGGCGCGGCCGCGCAGCTCGACGACCTCGCCGACGTCCCAGCACAGGGCCTCGGCGTCCAGGGCGCCGCTGACCGCGATCGCCGACGCCAGCACGTGCCCGGCCTCGAGCTTGGCCAGCTCGGTGAGCCGGGCGGCCTCGTTGACCGGGTCGCCGATCACCGTGTACTCGAAACGGGCCTGCGCGCCGATGTGGCCGGCGATCGCGCGGCCGGCCGACACCCCGATGCCGAACTCCGCGGAACCGATCACCGGGAGGAGTTCGTCGTGCAGCTCGCGGGCGGCCGCTAGCGCGCCGCCGGACGCGTCGGGGTGCTCGATCGGCGCGCCGAAGATCGCCAGCGCGGCGTCGCCCTGGAACTTGTTGACGAACCCGCCGTGCCGACCGACGGTGTCCACCACCACCCGGAAGAACTCGTTGAGCAGGTGGACCACCTCGGCGGGCGGGCGCGTCGCGGCCAGCTGGGTGGAGCCGACCAGGTCCACGAACAGCACCGCGACGTCGCGCTCCTGCCCGCCCAGCTCGGTGCCGCGCTCCAGGGCGCGGCGGGCCACGTCCTCGCCGACGTAGCGGCCGAACAGGTCGCGCAGCCGCTGCCGCTCGGACAGGTCGCGCACCATGTCGTTGAAACCGGCCTGCAGCAGGCCCAATTCGCTGGCGTCGTAGATCTGCATGTGCGCGTTGTAGTTGCCGCGCTGCACCTCGCTCAGCGCCCAGCGGAGCTGGCGCAGCGGGTCGGCGATCGACATCGCCACCAGCAGGGTGCTGACCAGGCCGACGCCCAGTGCCGCCAGCGCCAGCAACAGGATCGGGTTGAACAGGCTCTCCGGCGCGGCGTGCAGCAGCGAGACCTTGTCGGCCACCACGGCGAGCACGATCGCCAGCAGCGGCACCGCGGTGGACAGCATCCACGTCAGGATCTGCCGCAGGATGACGCCGGGGGCCTTGACGTTCTCCGGCACCCCGCTGCGCAGGGCGGCGACGGCCACCGGCCGCAGCACCCGCTCGGACTGCAGGTAGCCGATGATCGCGGTCGCCGCCGCCCCCAGCGCGGTCGCGACGGCCACCACGGGCGCGGCGTAGCGGGCCACCGACCAGCTGGCGACGATGAACACCACGCTGCCGATGCACCAATAAACGATCGTGCTCAGCGTGCGGTAGTAGGGCATGCGCAGCGCACGGCTGCGGGCCAGCTCGGTGGCGGCCGGATCGGCCTCGGCGAGCATGTTGTCGCGGCGCTGCCAGCGGAAGACCGGCATCAGCAGCCGCAGGTTGACCACAACACCGACGAGGAACAACACCACCAATGTGCTCGCGAAGATCGCCAGGTTGACCGGCGGCAGGTCCTGCAGTTGAACGCGATCCTGCGGCGGCAGGCCATACCGCAGGAAGCCCAACACGAACAGCGACCCGATGATGTCGGCCTGCAACATGCTCAACGCGAACAGCGGCCACGGGGTGCGCACCACCCACCGGACGAACGCGCTGATCCGCCCGGGCAGTGCTGCCGCGGTTGCCACGAAACCACCGTATCGGTCGGCACGGACTTGTTGGAAACCTAAAAGCCGCCCGGCAAGTCGGCCGGTCCTGGCCAAACGCCGCGAAAGATAACGGAATTGTCGCGGTATGGTCGCCGATCGGTCTCCGTCGGCCGGTGTCGTTACTGTTGCCAGTGATGTCCGGGGTATTTACGCGCCTGGTGGGCCAGGAAGCGGTGGAGGCCGCGCTGCTCGCCGCCGCCCGGGCCGCGCGCGGTGAGCTGGACCACAGCCGCTCCGACGACGGGACTATGACACACGCGTGGCTGATCACCGGGCCACCGGGTTCGGGGCGGTCGGTCGCGGCGCTGTGTTTCGCGGCGGCGCTGCAGTGCACGTCCGATGGTGAGCCGGGTTGCGGCGCCTGCCGGGCCTGCACGACGACGATGGCCGGCACCCACGCCGACGTGCGGCGGGTGATCCCCGAGGGCCTGTCCATCGGCGTGGACGAGATGCGCGCCATCGTGCAGATCGCGTCGCGCCGCCCCACCACCGGCCACCGGCAGATCGTCATCATCGAGGACGCCGACCGGCTGACCGAGGGCGCGGCGAACGCGCTGCTGAAGGTTGTCGAGGAACCGCCGCCGTCGACGGTGTTCCTGCTGTGCGCGCCGTCGGTGGATCCCGAGGACATCGCGGTCACGCTGCGGTCCCGGTGCCGGCACGTCGCGCTGGTGACCCCGTCGACCGAGGCGATCGCGCGGGTGCTGGTCGACAGCGACGGCCTCGACCCCGACACGGCGAACTGGGCGGCGGCGGTCAGCGGCGGCCACGTGGGGCGGGCGCGGCGGCTGGCCACCGATCCCGAGGCCCGGCAGCGACGGGAGCGGGCACTCGGCCTGGTGCGCGACGCCGTGAACCCGTCGCGGGCCTACGAGGCCGCCGAGGAGCTGGTGGCCGCGGCCGAAACCGAGGCCGTCGTGCTGACCGCCGATCGCGCCGAGGCCGAGACCGAGGAGCTGCGGACCGCGTTGGGGGCCGGCGGCTCGGGCAAGGGCACCGCGTCGACGATGCGCGGCGCCACCGGGGCGCTCAAGGATCTCGAGCGGCGGCAGAAGTCGCGGCAGACCCGGGCGTCCCGCGATGCGCTGGACCGGGCGCTGATCGACCTGGCGACCTATTTCCGCGACGCGTTGGTGGTCTCGGCCCTGCGGGGACAGGCCGGCGCCGTGCCGGCCAACCATCCCGACATGGCCGAGCGGGTGGCCGCGCTGGCCGCCCACGCCGCGCCCGAGCGGCTGCTGCGTTGCATCGAGGCCGTGCTGGAATGCCGTGAGGCGCTGGCGGTCAACGTCAAACCCAAGTTCGCCGTCGACGCCATGGTCGCGACCATCGGCCAGGAGCTGCGCGATTGATTTCTCGCGAGTTGGGTGCGCCCGCCCGCCTGCCGTAGACTCGTGCCGCCCGTCGGGGCACGCCACCTTAGCTCAGTCGGTAGAGCGGCTCACTCGTAATGAGCAGGTCAACGGTTCGATTCCGTTAGGTGGCTCCGATTACGAGAGCGGAAGCTCGCCTTGATGGCTGGGGCAGTAAACGTCCACCGACGCGGTGACGAATCTGACCGCGGTCCTTCTAGCGCGCGCGGCCAAAGCGCGTAAGGACGGATTGTCGTCATACGCCTTGTTCATCACATCTGTCACCACGGCGTCGGCCGGGGTGCCGCTGTCGAGCTGGCCACAAATTTCATGGGCGTGGTAGACGAGCCCCGGCACGTTGTCGATGGCGGGAATCTGCAGTTGTTGCAGCCTCGCCAGGAACTGGTCCTGCTGAGTGTCGGCGCCTGCCCCACCAGCGCAAACAATTGCGGCCGTCAGCGCCGCCGAGCCGCCGAGCAGAGCGGCTGCGAGGCGGATGCTCCCGGTGCGCACGGCAGGATTTCCATTTCTTTTAACAGTGGCGGCGTCTGGCGCCTGCAATGATGGAGATCGTAACTGCTTGTGGGCGTGCATCACCACTGGACTTTCGGGCCGCGGCGCGACGGGCATGCACGTATGCGGTGATCACCGCCCTGATAAGCGCCGCTGCGTGGGCTCATGGCGCGGCGAACGATTTGCGGCCGCTACCAACGACATTCAATGTGACCGGGCCTGCCCCGGTGGGGGAGATTACGCCTGATCCACAGATCCCGGCGCCGACGGTAGAGCAGATCGCGCCGCCGGTCGCGGCACCGCCACCTCGTGCACAACAGCCGCTGTCCCCGCGACAGCCGGCGGCACCCGCGCCACAACCCGAGGCGCCCGCGCCACAACCCGAGGCGCCCGCGCCACAACCCGAGGCGCCTCCGCCGCCTTCCCCGCCGCCGCCGCGGGGTCATGTCCAGCTCGCACCGTGAGCCAAGAACGCTGTAAGTTATTGCGGCACAACATGACTCTCAGGCCGGCGCGACGAAACCCACCGGTCCCGACGCGATGCACAACGAGAGCGCGGCGGTGTTGGCGCGCACGGTGATCGCGTCCCCGGCGCCCGGCAGCCGGGCGAAGACGCGGTTGAGCCCCGGATGCACCGGAACCTTGACGTCGGGCCCCTGCGTGAGCGACAGCGTCATCGACCCGTCGCTGTTGGCCAGGTAGTTCAGCTCGACGGTCCAGTCGGCGGGCAGCAGCGGCCCGTCGAGGATCAGGCGCGCCGGCCGGTCGGGCTGGGCGAAATAGCCGCACCGCGGCATCGGCCCGACCACGATGGTCCGCACCCAGGTCACCCGCGCGCCGATCAGCCGGCCCGAGCTGTCCAGCATGCGCAATTGCGTTGTCGCCGCCGCGAATTCGGGCCGGTCGCGCAACAGCGCGAACATGTGCCTGGCCAGGTTCTCCGGCGCGGCGACGCGTTGCAGCACCAGCGGATCGACCTCCTGGTCCAGCAGCGGCGCGTCGGAGGCCGCGCGCGCGGCGGCCAGGCCGGCCCGGGCGTTTTGCAGGTACGGCTGGGCGGGGTTGTCGCGCCAGCTGGTCAGAAACGTCGCCGTCGAGTACAGGCTGCTGGTCACGAACAGCCCCGCCAAACTCGTCACCGCGACCGCGCGCGGCCGCGACGCGTCCAGCCACCGCGGCGCGCGCCCGGTCCGGTTCGGGGCGCACAATGCGACCGCGGCCAGCAGCGCCAGCACGACGACGAGATCCGGCAGATACCGCAGGGTCTGGGCGAGCTCCAGCGCGGTCTGCCGCGACGACCGCATCAGGTAGATCGGTATCTGGCAGGCGACGGCGTAACCGGCGGCGGTCAACCACACAGGCCCGACGCGCTGCTTGCGCAGCAGCGACACCGCGAGCAGCCCGGCCAGCACCAGCCAGCCCAGCGCCATCACCAGCGGCGGTGGCGTGGCCCACGGCGAGGCCGGGGCCCAGCGGTCCCAGTGCCACGGCCCGCCGGCCAGCCCCGGCACGATTCCGTGCGTGACCGATCGGGACAGCAGGTCCCCCGTCATCGCGAGGTCGGAACTCCAGCGGCGCTGGTTGACCACCGCCAGATACAGCGCGACCCAGCCGAGGGTCAGGATCAGCGACGGAACCCACAACCGCAGCCCGGCCCGCCACACCGTGCGCACCGCCGCCGGATCGCCCCGCACATGGCACAGCAGGGCGGCCACCGCGAACGCCACGAACGGGATCACCGCGGACTTCTCGAAAAACAGCAGCCCGCCGAGGTAGACCAGCGCGCCGGTCACCGCGTAGCGCGGGCTGCCGGTGCGGACCAGCAGGACCGCGTCGGCGCACACCCAGGCCAGCGCCGCCAGCATCGGCAGCGAGTTCAGCGCCGCCGCCCACCACGCGAACCCGGGCACGCCCAGCGGCGTGAACAGCGCGAAGGTCAGCGGGATCAGCAGCACCCGGCGCGGGCCGAGGATGACGTACAGCGCGCGCAACAGGGCCAGCGACGCCAGCAGCTGCAGCACCACCAGGCTGATCGCCGGCCACGTCCAGTCCAGCGGCGCCAGCCGGGTGATCGCGCCGCCGAGCAGGAAGGCGGCCGGCATGACGTGGCCGTCGTGATCGTCGAACAGGTACGACGGCGACAGCAGATTGTGGGTGCCCGCCTTCCCGACGAGAATCAGGTCGTCCCAATAGAAGTAGCCGCCGAACGCCAGCACACCGCGGACCGCCAGCTGCACCGCGATCAGCGCGGCCGCCGCCACCCATATGTATGGTGGGCCGGTGCGCGCACTGGTTACCGGGGCAGCCGGATTCATCGGCTCGACGCTAGTCGACCGTCTACTGGCCGACGGCCACGCGGTGGTGGGGCTGGACAACTTCGCCACCGGCCGCGCGACCAACCTCGAGCACCTCGCCGGCAACCCGTCGCACCAGTTCGTCGAGGCGGACATCGTGACCGCCGACCTGAACGCCATCCTCGACGAGCACCGGCCCGAGGTGGTGTTCCACCTGGCGGCGCAGATCGACGTGCGGCACTCGGTGGCCGACCCGCAGTTCGACTGCTCGGTCAACGTCGTCGGCACGGTGCGGCTGGCCGAGGCGGCGCGGCTGAGCGGGGTGCGCAAGATCGTGCACACCTCGTCGGGGGGATCCATCTACGGCACCCCGACGCAGTACCCCACCCCCGAGACGGTGCCCACCGATCCGGCGTCGCCCTACGCCGCGGGCAAGGTGGCCGGGGAGATCTACCTGAACACCTTTCGCAATCTCTACGGCCTGGACTGCTCGCACATCGCGCCGGCCAACGTCTACGGCCCGCGGCAGGACCCGCACGGAGAGGCGGGCGTGGTGGCGATCTTCGCCCAGGCGCTGCTGTCGGGCAAGCCCACCAAGGTGTTCGGCGACGGCGGCAAGACCCGCGACTACGTGTTCGTCGACGACGTGGTGGCCGCCTTCGTCAAGGCCTCCGGCGACGCGGGAGGCGGGCAGCGCTTCAACGTCGGCACCGGCGTCGAAACCTCGGACCGCCAACTGCATTCGGCGGTGGCCGCAGCCGTCGGGGGCCCCGACGACCCCGAGTTCGTTCCGGATCGCCTGGGCGACCTGAGGCGATCCTGCCTCGACATCGGTTTGGCCGAAAGGGTTTTGGGCTGGAGCCCGCGGGTGCGGCTGGACGACGGCATCCGTCGCACGGTCGACTACTTCCGGCACGCGCACACGGCCTAGCGGGTTAACCCTCCTCGGGTGCCTGCGCCCCCTGCAGCGCCATTGCCCGGGCCAGCCGCGCATAGCGCAACTCCAGGTCCTTGAACCGCATGTAGGTGCTCAGCGTGGTGAAGCTGAAGGCCATGATCAGCGCGTAGAGCATCAGGTCGGTCCCGCGGCGCACCCCGAACCAGTGCGCGACCACCGTGGTGTCGTCGGGCCGCAGCACCGCGTAGATACCGCCGAGCACGAACAGGATGTAGCCGACCTTCACCCACGCCCGGGATCGCGCGTTGCGGCGCGACCGAAGCAGGTAGACCAGCAGCGCGACGATCGACGAGATCAGCAGCACCTGAATCCAGTTCATCTTTCGGTCCTTTTCATCTCGGAATCCTGCCCCGCAACAACCCGTCGAAGATGATGTTGACGCCGTTGAGCAGCGGCTGCCCCTTCGACTTCGAGTATTCGGTGTAGAGCACCTCGACCGGCAGTTCGGCCACGCGCCAATGGTTTTCGACGATCAGCATGACGAACTCGTTAGCATGGCTCATGCCGCTCATGGTGAGGTTCAGCCCGTCGGCCACCTTCTTGTTGAACACCCGCAGCCCGTTGTTGGTATCGGTCAGGCCGAGGCGGCGACCGCGGCGGCTCAGCCGCGCCGCGGTGCGCAGCACGATCCGCTTGACGAGCGGCGGCCGGCTGCCGTGCGGCGCGGCGAACCGCGTCCCGATGACGACGTCGACGTCGCCGGCGCACAGCCGCTCGACCATCGCCGCCACATCCTTGACGCGATGCTGGCCGTCGGCGTCGAACGTGGCGAAAACCCGTGCGCCGGGCTGCTTGCGCGCGTACTCGACGCCGGTCTGGATGGCCGCCCCCTGCCCCAGGTTGATCGGATGGCGCACCAGATGGGCCCCCGCCCGCCGCGCGATCTCGCCGGTGCCGTCGGTGCTGCCGTCGTCCACGCACACGACGTGGTCGAAGACCGAGCGCACATCGGCTATCACCTCACCGATGACGGCGGCCTCGTTGAAGGCGGGGATGACGATCCACACGCCGGGGTAATGCTTTTCAGTAACCATTAGGCTCACCAGGCTAGCCAGGATCAGCCGGTTGAGCGCCCGGCGCGCCCCAGCGCCACCAGATGGACGCCGATTCCCACCAGCGGGCCACACAGCAGGCCGACCACGGTGCGGGTCTGAAGCGGCAGCGGCAACGCCAGCAGCAGCCCCGCCGCCACCGTCGCGCCGACCCAGCCCAGCGAGTACGCCCGATGCAGCGCCGCCGCCACGGTGGCCGCGCCGGTGAGCGTCAGCATCGCGATCGCCACGGCGGCCCCGGTCAGCCACGCCAGCAGCGCGCCGCCGGCGTCGTACTGCGGCCCGAACGCCACCCGCAGCAGCCACGGACCCACGACACCCGCGGCCAGCACCCCGACCGCGCCGATGCCCCCGACGATCGCCGCCGGCGCCACCAGCGCCCGCAGCCGGTCGGTGCGCTCGTCGACGAAATGGGCGATGAGGTTGCCCTGCATCGCGGTCAGCGGCACCAGCAGCGGCGCCCGGGTCAGCGTCACCGCCAGGATGATCACTCCGCCTTGCGCCCCAAGCTGATTCGAGGTCAGCTTCAGCAGCACCGGAAAGCCCATCACCAGGATCGCGCTGGCGCCGGCCGCGGTGATCGAATGGGCGGCGCCCCGCAGGAACGTCGCGGTGCTGCCGGGCGCCATCATGCGCGCCGTCGCGCGCGCGGCGGGCGACGCCACCAGCATGATCAGCCACGCCACCGCGCCGGCGACGGTGGCCCACAGGAATCCGCGCAGCCCCCACCCGGCCACGAACGCCGCCGCGGCGACCGCGACCCGGATGACCGCGTCGGTCACCATCAGCGCCCCGTAGTGGGTCCACTGGTCGGTGCCGGCCAGCATGCCCAGCAGGGTGGCGTGCAGGCAGAAACAGGCCAGCCCGACGCTCAGCAGCAGCACCGACAACCAGCGCGCCTCGGCGAACACGCGGCCGCCCCACAGCGGCGAGCTGCCCGCGATCACGACGGCGGCCCCCAGCCCGACGAGCGCGGCGACGCGCACCGGATGGATGCGCGCCCCGCCGTCACCGGGCAGCACGTCGACGTAGCGCGTCGAGCGGATCTCCCGGGTGGTTTCCTGCAGCAGGCCGCTGGTGGCGCCGGACACCAGCCCGAACGCCCCCCAGAACACCCCGAAGACCGAGAAGCCGCTCGGAGCCAGGTCACGAGCGGCCAGGTAGACCACCGCGTAGCCGCACAACGCGGTCAGCACGGTGGCGGCGCCGACCCGGGCCACGCTGCCACGCGCGATCGGTCCGGCCCCGGTGGAGGCTTGGGTACCGCCGACCTCGGGCATCGCCACAATCTGAAAATAGTAAGTGCGTCGATGCCGCCGGGCGGCGGCGTTCGGCTTCGCTAAGGTGGGCGCCTGTCAGGAAGGACACATGGCCGCCTTTCGCATCTTCGGCTTCTCGCTGTTGCTGACCGCGGCGGCCCTTGCGCTCGGGTACGCGCACGGCGGGCCGAACGCCCTGTTTCTGTTGCTGGTCCTGGCGATGCTCGAGGTGTCGCTGTCGTTCGACAACGCGATCATCAACGCCGCCGTCCTGAAGCGGATGAGCTCGTTCTGGCGACAGATGTTCCTGACGCTGGGCATCCTGATCGCCGTCTTCGGCATGCGCCTGGTGTTCCCGCTGCTCATCGTCTGGGCGACCGCGGGCATCGACCCGGTGCGGGCGATGGAGCTGGCGCTTCATCCGCCGCCGCGCGGCGCGCTGGAGTTTCCCGACGGCTCGCCCAGCTACGAGAAGCTGATCATCGCGGCCCACCCGCAGATCGCGGCCTTCGGTGGGGCGTTCCTACTGATGCTGTTCCTGGATTTCGTCTTTCACGACCGAGACATCAAGTGGCTCAAGTGGATTGAAATCCCGTTCGCCCGCATCGGTCGGCTCGGGCAGGTGTCGGTGGTGGTGACCGGCGTCGCGCTGGTCCTCGCCGGCACGCTGCTGACCCACTCCGCCGACGAGCGCGCGACGGTGCTGACGGCCGGGCTGCTGGGCCTGGTCACCTATCTCGTCGTCAACGGTTTGAGCCGGGCGTTCCGGCCGTCGCGCATCGACGCCACGGACGCCGCGCCGGGCACGGCGACTGGCAGGGCCGGGCTGATGCTGTTCCTGTACCTCGAGGTGCTCGACGCGGCGTTCTCCTTCGACGGCGTCACCGGCGCGTTCGCGATCACGTCGGACCCGATCGTGATCGCGCTCGGTCTCGGGGTGGTGGGCTCGATGTTCGTCCGGTCCATCACCATCTACCTGGTCCACCAGGAGACGCTGGACCGCTACGTCTACCTGGAGCACGGCGCGCACTGGGCGATCGGCGCGCTGGCCGTGATCATGCTGTTTTCCATCGAGCCGCGCTTTCAGATCCCCGAGGTCTTCACCGCGTCGGTGGGCGTGGTCTTCATCGGTGCGGCCCTGGGGTGGAGCGTGCTGCGCAACCGGCGCGCCGCCAGGGCCGCCCGCCTGAACCCCTGAACGGCTGAGCCGCTGCATCCTTCAATGCGCTTGCCGAGCGTCCTCAAAATGCCGGCTTGGACGGTGTTTCGGTGTACATATGAGCGCGCTCGCGGATCTAGAAACGGCTACGCCTCGATCTGCCCGGCGACGCGGCTCTCGATGGCGGCCCGCGCCGGGGCCGGCAGCACGATCAGGCCGTCGAGCTCCTTGCTCGCCCGCGCGTAGGCGTTCTGCCGCTCCTCACGCGTGGCCGCCTCATCCTGCGCCAGGACCAGCAGGTGCTGGGCGCGCGCCAGCCGTTGCTGTTCGTCCTCGGAGAAGTCGCTGCGGCGGCGGCGGATCGCCTCGGCCTCGGCGATCTCGAACGCGCTGATGTACTCGTGCACCGCGTCGCGGTATTCCAGCTGCGCGTCCCGATCGCCGACCAGGTCCTCGGGCCGTTCCGGCCGCAGCAGGTCCGCGCGCCGCTTGGCCTTGTGGAACGCGATCGTCAGCGGGGCCCGCATGTCGGTCATCATCGGGAAGTCGAGAAGTTTGGCGACGTCGACCTCGTATTCCAGCCACCGCGCGTCGGTACGGTCATGTGCCGCAATGACTTTGGCGAGCTCGCGGCGGTAGCTTTCCTCGTTGTGGCGCGACCGGCCGGACGCCTCGGCCGCCGCGATCTTGGCCTGCTGCTTGAGCCGGTACCGCTCCAGCCGGCGATCGGCGCGGCGCTCGCTGGCGGCGGCGATCGCCCGCAGGCCCCCGCCGATCGCGCCGCCCAGCGGGAAGACCAGCCACCAGAAGTTCGCGGCGAAATGCAGAACCGGCGTCACATGGCCAGGATGCCACCGCGAACGGGCGCCGTGCGGCTCAGTGCGCTCAGTGCCCCTTAGTGATCGGAGGCCTTGAACCGCTCCACCGAGCGCTGCACCTCGGCCTCCGCCTCGGCGCGCCCGACCCAGTTGGCCGTCTTGACGAACTTGCCCGGCTCGAGCGCTTTGTACTGGGAGAAGAAGTGCTTGATCACGTCCAGTTCGAAGGACGGAACGTCCCCGATGTCCTGGATCTGATCCCACCGGTGGTCGCCGGCCGGAACGCACAGCACCTTGTCGTCGCCGCCGGCCTCGTCGGTCATCTGGAACATTCCGACCGGACGCGCCGCCACCGTCACGCCCGGGAACAGCGGCTCCGGCAGCAGCACCATCGCGTCGAGCGGGTCGCCGTCCTCGCCGAGGGTGTCCTCGATGAAGCCGTAATCGGTCGGATAGGCCATCGACGTGTAGAGGTAGCGGTCCAGACGCACCCGTCCCGTCTCGTGGTCGACCTCGTACTTGTTGCGCTGGCCCTTCGGGATCTCGATGATCACGTCGAATTGCACCGTCTCGGCTCCTTGCGTCTGGGTAGGTCAGTGCGTTGCGGATCCACCCTAGTCGAGCGGATTGCGGCCGATTCGGCAGAATGGGACCAGACAGTCAGGAGAGTGATGGGTCCTACTCGCTGGCGGAAATCCACCCCCGTGCTCGTTGGGTTGGCCGTGCTGGCGTTCGTTGCCGCCGTGGTGGCGGCGGCGACGTTCTTCACCACGGGTGGGCACGGCAGCAGCGGCGCCCGGGTGCCCGTGCCGCCCCCGCGGCCGCCGATCGTTAAGCCGGGAATGGTCCCGGTCAGCGACACCGCCGAGACGCCCAGCCCCCCCGGGGTGGCGGCGGCGCTGGCGCCGGTCGCGGCCGACCCCAACCTGGGCAGGCTGGGCGGCCGCATCACCGACGCCATGACCGGCAAGGAGCTGTGGCAGGTGGCCGACGACGTGCCGCTGGTGCCGGCGTCGACCAACAAGATCCTCACGGCCGCCGCGGCGCTGCTGACGCTGGATCGTCAGGCCCGGATCAGCACCCGGGTGGTCGCCGGCGGCCCGAACGCGCAGGGACCCATCGTGCTGGTGGGCGCCGGGGACCCGACGCTGTCGGCGGCGCCGCCGGACGTCCCCACCTGGTACCGCGGCTCGCCGCGCATCGCCGACCTCGTCGAGCAGGTCCGTCGCAGCGGCGTGACCCCGACGGCCGTGCAGGTGGACAACTCGGCGTTCACCGGTCCGACGATGGCGCAGGGCTGGGATCCGGCGGACGTCGACAACGGTGACATCGCGCCCATCGAGTCGGTGATGATCGACGCCGGGCGCATCCAGCCCAGCACGGTCAATTCCCGGCGGTCGCGGACCCCGGCGCTGGACGCCGGGCGGGAGCTGGCCAAGGCCCTCGGCCTGGATCCCGGCGCGGTGACGACGGGCTCGGCGCCGTCCGGGGCACGGCAGCTGGCCGTGGTGCAGTCCGCGCCGCTGATCGAGCGGCTGTCGTTGATGATGGACCACTCCGACAACGTGCTGGCCGAATGCATCGGCCGCGAGGTGGCGGCCGCGATCAACCGGCCGCGCAGCTTCGCCGGCGCGGTCGACGCGATCACCAACCGGTTGAGCACCGCCCACATCGACACCACCGGCGCCGCCCTGATGGACGCCAGCGGGCTTTCGGTCGACGACCGGTTGACCGCCAAGACGCTCGACGGCACCGTGCAGGCGGCCGCGGGCCCGGACCAGCCGGCGCTGCGGGCGCTGCTGGATCTGCTTCCCATCGCCGGCGGCAGCGGCACGCTGGCCGACCGTTTCCTCGACACGGCCACCAACCAGGGCCCGGCCGGCTGGCTGCGGGCCAAGACCGGCTCGCTGACCGCCATCAACGCCCTGGCCGGGGTGCTCACCGACCGCAGCGGTCGGGTGCTCACCTTCGCGTTCCTGTCCAACAACGCCGGCCCCAACGGCCGCAACGTGATGGACGCGCTGGCCGGCAAGCTGTGGACCTGCGGGTGCGCATGAGCCCACCGTCTGAGTTGACGCTCGGGACCGCCGTCGACTGGCGGTTCGCCGCCACCGTCGGTGTCCGGCTGGCCCGGCCGGGCCCGCCGTCCAGCGAATACACCCGCCGCCAGGCGATCGACGAGCTCACCGGCGCGGCCGCCAAAGCCGAACCGCCGGTGCGCGACGTCACCGGCCTGGTCACCGACGGCGTGGTGCCGGCGGCGCGCATCGTCGACCGCCCGGAGTGGGTGCGGGCGGCGGCCGAGTCGATGCGGGTGATGACGAACGGGAGCGAGCAGCCGCGGGGGTTTCTCACCGGCCGGATCACCGGGGCGCAGACGGGCGCGGTGCTGGCGTTCGTGTCGTCCGGGATCCTCGGCCAGTACGACCCGTTCGCGGCCGCCAAGCAGGGCGGCCTGCTGCTGGTGTACCCGAACGTCATCGCCGTCGAGCGCCAGCTGCAGGTCGAGCCCTCCGACTTCCGGCTGTGGGTGTGCCTGCACGAGGTGACCCACCGGGTGCAGTTCACCGCCAACCCGTGGCTGGCCGAATACATGACGCGGGCGCTGGCGCTGCTGACCCGGGACCCCGGCGAGGACATCGCGCAGGTGGCCGGCCGGCTCGCCGACTTCGTCCGCAACCGGGCCGCCGGGGATCCCGACCCGAACTCGTCGGGCATCCTCGGCCTGGTGCGCGCCGTCCAGTCCGAGGCGCAGCGCCAGGCCCTGGATCAGCTGCTGGTGCTCGGCACCCTGCTGGAGGGCCACGCCGAACACGTGATGGACGCTGTCGGACCGATGGTGGTGCCGTCGGTGGCCACCATCCGCCGCCGGTTCGACGAGCGTCGCCGTCGCAAGCAACCGCCGTTGCAACGGCTGCTGCGCGCCCTGCTGGGCATCGACGCCAAACTCAGCCAGTACGCGCGCGGCAAGGCGTTCGTCGACCATGTGGTGGGCGCGGTGGGAATGGACCGGTTCAACGCCGTCTGGTCGGGCCCCGAGACGCTGCCGCTGCCCGCCGAAGTCGAAGACCCCCAGCGATGGATCGACAGGGTGCTGTAGGGCAGCTGCGCGCTGCCGTCGAGGCGTTCGCCAAGGCCTATCCGGTCGCCGGGGACCGATGGGGCGTGGCGCTGTCCGGCGGTCCGGACTCGCTGGCGCTGACCGCCGTCGCGGCCCGGCTGCGGCCCACCACCGCGCTGGTGGTGGACCACGGCCTGCAGCCCGGTTCGGCCGCCGTCGCCGAAACCGCCCGGGCGCAGGCCGTTTCGCTGGGATGCGTTGACGCACAGGTGATTTGCGTGCGCGTGGGCAACGACGGCGGTCCCGAGGCGGCCGCGCGCGCCGCCCGTTACGCCGCGCTGGCGGCCTACCGCGAGGGGCCGGTGCTGTTGGCCCACACGCTCGACGACCAGGCCGAGACGGTGCTGCTGGGCCTTGGCCGCGGATCGGGGCCGCGCTCGATCGCCGGCATGCGTCCCTACGATCCGCCGTGGTGCCGGCCGCTGCTGGGGGTGCGGCGGGCCGTGACGCACGCCGCCTGCGCGGAGCTGGGGCTGACCGCGTGGCAGGATCCGCACAACAGCGAGCGGCGCTTCACCCGGACCCGGCTGCGCCTGGAGGTGCTGCCGCTGCTGGAGGACGTGCTGGGCGGCGGGGTGGCCGAGGCGCTGGCCCGCACCGCGACGGCGCTGCGCGCGGACACCGACTTGATCGACGCCCTTGCCGCGCAGGCGCTGCCCGGGGTGAAGACGGGCGCCGGGCTGCAGGCCGCGGCGCTGGCCGCGCTGCCGGACCCGGTTCGCCGCCGGGTGATCCGGGGCTGGCTGCTGGCCGGCGGCGCAACGGGGCTCACGGACAAGCAGATCCGCGGCGTGGACGCCCTCGTCACCGCCTGGCGGGGGCAGGGCGGGGTGGCGGTCGGGTCCCCGTCGCGCGGTGAGCGGTTGTTCGCGGGACGGCACGACGGCGTCCTGACGTTGCGGCGCGAGCCTGTGTAAAACGGGGGCTTGCGTTGGTTGTTCGCCCGCCGGCGTGGCACGCTGTGGGCGTGGCCCAGATCTCCTCGGCGATCACCCCCGCGCAGCCGGTAGACCTGTACCCGGGGGACATCAAGTCCGTGCTGCTCACCCGGGAGCAGATTCAGGCCCGCACCCTCGAGCTCGGAGAGCAGATCGGCAACGACTACCGCGACGTCGTCGCCGAGACCGGCCAGGATCTGCTGTTGATCACCGTGCTCAAGGGCGCCGTGATCTTCGTCACCGATCTGGCCCGCGTGATCCCGGTGCCGACGCAGTTCGAATTCATGGCCGTCAGCTCCTACGGCACCTCGACGTCGTCGTCGGGCGTGGTGCGGATCCTCAAGGACCTGGACCGCGACATCAACGATCGCGACGTGCTGATCGTCGAGGACGTCGTCGACTCGGGCCTGACCCTGTCCTGGCTGTCGCGCAACCTCAGCACCCGGCATCCGCGCTCGCTCCGCGTGTGCACGCTGCTGCGCAAGCCCGACGCGATGCACGCCAACGTCGACATCGCCTACGTCGGCTTCGACATTCCCAACGAGTTCGTGGTGGGCTACGGCCTGGACTACGACGAGCGCTACCGCGACCTGTCGTACATCGGGACGCTGGATCCCCGCGTCTACCAGTAGGGCCTCAGTCGAGTTCCCACGCCGCGGTCACCGAGAAGCTGACCGTCTGCTGGCCCGGCTCCAGCGGGACGGCGGCCATGCTGCGCGGCGGCGCCGGCGGCGGTCCCCCGGGTGTGCCGCCGGTCGCTTCGGAGATGGACAGCACCCTGCCCAGCCGCAGCCCGGACAGCTGGGCGTACTGGTCGGCGCGGTTCTTGGCGTCGTTGAAAGCCCTTGCGCGAGCGTCCTTTACCAGCTGCGAGTCGTCGGCGATGGAGTAGCTGACCGAGCTGATCCGGGTGGCGTCGCCGCCGGTGTTCACGACCACGGCCAGCAGCCGTGACGCGGCGTCGGTCGGGTGGATCTTGACCCGGATCGCGTTGGTGGCACGGTAGCCGGTGATGGTCGCGCTGCCACCGCTGTATTGGGGCTCCAGGGTGACCTCGGTGGTGCTGATGTCCTTGCGGTCGACGCCGGCGCCGACGAGCGCGTTGATGACTGCATGCTGACGGTCGTTGGTCTGGTTCATCGCGGTGGTGACGTCGGGCGCGGTGAACTCGATGCCGACCCCGGCGGTCAGGGTGTCCGGGACGCCTTGAACCTGGCCCGATCCCACAACGGTCACCTGACGTGGATTTGTGCCCGGTGCGGGCGCGGCGCTGTGCTCATCGCACGCCGACAGCGCGGCGACGGCCAATCCGGCGACGGCCACGACGATCGACCGGCGAACAAATTTCGGGGCGCTTCTTGCGATCGACATGAGTGGCACCCTAACCGCTCCGCGGCGACGATGGGCGACAACCGGCAAAGCATAGCGCGGATCGTGGCGATAACCCCGAAATTCATATCCAACTCTAAACATATTGGTTTCCAACAAATTTCATGCCATCACCAAATTGTCGCAGGACATTCGCCCAGGTGAATGAACAGTTTTCTACCCCGTAATGAATAGGCATTGCGGCGGCCGCATTTCCGCTAGGCCTGTCCTAACGTATCGAATCAAGTGAAAGCTGTTGAAGTGAAATGCTTTTGAGGAGAAGCCATGTCTTTTGTGCTCGCGCAACCCGAGATGCTGGCCGCGGCCGCCGCGGAGCTGAACGCCATCAACGCCGCGGTGGTCGCCGGAAATGCGGCCGCGGCGGCGCCCACGATCGGGGTGGTCCCCGCCGCCGCCGACGTGGTGTCGACGCTGACCGCCGCGCAGTTCGCCTCGCACGCACGGAGTTACCAGGAGATCAGCGCCCAGGCGGCGAGGGTCCGCGAGCAGTTGGCGGCCGCGCTCGGCCTCAGCTCCGGTTCGTATGCGGCCACTGAGGCCGCCAACGCCGGCGCGGTCGTCTGAGCGAGCGGCCGCGATGCTGGATTTCGCGCAGTTGCCGCCGGAGATCAACTCGGCGCTGATGTATTCGGGACCCGGCCCGGGGCCGCTGCTCGCCGCCGCGGCGGCCTGGGACGGGCTGGCCGCCGAGCTGCGAACCACCGCGTCGGCCTACGGGTCGCTGCTCACCGGCCTGACCGACGGGCCCTGGCGCGGTCCGGCCGCGGCGTCCATGGTGGCCGCGGCCGCGCCCCACGTGGCATGGCTGAGCGACACCGCCGGCCAGGCCGAACGGGCCGCCGGCCAGGCCGCAATGGCGGTCGGCGCCTACGAGGCGGCGTTCGCGGCGACGGTGCCGCCGCCGGAGATCGCGGCCAACCGGGCGCTGTTGACGGCGTTGCTCGCGACGAACTTCCTTGGCCAGAACACCGCGGCGATCGCGGCCACCGAGGCGCATTACGCCGAGATGTGGGCCCAGGACGCGGCCGCGATGTACGGCTATGCCGGTGCGTCGGCCGCGGCGTCGGCGCTGCCGCCGTTCAGCCCGGCGGCGTCGATCACCAACCCGACCGGGCTGGCCGGCCAGGCCGCCGCGGTGGTTCAGGCGGCCGGCGGCTCGGCAGGCGCGCAGGGGCCGCAGGCGATTCCGGCCGCGCTGCTGGGCCTGGCCGGGTTGACGAACTCGTCCGCATTGAATCTAGGCGACGGCATCGTCGTGGACGGGTTCCTCGGCGACGTGCTGGAGGGCCTGACCGGTTCGGCAACCTTGGATGGCAGCACGCCGTTCGACGCGTTCATCCGGCTCGTCTCGCCCACCCGCCTGTTCACCACCACGTTCAAGGACATCCAGGGCGTCGCCCAGGGGATGATGCCGCAGGCCGCGAAGGCGGCCGAGGGCGCCGCCAAGGCCGTCGAGGCGTTGCCGCGCGCCGTTTCCGGTGCCACCGGGGCTATGGGCGGTGCAGCCGGAGCGGCGGGGACGGTCGGCAGGGCGGCGTCCGTCGGGGGGCTGTCGGTTCCGGCGTCGTGGGCCGGCGCGGCCCCCGCGGCAAGCCCAGCCGTGACGCTCAACGGCCTCGGGGCCGCCGCGGCCGCCCAACCCGCCACCAACGCGATGGGTGGCGTCCCGGTGGCGGGCGCCGGGGGTGGACGGGGCCTGGCCCACTTTCCGCCTCCCCGTTACGGATTCAAGCCGACCGTCATGGCGCAGCCGCCCGTCGGGGGTTGACGAAGCTACGGGGTGACGAGGATCTTGCAGTGCCGCTCGGGGTCGGCGAGGTCGTCGAAGGCCGCGCCGACGCCGTCCAGGCCCACCTCGCCGGTGATCAGCGGGGTGACGTCGATGTCGCCCTCGGCCAGCGCGCGCAGCGAATCGCCGAATTCCTCGGGGGTGTAGGCGAGGCAGAACTGGACGTTGATCTCCTTGGCGATCGCGAAGAATGGGTGCATGGTGTCGGGCTGCATGCACACCCCGGCGACGACCAGCCGGGTGCCCGGGCGCGCCCGCAACAGTACGTCGTCGATGATTCCCGGCACCCCGACCGCCTCGAACACCACCGCGGGTTTGGCGCTGTCGAACGGCGAACCCTGGGCGGCGTCCAGCGTCTGATGCGCGCCCATCGCGGTGGCCAGCTCGCGGCGCTTCGACGAAAAGTCCGATGCCACAATGGTTTCGACGCCGCGCGCCCGCAGCGCAGCGATGATCGCGATGCCGATCGGGCCGCAACCGAGCACCAGGGCGGTCTCCCCTTGTGCGATGTTGGACTTGTTGACGGCGTGCAGCCCCACCGCCATCGGTTCGGTCAGCGCCGCATGCTTGAAATCCAGGCCGTTGGGGATCGGCATCAGCAGCGGGGCCGACAGCAGCATCCGCTCGGCGTAGCCGCCGATCGTGCTGTTGCTGTAGACGATCGGCTCGACGCCCTTGGCGGACAGCAACACCGGAATCGACGTCACCAGGGTTCCCGGTGGGTGCGTGTCGGTGTCCGGCCCGGCCTCGAGCACCTCGGCGCTGAATTCGTGACCCATGAAGATGTCGCGGGCCAGGTCGAGGCTCATCGGACCGCCGCCGCCCATCCTGTCGGTCAGCGCCATCACCTCGGAGCCGTGCGCCGCGAAATGCAGGTCGGAGCCGCAGATTCCGCACGATCGGACCGCGACCAGCACCTGGCCGGATTCGGGAACCGGGTCGGGGACGTCGTCGCGGTAGACCATCCGGCCCTCGCGCAACACCGAGGCACGCATCAGCTTTTCTCGCTTTCCAGCTTGTGCTCGTCGACGTGCTCGGTGATCGCCTTCACCACGGCCTCGCCGGCGCGGCCGATCAACTGGTCGCGGTGGCCCTTGGCCCACTCGTGCGACGACCGCGAGGCCTGCAGCTGTCCCTTGAAGTGGGGAATCACCTTGCGGGCCATCAGGTCATAGCAGTGGTAGGTGGCCTCGGGCGACGCCCAGTCGTGACCGAGCATGAGCAGCGTGCCGAAGCCGCCCGACCGCTCGAGCAGGTCCTCGATGTGCGCGATCGCGTCGTCCGGCGTGCCGATGCAGCAATTGCCCTTGGCCGCATAGTCTTCGACGAACTCGTGCGGTGTCTGCGCGCCGTCGACGGCGTTGGCCAGCGGAACGAACCCGGCCGCGCCGAAATAGTTGGCGAAATCCTGCAGCCCGTAGGTGCAGTCGTCGATCGCCTGGTCGCGGCTGTCCGCGAGGTGCATGATGCTCAGCACCCGCCAATTGGCCCGGTCCGGCTCGTCGCGGCCGACCTTGTCGGCCTGTTCGCGCACGACGTCCCAGGTGTTCTCCAGCGCGGCGTACCCGCCCGGCACCGACATCGACAGCGACAGCAGCGACGTGCCCAGGGTGCCGGCCAGCCGCGGCCCGGACGGCGAAATCATTGCGGCCGTGGCGATCTCGGGATACGGCCAGGTGTACGGGCGGATGTGCAACTGGGCGTCGCGCAGCGTGAACCAGTCGGTGTGACGGTCGATTCGCTCGTCGGGCGCGGCGCGGAACAGCGCGAGGATCGCCTCGAGGGACTCCTGCATCATCGGGCGCTGCTCGATCGGGTCGATACCCATCATGTAGGCGTCCGACGGCAGCGCGCCCGGGCCGGTGCCGAACATCACCCTTCCGCGGGTCAGGTGGTCCAGCAGCACCCAGCGGTCGGCCACCATCAGCGGATGGTGGTAGGGCAGCGACACCACGCCGGTGCCCAGCCGGATGTGCTTGGTCCGCTCCGCGGCCGCCGCGATGAACACCTCCGGGCAGGCGATCAGCTCGTAACCGCCGGAGTGGTGCTCGCCGAACCACGCCTCGTCGAAGCCGAGGCGGTCGAGCGCCACGACGCGCTCCATGTCGTATTCCAATGCCACCGTTGGGGATTGGCCGATCGGATGAAAGGGGGTGATAAAGACGCCGAAACGCAGGGGGGCGTTCATCGCAGCTCCAATCCGTTGAGGAAGTCCAACAGGGCGGCGTTCACCTCGTCGGGTCGTTCTTGTTGCAGCCAGTGTCCGGCGCCGTCGAGCATCACCTGGCGGTAGGGCCCGGAGATCACCTCGGACGCGCGGTCGGCCCGGGTGAAGGACAGCACGGGATCGGCCGTCCCGCCGATGAACAGGCACGGCACCGGGATTTTCGCGCCGGCGAGCTGCGGGGTGGTCTCCCAGTTGCGGTCGAAGTTGCGGTACCAGTTCAGCCCGCCGGTGAATCCCGTGCGGGCGAACTCGGCGATGTAGTGGTCGAGTTCGCCCTGGGTTATCCAGTCCGGCAGCCCGTCGGGTTCGGGAAGGCGGTCGATGAAGCCCTCCGGACCGGGGGCCGCCATCCGCAGCGCCGCGGCCTTGTCATCGGATGTCCGCAGGCCGCCCATCATGCGCCGGATCACCCGCGCGGGGTCGGCATTGAGTTCGGCGTCGGCGACGCCCGGTTCCTGGAAATACAGGATGTAGAAGAAGTGCTCGCCGAATGTCTTGCGCCACGCCCTCGTCGGCGCCACGTGCGAGCGGGGCAGCGCCGGGACGCTGAGTGCGGCGACGGCGGCGACCCGGTCGGGATGCAGCAGCGGCGCGTTCCACACCACCGCGGCGCCCCAATCGTGGCCCACCCAGACCGCGCGTTCGGCGCCGACGTCGTCGAGGAGCCCGACGATGTCGGCGGTCAACTCGTGGATGCCGTAGGCCTCCACCGGATCCGGACGCGACGAGCCGCCGTAACCGCGCTGATCCGGCGCCAGCACATGGTAGCCGGCCTCGGCGAGCGCCGGGATCTGGTGCCGCCACGAGTAGGCCAATTCGGGAAACCCGTGGGCCAGGACGACGACGGGCGCGCCGCGGTCCCCGGCCTCGACCACCCGCAACCGCACACCATTGGTATCCACTAACCGTTCGGTTGATAAGGGCACGGTCTCACCAAAGCACAACCCCGGTGGGCTGAGAAGAGCTTCTTCGTTGCGGGCCGTTGCGGGCGCACCATAATTTGGGCATGCGATTGGACCACGTAGTCCTGTGGACGAGGGACCCGCGCGCGGCGATGGACTTCTACACCAGGGTGGTCGGGCTCGCGCCGGTTCGGTTTGCGGAGTTCGAGGCCGGGGAGGCGCCGTTCCCCAGTGTGCGGGTGTGCGAGGACTCGATCATCGACCTGTCGCCGATCGACGGCGCGGGTGCCACCGAATCGCTCACCGGGGTCGAGGGCAGCGCGGGCCACCCGGTCAATCACGTCTGCCTGGCGCTGTCGAAGTCCGAATACGACGCCCTGGACCGGCGTTTGCAGGCCGAGGGCGTGGACACCGGCGCGCGGCTGAAGCGCACCTACGGGGCCCGGGGCTGGGCGCCGCAGGGCTATTACTTTCGCGACCCGGACGGCAACGTCGTCGAGGCCCGCTACTACGAGTGATCGCCGCGTTGAGTCTGCGCTGACGGCGGGCTCCACTCGCACTTCGTCTGCGTGAGCGCAGAGTGAACCGCGGGAACCCCCGGTCGTTGCCATAGCGGGGACGGCCGCGCCCCGGCTCCACCGGCGCTGGCGATCCCCACTAGCGGTAGCCTGGACTTTTCCAGCTGCGTGGAAGGAAGGACTTGGCCGCAAGGCCGATGATCGATGAACCGGAAAAACGTGATTCGCACCGTGACGGCGATCGCCGTCGTGGTGCTGCTCGGCTGGTCGTTCTTCTATTTCAGCGACGACACCCGCGGGTACAAGCCCGTCGACACCTCGGTGGCGATGGCACAGATCAACGGCGACAACGTCAAGAGCGCGCAGATCGATGACCGCGAGCAGCAGCTGCGGTTGACCCTGAAGAAGGGCAACAACGACACCGAGAACTCCGACAAGGTCATCACCAAGTACCCCAGCGGCTACGCCGTCGACCTGTTCAAGGCGCTCAGCGCCAAGAACGCCAAGGTCAGCACCGTCGTCAACGAGGGCAGCATCCTGGGCGAGCTGCTGGTCTACGTGCTGCCGCTGCTGTTGCTGGTGGGCCTGTTCGTCATGTTCTCGCGCATGCAGGGCGGCGCCCGGATGGGTTTCGGGTTCGGCAAATCGCGTGCCAAGCAGCTCTCGAAGGACATGCCCAAGACCACCTTCGCCGACGTCGCCGGCGTCGACGAGGCCGTCGAGGAGCTCTACGAGATCAAGGACTTCCTGCAGAACCCCAGCCGTTACCAGGCGCTGGGCGCCAAGATCCCCAAGGGCGTGCTGCTCTACGGCCCGCCGGGAACCGGCAAAACGCTGCTGGCCCGCGCCGTGGCGGGCGAGGCGGGCGTGCCGTTCTTCACCATCTCGGGCTCCGACTTCGTCGAGATGTTCGTCGGCGTCGGCGCCTCCCGCGTCAGGGACCTGTTCGAGCAGGCCAAGCAGAACAGCCCGTGCATCATCTTCGTCGACGAGATCGACGCGGTGGGCCGCCAGCGCGGCGCGGGGCTCGGCGGCGGCCACGACGAGCGCGAGCAGACGCTGAACCAGTTGCTGGTCGAGATGGACGGGTTCGGCGACCGCGCCGGCGTCATCCTGATCGCCGCCACCAACCGGCCCGACATCCTCGACCCGGCGCTGCTGCGGCCGGGCCGCTTCGACCGGCAGATCCCGGTGACCAACCCCGACCTGGCCGGGCGCCGGGCCGTCCTGCGGGTGCATTCCAGGGGCAAGCCGATCGCCGACGACGCCGACCTGGACGGGCTGGCCAAGCGCACCGTCGGGATGACCGGCGCCGACCTGGCCAACGTCATCAACGAGGCGGCGCTGCTGACCGCGCGCGAGAACGGCACCGTCATCACCGGCCCGGCGCTGGAGGAGGCGGTGGACCGGGTGATCGGCGGGCCGCGCCGCAAGGGTCGGATCATCAGCGAGCAGGAGAAGAAGATCACCGCCTACCACGAGGGCGGTCACACGCTGGCGGCCTGGGCGATGCCGGACATCGACCCGGTCTACAAGGTGACGATCCTGGCCCGCGGCCGCACCGGCGGGCACGCGGTCGCGGTGCCCGAGGAGGACAAGAGCCTGCGGACCCGCTCGGAGATGATCGCGCAGTTGGTGTTCGCGATGGGCGGGCGCGCCGCCGAGGAGCTGGTGTTCCGCGAGCCGACGACGGGCGCGGTTTCGGACATCGAGCAGGCCACCAAGGTCGCCCGCGCGATGGTCACCGAGTTCGGCATGAGCTCCAAGCTGGGTGCGGTCAAGTACGGCACCGAACACGGCGACCCGTTCCTGGGCCGCACCATGGGAACCCAGGCCGACTACTCGCACGAGGTCGCCCGCGACATCGACGACGAGGTCCGCAAGCTGATCGAGGCGGCGCACACCGAGGCGTGGGAGATCCTCACCGAGTACCGCGACATCCTCGACACGTTGGCCGGCGAGCTGCTGGAAAAGGAAACGCTGCACCGGGCCGAGCTGGAGGCGATCTTCGCCGGCGTCGAAAAGCGGCCCCGGCTCACCATGTTCGACGACTTCGGCGGCCGGATCCCGTCGGACAAGCCGCCGATCAAGACGCCGGGCGAACTGGCCATCGAGCGCGGCGAGCCCTGGCCCCCGCCGGTCGCCGAGCCGGCCTTCAAGGCCGCGATCGCGCGGGCCAGCGAGGCCGCCGAGGCCGCGCGCGCCGAGGCCGACCGAAATGCCCACGGCCCCAACGGTTCCCACGGAGGTCAGGGAGATCGTCAGGGCGCGCCGCACGGCCCCACCCGGCCGGATTACGGCGCCCCGGCCGGCTGGCACGCGCCGGGATGGCCGCCGCCGCAACAACAGCAGGGCTACTGGTATCCGCCCGCGCCGCCTCAGCAGCCCTATTGGCCGCAGCCGGCGCCGAGCTACCCGGGCCAGGGCCATCAGCCATACCCGCCGTATCCGCCGTATCCGCCGCCGGGTCAACCCACCCCGGACGCCCAGAAGACCCCCGACCAGCCGGACGAGGATGTGAGCCCGTCCAACCCGCCGGCCCACGGCTGACGAACGGAGGATTCGATGGCCTTGCCGCATTTGGGGCCGGATTCCCGCGCCGCCACCAGTCGCATACGGGTGTTCGACCAGTCGCGCGCGGAGGCCGCCATCCGCGAGCTGCTGTACGCGATCGGCGAGGACCCCGAGCGAGATGGCCTGCGGGACACCCCGGCCCGCGTCGCGCGCGCCTACAAGGAGATGTTCTCCGGTCTCTACACCGACCCCGACAGCGTGCTGAACACGATGTTCGACGAGGACCACGACGAGCTGGTGATCGTCAAGGAGATCCCGATGTACTCCACCTGCGAGCATCACCTGGTGTCGTTTCACGGCGTGGCCCACGTTGGCTACATCCCCGGCAAGGACGGCAGGGTGACCGGGCTGTCGAAGATCGCCCGCATGGTCGACCTGTACGCCAAGCGGCCGCAGGTGCAGGAACGGCTCACCAGCCAGATCGCCGACGCGTTGGTCAGGCAGCTCGACCCGTCCGGGGTGATCGTCGTCGTCGAGGCCGAGCACCTGTGCATGGCGATGCGCGGCGTCCGCAAGCCCGGCGCCGTCACCACGACGTCGGCGGTGCGCGGCCTGTTCAAGACCAATGCCGCTTCTCGAGCCGAGGCGCTCGACCTCATCCTGCGTAAGTGAGCCCGGCGCCTGTGCAGGTTATGGGGGTTGTGAACGTCACCGACGATTCGTTCTCGGATGGCGGGCGGTACCTCGATGCGGACAGCGCCATCGCGCACGGCCTGGCGATGGTGGCCCAGGGCGCGAGCATCGTCGACGTCGGGGGCGAGTCGACCCGGCCCGGCGCCGCCCGGATCGACTCCCGGGTCGAGGCGTCGCGCGTGGTTCCCGTCGTCAAACAGCTTGCCGCACAAGGCGTCACGGTGAGCATCGACACCATGCACGCCGACGTCGCGCGGGCCGCGCTGCAGGCCGGCGCGCGGATCGTCAACGACGTCTCCGGCGGGCGCGCCGACGCCGCGATGGCGCCGCTGCTGGCCGAGGCCGGGGTGACGTGGGTTTTGATGCACTGGCGGTCGGTGTCGTCGGACCGGCCGCATCGGGTCCCGCAGTACGGCGACGTGGTGGCCGAGGTGCGCTCCGAGCTGCTCGCCAGCGTCGACGCCGCGGTGGCCGCGGGCGTCGACCCGGCGAAGCTGGTGATCGATCCCGGGCTGGGATTCGCCAAGACGGCGCAACACAACTGGGCGCTGCTGCGCGCCCTGCCGCAGTTGGTCGCCACCGGCGTGCCGGTGCTTCTGGGCGCCTCGCGCAAGCGGTTCCTGGGTACGTTGCTGGCCGGCCCCGACGGGACGCTCCGCCCGCCCGACGGGCGCGAGACGGCGACCGCGGTGATCTCGGCGCTGGCCGCCCTGCATGGGGCCTGGGGTGTGCGCGTGCACGACGTGCGGGCCTCGGTCGACGCCGTCAAAGTCGTCGAGGCGTGGACGCATGGCTGATCGAATCGAGTTGCGCGGCTTGACGGTTCGCGGCCGGCACGGGGTGCTGGACCACGAGCGCGCCAACGGCCAGGACTTCGTCGTCGACATCACGGTGTGGATCGACCTGGCTGGCGCCGCGACGAGCGACGAGCTGGCCGACACCTACGACTACGCCGCGCTGGCCGACCTCGCCGCCGACGTGGTGGCCGGCCCGCCGCGCAACCTCATCGAGGCCGTCGGTGGCGAGATCGCCGAGAAGGTGATGGACGACGAGCGCGTGCACGCCGTCGAGGTGGTGGTGCACAAGCCGCAGGCGCCGATCCCGCGGGACTTCGCCGACGTCGCGGTGGTGGTCCGGCGGTCGCGGCGCGGCGGCCGCGGCTCGGTGGTTCCGGTGGGGGGGACGCTGTGACCCGCGTCGACGACGATGATGCCGGCGTAGCCGGGATCGAGGAGTGGCGCCCATGACCAGGGTCGTGTTGTCCATCGGCTCCAACCTGGGCGACCGGCTGGCCCGGCTGCAGTCCGTCGTCGACGGGCTCGGCGATGCGGTGCTGGCGGTCTCCCCGGTGTACGAGACCGCCCCGTGGGGCCGCGTCGAGCAGGCGCCCTTCCTCAACGCGGTGGTGATGGCCGACGACCCCGGCTGCGACGGGCAGGGCTGGCTGCGGCGGGCGCAGGACTTCGAGCGGGCGGCGGGCCGGGTGCGCGGGGAGCGTTGGGGACCGCGCACCCTCGACGTCGACCTGATCGCCTGCAATGACGACGGCCGCGAGCTGATTGCCCGCGAGCCCAACCTGACGCTGCCGCACCCGCTGGCCCACCTGCGGGCCTTCGTGTTGGTGCCGTGGCTGGCCGTCGACCCCGATGCCCGGCTCACCGTCGCCGGCGGGCCGCGGCCGGTGGCCCGGCTGCTGGCCGAGCTGGAACCGGCCGACCGGGACAGCGTCCGGTTGTCCCCGCTGACGCTGGGGGCCGGAAAGTCCGCTGCGAACCGGGAATCGCGGCGCTGATGGGGCCCACCAGGAAACGTGACCTGACGGCCGCGGTGGTGGGCGCTGCGGTGCTGGGCTACCTCCTGGTGATCCAGCTGTACCGATGGTTCCCGCCGATCACGGTTTGGACCGGGCTGTCGCTGCTCGCGGTCGCCCTCGCCGAGGCGCTGTGGGCGCGCCACGTGCGGGCCAAGATCGCCGAAGGCGAAATCGGCGACGGGCCCGGGTGGCTGCATCCGCTGGCCGTCGCCCGCAGCGTGGTGGTGGCCAAGGCGTCGGCGTGGGTGGGGGCGCTGATGCTGGGCTGGTGGGTGGGCCTGCTGGTGTACTTCCTGCCGCGGCGGTCATGGCTGAAGGCCGCCGCCGAGGACACCACGGGCACGGTGGTCGCGGCCGTCAGCGCCCTGGCGCTGGTGGTGGCCGCGCTGTGGCTGCAGCATTGCTGCAAATCTCCGCCGGATTCGACCGAGCACGGCGAGGGGGCGGAAAGCTCGCCCCAGTAAACGCGGGTGAGAATCGCCGGACTCGGGCGACACGCGGAGTGACCTCGCACAGGTACAGTCAGGCCATGACCGTTCTGTCCCGCGGCGCCCGGGTCCGGCGCGGCGGCCGCAGGCCGGGGTGGGTGCTCTTGACGGCGTTGCTGGTCCTCGCGATGGGGGCCAGTTCCGCGCTGGTGTTCACCAACCGGGTGGAGCTCCTCAAGCTCGCTGTGATCCTGGCGCTGTGGGCCGCAGTCGCCGGCGCGTTCGTGTCGGTGCTCTACCGCCGGCAAAGCGATGCCGATCAGTCCCGGGTGCGTGACCTGAAGCTGGTGTACGACCTGCAGCTGGACCGGGAGATTTCGGCCCGCCGCGAGTACGAGCTCACCGTGGAGTCCCAGCTGCGCCGCGAGCTGGCATCGGAGCTGCGCGCGCAGGCCGCCGACGACGTGGCCGCGCTGCGCGCCGAACTGGCCGCGCTGCGGACGAGCCTGGAGATCCTGTTCGACACCGACCTCCAGCACCGCCCGGCGCTGGAGAACCTCGAGACCGAGGCGCCGCGCGCCCGCGCCTACAGCGACTGGGAGCGAACCGGCGAGAGCGCCGACTGGGTGTCCAGCGATCGGGTCACGTCGGCGCATCTGGACGACTCGCTCGGCGGCGCCGAGAGCCCGCGCACCGACGAACAGGCGATCATCGACGTGCCAGAGGAGCCGCTGTTGCCGCCCCGGCAGCCGCCGCCCCCGCGGGAACGCCGCCGGGGCCACTACGCCGTCCCGCCGGAGGCGCCGTACCGGGTCTCGCAGGAGGCCCCCTACATGGCGCCGCCGCCCGAGCCCGAGCCGCGGTTCGAGCAGTTCCAGTGGCCGCCACCGCAGCCGGCCGAGCCACCGCCCGCGCCGCCGCCGCAACCGGAACCGCAACCGCAATCCCAGCCGCAGGCGCAGGATTGGCAGCCGGTCGGCGCCGAGGGGCTGTGGCTGCCGCCGGGAACGCCGGGCAGCAGCTGGGCCGGCGGCGAAACGCCCAGCCCGTGGGCGGCGCCGGGCGGCGGTCGGCGCGCCCGGCATTCCACCCCGGACGAGCCCCTGGACGGCGCACACATCGAGCCCGAGCCGTCCCGGCCGTACGACGAGCCCGGTCGCCGGGCGGGGTCGCGGCACTCGGCGGAGTACCGCGACTACGGGAGCTTCGCGGCGCCCAGCGAGCCGCAGGCAACACCGCCGCCGCCCGCCGCCGAGCCGCAGGCAACGCCACCGCCACCACCCCCGCACACGGCACCGCACATGGCACCGCCGCCGCCGCCGCCCGAGCACGCGCCCCGGCACCGCGGCGCCGAGGCGCCCGACGGCGCGGGTGAGGGCCCATCGGGTGGTCAGTCGGTGGCCGACCTGCTGGCCCGGCTGCAGGTCGAGCCGTCCGGCGGGGGCCGTCGGCGCCGCCGGGAAGGCTGAGCTGAGGGCATCGTCACATTGGGTGCGGCCTGACCGATCGACTACAGTCTTAGTGACCGTCCGGTACCCGCCTGGGACTGGAACGACAGAAATCAGTGAGGTCGTCTGCGATGGTGCAGTTCGACGGTTTGCGCCCGGCCAGGCTCAAGGTGGGGATCATCTCGGCCGGCCGGGTGGGCACCGCGCTGGGCGTCGCGCTGGAGCGCGCTGACCACGTCGTGGTGGCGTGCAGCGCCATTTCCCACGCATCGCGGCAGCTGGCGCAGCGCCGGCTGCCCGACACCCCGGTGGTCGCGCCGCAGGACGTGGCGGCCGGCGCCGAGCTGCTACTGCTGGCGGTCCCGGACAGCGAACTGGCCGGCCTGGTGTCCGGCCTGGCGGCCACCTCGGCGGTGCGGCCCGGCACGATCGTGGCGCACACCTCCGGCGCCAACGGGGTCGGCATTCTCGCGCCGCTGGCCGGCGACGGCTGCATACCGCTGGCGATCCACCCGGCGATGACGTTCACCGGCTCCGACGAGGACATCTCCCGGCTGCCGGACACCTGCTTCGGGATCACCGCGGCCGACGACGTCGGGTATGCGATCGCGCAGTCGCTGGTTCTGGAGATGGGCGGTGAGCCGTTCTGCGTGCGCGAGGACGCCCGCATCCTGTACCACGCCGCGCTGGCCCACGCGGGCAACCACATCGTGGCGGTGCTCGCCGACGCGCTCGACGCGCTGCGGGCCGCGCTGCGCGGCAGCGAACTGCTCGGCCAACAAACTGTCGACGACCAGCCGGGCGGCATCGCCGAACGCATCGTCGGCCCGCTGGCCCGGGCGGCGCTGGAGAACACCCTGCAACGCGGCCAGGCCGCGCTCACCGGGCCGGTCGCGCGCGGCGACGCGGCCGCCGTCGCCGAGCACCTGGCCGCACTGGATCGGGTGGACCCCGAGCTGGCCCAGGCGTATCGGGTCAACGCCCTGCGCACCGCCCAGCGCGCCCACGCCCCCGACGCCGTCGTCGAGGTGCTGACAGCATGAAATCGGCCTTCGCGGCGGGCGAACTCAACCTGTACTCGGCGCCGCGCGACGTCACCGAGGTCAGCCGCGCGCTGCGCCACACCGGCCGCCGGGTGCTGCTGGTGCCCACCATGGGCGCGCTGCACGACGGGCACCTCGCCCTGGTGCGCGCCGCCAAGCGGGTGCCCGGCTCGGTGGTGGTGGTGTCGATCTTCGTCAACCCGCTGCAGTTCGGCGCCGGCGAAGACCTCGACGCCTACCCGCGCACCCTCGACGACGACCTAGCGCTGCTGCGCGGCGAGGGCGTCGAGATCGTGTTCGCGCCGACCGCCGCGGCGATGTATCCCGACGGCCTGCGCACCACCGTGCAGCCCGGGCCGCTGGCCGCCGAACTCGAGGGCGCCTCGCGGCCAACGCATTTCACCGGTGTGCTGACCGTCGTGTGCAAGCTGCTGCAGATCGTGCGGCCCGATCGGGTGTTCTTCGGCGAGAAGGACTACCAGCAGCTGGTGCTGATCCGGCAGCTGGTCGCCGACCTGAACCTCGACGTCACGGTGGTCGGGGTGCCGACGGTGCGCGAGGCCGACGGGCTGGCGATGTCGTCGCGCAACCGCTACCTGGGCCCGGTACAGCGCGAACTGGCCGCGACGCTGTCGGCGGCGTTGGTGGCCGCCGCGCACGCCGCGCCGGCCGGCGCCCGGGCGGCGCTGGACGCGGCCCGCTCGGTGCTCGATGCCGCGCCCGCGATCGAGGTCGACTACCTGGAGCTGCGCGACGCGGAGCTGGGACCGCCGCAGGCCGGCCGGCCCGGGCGCCTGCTGATCGCCGCCCGGCTGGGCGGCACCCGACTGCTGGACAACATCGCGATCGAAGTCGCAAACCTCGCCGGCACCAACGGGCCGGACGAACTCGCCCAATCACATTGGAGGAACTGATGTTGCGGACGATGCTGAAATCGAAGATTCACCGCGCCACCGTCACGCAGGCCGACCTGCACTACGTCGGCTCGGTGACCATCGACGCCGACCTGATGGACGCCGCCGACCTGCTCGAGGGCGAACAGGTGACCATCGTCGACATCGACAACGGCGCCCGGCTGGTCACCTACGCCATCACCGGCGAGCGCGGCTCCGGGGTGATCGGAATCAACGGGGCCGCAGCGCATCTGGTGCACCCCGGAGATCTGGTGATCCTGATCGCCTACGGGACGATGGAGGACGCCGAGGCCCGCGCCTACCGGCCGCGGATCGTCTTCGTCGACGCCGACAACAGGCCGATCGACCTGGGGCACGATCCGGCCTTCGTGCCCGATGACGCGGCCGAGTTGCTCGACCCCCGGATGGGTGCGCGATAACCGTGCTGCTGGCCATCGACGTCCGCAACACGCACACCGTCGTCGGGCTGCTGTCCGGCTCCAAGGAGCACGCAAAGGTCGTGCAGCAGTGGCGCATTCGCACCGAATCCGAGATCACCGCGGACGAGTTGGCGCTGACCATCGACGGCCTGATCGGCGAGGATTCCGAGCGGCTCACCGGGGCCGTCGCCCTGTCCACCGTCCCGTCGGTGCTGCACGAGGTGCGGATCATGCTCGACCAGTACTGGCCGTCGGTGCCGCACGTGCTGATCGAGCCGGGGGTGCGCACCGGCATCCCGCTGCTGGTCGACAATCCCAAGGAGGTCGGCGCCGACCGGATCGTCAACTGCCTGGCGGCCTTTCACAAGTTCGGCAAGGCCGCCATCGTCGTGGACTTCGGATCGTCGATCTGCGTGGACGTGGTGTCGGCCAAGGGCGAGTTCCTCGGCGGCGCGATCGCGCCCGGGGTGCAGGTTTCCTCCGACGCCGCCGCGGCCCGGTCGGCCGCCCTGCGCCGGGTCGAGCTGGCGCGGCCCCGGTCGGTGGTCGGCAAGAACACCGTGGAATGCATGCAGGCCGGCGCGGTGTTCGGCTTCGCCGGGCTCGTCGACGGCCTGGTCCAGCGCATCCGCGAGGACGTGGACGGCTTCTCCGACGACCTGGGCGACGACGTCGTCGTGGTGGCGACCGGACACACCGCGCCGCTGCTGCTGCCCCAGCTGCGCACCGTCACCCACCACGACGAGCACCTGACCCTGAACGGCCTGCGACTGGTCTTCGAGCGCAACCGGGACGCCCAGCGCGGCCGGCTCAAGACGGCGCGCTGACCTCGCGCCAAGCCGTGTCACTAAGCTGGCACGTCGTGAACTCTGCCGACGCAGCAGACCTTCCCGAGCAGTTCCGGATTCGCCGGGACAAGCGCGCTCGCCTACTGGCCGAGGGCCGCGAGCCCTACCCGGTTGCCATCGAGCGCACCCACACTCTGGCCCAGGTTCGCGCCGCCCACCCCGACCTGCCGGTCGACACCGCGACCGACGACGTCGTCGGCGTCGCCGGCCGAGTCATCTTCGCGCGCAACTCGGGCAAATTGTGCTTCGCGACACTGCAGGACGGCGACGGCACCAGCCTGCAGGTGATGATCAGCCTGGACAAGGTGGGCCGGGAGGCGCTGGACGCCTGGAAGGCCGACGTCGACCTCGGCGACATCGTCTACGTGCACGGCAACGTGATCAGCTCGCGGCGCGGCGAACTGTCCGTCCTGGCCGACTCCTGGCGGATGACGTCCAAGTCGCTGCGGCCGCTGCCCGTCGCGCACAAGGAGATGAGCGAAGAGGCCCGGGTGCGGCAGCGCTACGTCGATCTGATCGTCCGCCCGCAGGCTCGCTCGGTGGCCCGGCAGCGCATCGCCGTCGTCCGCGCAATACGCGGTGCATTGGAGCGGCGCGGGTTTCTCGAAGTCGAAACGCCTATGTTGCAGACGCTGGCGGGTGGGGCGGCGGCCCGGCCGTTCGTCACGCATTCCAATGCTCTTGACATCGATCTGTACCTGCGGATCGCGCCGGAACTGTTCCTCAAGCGCTGCATCGTCGGTGGATTCGACAAGGTTTTCGAACTAAATCGCGTGTTCCGAAACGAAGGGTCCGATTCCACGCATTCTCCGGAATTCTCCATGTTGGAGACCTATCAGACCTACGGAACGTATGACGATTCGGCAGTAGTCACCCGCGAGCTTATTCAAGAGGTGGCCGACGAGGCGATCGGCACCCGACAACTACCGTTGCCTGACGGTGGCGTCTACGACATAGACGGAGAATGGGCGTCGATACAAATGTATCCGTCGCTGTCGGCGGCACTCGGCGAGGAGATCACGCCCGAGACGACCGTCGAGCGGCTGAGCGCCATCGCGGACCGGCTTGGCATCGAGATCCCCGCCAATCGTGGCTACGGGCACGGCAAGCTGGTCGAGGAGCTGTGGGAGCACGCGGTGGGAAGCACCCTGACCGCGCCCACGTTCGTCAAGGATTTCCCGGTCGAGACAACGCCTTTGACGCGTCAGCACCGCAGCATTCCCGGCGTCACCGAGAAGTGGGACCTCTACTTGGGCGGCGTCGAACTGGCGACCGGGTATTCCGAATTGAACGACCCGGTGGTGCAGCGCGAGCGCTTCGCCGAACAGGCTCGCGCCGCGGCCGCCGGCGACGACGAGGCGATGGTGCTCGACGAAGATTTCCTGGCCGCCCTCGAGTACGGGATGCCGCCGTGCACCGGAACCGGAATGGGTATCGATCGGTTGCTGATGACTTTGACCGGGCTGTCAATTAGGGACACAGTTTTGTTCCCGATTGTTCGCCCGCACTGAAGTTCAACTGTGCGGCGTGCTTCCGGATTGAGTATGCTGCGTTTCTATGGCAGATTGGTGGCCGGGGAGCCTATCCAATCTGCAAAGCAACTGCTCAGGAAGAAATGCGAGGGTAATCTGATGGCGAAGAAAGTGACCGTCACCTTGGTCGACGATTTCGACGGTTCGGGCGCGGCCGACGAAACCGTCGAATTCGGGCTTGACGGGGTGACGTATGAGATTGACCTTTCTTCCAAGAATGCGACAAAACTTCGCAACGATCTGAAGCAGTGGATAGCGGCCGGCCGTCGGGTCGGTGGCCGACGCCGCGGCCGAGGCTCCGGGCGCGGCCGCGGCGCGATGGACCGCGAGCAGAGCGCGGCGATCCGCGAGTGGGCCCGCCGAAACGGGCACAACGTGTCCACCCGGGGCCGCATCCCGGCCGACGTCATCGACGCCTTCCACGCGGCGACCTAGAGACATCCTGGCCGGCGCCCGGGCCGCGACGGCCCCGGGCGCCGGTTCTTTGTCTTTCGCTGGCGGCGAAACGATCGGCGGCGAATGGGGAAACGAATCGATGGCGCGCCGCGTTTTCTCAGTGACCGCCGTGTTGGCGGCGAGAAGACCGCCCGGATCGGCCGAACGAGTCCCCAACGACCCCCAAGGACAAGGAACCGCAAGGTTAGGAACCCCGAAGGCCGACCATTACAGTGGATGGCAGGTACGCGAGTCCGGCCCCACTGGCCGGAAACGCAGCTGTACCGATGGTGAGGGAGAGCAGGTAACCCGATGTTCGAAAGATTTACCGACCGTGCCCGCAGGGTCGTCGTCCTGGCGCAAGAAGAGGCCCGGATGCTCAACCACAACTACATCGGCACCGAGCACATCCTGTTGGGTTTGATCCACGAAGGCGAGGGCGTCGCGGCGAAGTCGCTGGAATCGCTGGGAATCTCGCTGGAGGGCGTCCGCAGCCAGGTCGAGGAGATCATCGGCCAGGGCCAGCAGGCGCCGTCCGGGCACATCCCGTTCACCCCGCGCGCCAAGAAGGTCCTGGAGCTGAGCCTGCGCGAGGCGCTGCAGCTCGGCCACAACTACATCGGCACCGAGCACATTTTGCTGGGCCTGATCCGTGAGGGCGAGGGCGTGGCCGCCCAGGTCCTGGTCAAGCTCGGCGCCGAGCTGACCCGGGTCCGTCAGCAGGTGATCCAGCTGCTGAGCGGCTACCAGGGCAAGGAGGCGGCCGAGGCCGGCACCGGTGGCCGCGGCGGCGAATCCGGGAGCCCGTCCACCTCGCTGGTCCTCGACCAGTTCGGCCGCAACCTGACGGCCGCCGCGATGGAGGGCAAGCTGGACCCCGTCATCGGCCGCGAGAAGGAGATCGAGCGGGTGATGCAGGTGCTGTCCCGGCGCACCAAGAACAACCCGGTGCTGATCGGGGAGCCCGGCGTCGGCAAGACCGCCGTCGTCGAGGGCCTGGCGCAGGCCATCGTGCACGGCGAGGTTCCCGAGACGCTGAAGGACAAGCAGCTCTACACGCTGGACCTGGGGTCGCTGGTCGCGGGGTCGAGGTACCGCGGTGACTTCGAGGAGCGCCTGAAGAAGGTGCTCAAGGAGATCAACACCCGCGGCGACATCATCCTGTTCATCGACGAGCTGCACACGCTGGTCGGGGCGGGCGCCGCCGAGGGCGCGATCGACGCGGCGAGCATCCTCAAACCGAAGCTGGCCCGCGGCGAGCTGCAGACGATCGGCGCCACCACGCTCGACGAGTACCGCAAGTACATCGAGAAGGACGCCGCGCTGGAGCGCCGGTTCCAGCCGGTGCAGGTGGGTGAGCCGACGGTGGAGCACACCATCGAGATCCTCAAGGGTCTGCGCGACCGCTACGAGGCCCACCACCGGGTGTCCATCACCGACAGCGCGATGGTGGCCGCGGCGACGCTGGCCGACCGCTACATCAACGACCGGTTCCTGCCGGACAAGGCGATCGACCTGATCGACGAGGCCGGGGCGCGCATGCGCATCCGCCGGATGACGGCGCCGCCGGACCTGCGCGAGTTCGACGAGAAGATCGCCGAGGCCCGCCGCGAGAAGGAATCGGCGATCGACGCCCAGGACTTCGAGAAGGCGGCCAGCCTGCGCGACCGCGAGAAGACGCTCGTCGCGCAGCGTGCCGAGCGCGAAAAGCAGTGGCGCTCAGGTGATCTCGACGTCGTCGCCGAGGTCGACGACGAGCAGATCGCCGAGGTGCTGGGCAACTGGACCGGCATCCCGGTGTTCAAGCTCACCGAGGCCGAGACCACGCGGCTGCTGCGCATGGAGGACGAGATCCACAAGCGGATCATCGGGCAGGAGGATGCGGTCAAGGCCGTGTCCAAGGCCATCCGCCGCACCCGCGCCGGGCTGAAGGACCCGAAGCGCCCGTCGGGCTCGTTCATCTTCGCCGGCCCGTCCGGCGTCGGTAAGACCGAGCTGTCCAAGGCGCTGGCCAACTTCCTGTTCGGCGACGACGACGCGCTCATCCAGATCGACATGGGCGAGTTCCACGACCGGTTCACCGCGTCGCGGCTGTTCGGCGCCCCGCCGGGGTACGTCGGCTACGAGGAGGGCGGCCAGCTCACCGAGAAGGTGCGCCGCAAGCCGTTCTCCGTGGTGCTGTTCGACGAGATCGAGAAGGCGCACCAGGAGATCTACAACAGCCTGTTGCAGGTCCTCGAGGACGGTCGGCTCACCGACGGGCAGGGCCGCACGGTGGACTTCAAGAACACCGTGCTGATCTTCACGTCCAACCTCGGCACCTCCGACATCTCCAAGCCGGTGGGCCTGGGCTTCACCCAGGGCGGCGGGGAGAACGACTACGAGCGGATGAAGCAGAAGGTCAACGACGAGCTCAAGAAGCACTTCCGCCCGGAGTTCCTGAACCGCATCGACGACATCATCGTGTTCCACCAGCTGACCCGCGAGGAGATCATCCGGATGGTGGACCTGATGATCACCAGGGTCGCCGGGCAGCTCAAGAGCAAGGACATGGCCCTGGAGCTGACCGACAAGGCCAAGGCATTGCTGGCCAAGCGCGGCTTCGACCCGGTGCTGGGTGCTCGCCCGCTGCGGCGCACCATCCAGCGCGAGATCGAGGACCAGCTGTCCGAGAAGATCCTCTTCGAGGAGGTCGGTCCCGGTCAGGTCGTCACGGTCGATGTGGACAACTGGGACGGCGAGGGCCCCGGCGAGGACGCGACGTTCACGTTCACCGGAACCCGCAAGCCGCCGGCCGAGCCGGATCTGGCGAAGGCCGGGGCGCACAGCGCGCCCGAGACGCAGTAGCGATCGCAGGAAACGGGCGGCTACTCTCTGACGGGACTAGCCGCCCGTTTTCGTTTGCTCGAGGGAAGGGCCCGCCGTGCTGATCGTCACCACCAACGACCTTCCGGGCTGGGAGATCCAGCGGGTGTGCGGCGAGGTCTTCGGGCTGACAGTTCGCTCCCGAAACGCGTTCTCCCAATTCGGCGCCGGGTTGAAGTCGATGTTCGGCGGCGAGCTGGCCGGGATGACGAAGAATCTGGCCGAGAGCCGCAACGAGGCGATGGGCCGGCTGATCGCCGAGGCGCGCAATCGCGGCGGCAACGCGATCGTCGCGATGCGGTTCGACACCACCGAGATCGGCGACGTGTGGACCGAGATCTGCGCCTACGGCACGGCGGTCCAGGCGGTGCCCGTCACCGATGCGGCGAAGTACACGGCCAATCAACTCGGCTACGGGGTCGCGCCGCCGCAGCAGTGACGGTCTACACTGACCCCTGTCCTGATGGGTAACGGAATCTGGTGAAACTCCAGAGCGGTCGCGCCACTGTCCAAAGTCAGACCCGTAGCCCGTCATCACCAGCGGGGACGCGTTATCCCCGGAAGGAGCCCGATGGTGTCCAAGGTGTCCATGTCCAATCCCCAGCTGACCGGCCCCCGCACCCGCTCGATCGATCTGTCGGCGGCGAGCGCGGCGCTCTGGCTGGCGGGAACCGTCTTCCTGGCGCTGCTGGCGCTCTACTTCGTCGGTATCGATCAGGGCGCGGTGTCGCTGTTCGGCAGCGATTCCCACGTGCACGAATTCCTGCACGACGCCCGGCATCTGCTCGGCTTCCCCTGCCACTGACCCCGTGGAGAAGCGTCTGATCGCGCGCGGTCTGGTGGCCGGCGCGGTCGCCGCGGTGGTGGCGTTCGCGTTCGCCCGCCTGTGCGCCGAGCCCGTCATCGGCCGTGCGATCGCCTTCGAGGAGGGCCGGGCCGACGCCGAGAACGCGCACGGCGTGCACGAGCACGGCGCGGAGCTGTTCACCCGTGGGGTGCAGGCGAACGCCGGGTTGGGTTTCGGTGTGCTGATTTTCGGCGTCGCGATGGGCGCGTTGTTCGCCGCGCTGTTCTGCGTCGTCGCCACACGCGTGAGAAGCATTGGGCCGCAGGCGCTTTCGGTGCTGCTTGCGACGGCCGCCTTCGGCGCGGTGTACCTGGTGCCGTTCCTGAAGTACCCCCCCAACCCGCCGGCCGTCGGGCAGGCGGACACGATCGGGGGCCGCACCGGCTGGTATCTGGTGATGGTGGGCGCGTCGGTGCTGGTGGCGATCGCCGGGGTGTGGCTGGCCCGCCGGCTCGCCGCCCGGCTGGGCACACCCAACGGCTGGCTGCTGGCGGCCGGGGCCTACCTGGCGGCGATCGCGGTGGTGCTGGTGTTGCTGCCGACGGTGGACGAGACGCCGGCGCCCCTGCGTGACGCGTCCGGCGCGATCGTCTATCCGGGCTTTCCCGCCGACGATCTCTACGAGTTCAGGCTGGTTTCCCTGGGCACGCAGCTGGTGCTGTGGGCGACCATCGGCGTGGTGTTCGCGACGCTGGCGGGGCGGCTGCTGGGGGAGCGGGCCGAGCCGTCATCGAGCACCGCGGCGTGACCGTCCGGCTGACGCTGGTGTCGCACGCGATGACCGACGCGATGACGGCCGGGCGTTTTCCCGCCGACGAGCCGCTCAACGACACCGGCCGCCGCCTGGTGGAAACCGTTGCCGCACTCGAGGTCCGCGGCGACGTTCGGCAGCTCACCGCGCCCGAGCGGCGGGCCCGCCAGACCGCGCAGTTGCTGGGCCTGGAGGCCGCGACGGAGCCGCGGCTGGCCGACCTCGACTGCGGACGGTGGCGCGGGCAGGCGCTCGCCGACATCGATCCCGCTGATCTGCAGGCGTGGCTGACCGAACCCGCCGAAGCCCCGCACGGCGGCGACTCGGTAGCCGGCCTGATCGAACGGGTGGACGGGTGGCTGGGCTCGCTGACCGGCGAGGCGTCGCGCACGGTCGCGGTGACGCATCCCGCGGTGATCCGGGCGGCCGTCCTGCTGACCCTCGACGCCCCGCCGAAGTCGTTCTGGCGCATCGACATTGCGCCGCTCAGCCGCACCGCGATGAACTTCCGGGACGGGCGCTGGACGCTGCGGCTCTAGTTACTGCGGTGCGATCAGCGCGAAGACCTGCTTGGCGAGCTGCAACATCCACCCGGTCGCGGTCGGACCGTGATCGCGCGGCCAGTTCAACTGGAAGCTGACCACCCACGGCTGCTGCGTCTTGTCGACGGCGTACCAGCTGAACGTCAGGTCGCCCGGCAGGCCGCCGGCCTTCGCGCCGATGTACGGCCAGACGTTGCGGTCCAGCTGGATGCCCGACACGGCGGAAAGGATCTGTCGCACCGGGGCGGCCGCGCCGACGGCGTCGGCCTGCAGCGCCGCATGGACGCGGCAGATGTCCTCGGCGTTGCCGTACCACTCCGCGCCGTAGCTGGAGGCCGGGGTGTGGGCGCGGACCGGATCGGGTTGATACGGAGTGGAATTCGCCTGCGCCAACAGCCGGGCCCGCACTTGCTGGGAGCCCCGCTTCCACTGGCCGCGCAGATCGGGTCGGCCCCAGCCGACCGAGAACAGCTCGTACATCGTGGGGAACGGCGTCATGCTCGCCGGGTCGTGGTGGCCGGCCGTGGCGAGCGCTTCCTCGATCGCGTGCGTGCCCATCCGCTCGATCAGCAGGTCGGTGGCCATGTTGTCGCTGGTGGCAATCATCTTCTCGGCGGCCGTGCGAACCGAAACATGCGCTCCGGCAGGCAGTTCCAGGCCCGAGGAGCCGACGGCCCTGCTCTTCTCGGTGACCGTCAACTGGTCATCCCAGGACACCGCGCCGCTCTTCACCGCACCCGCCAGGGCGTGCAGCACATACAGCTTGAAAATCGATGCCAGCGGCAGGGATTCGCCGGTGTTGGTGCCCTGCACCGGATCGCAGCGACCGTTGTCGACCTTGGCCACCTGGTAGGAGTAGCGGGCACCGGTCTTGGCCAGCACGGCGTCGACGTCGCGCCACGAGCTGATCGTCGGCGGTGGTGTGTCGAGGTCGAACCGGTCGACTCGCCCGTCGTCGTCGGTGTGGATCCGGATCTCCTGCCGCGCACCGTAGGAGGAGACGAGGTGCAGTGTGGCCACGCTGGCGCCGATGTCCACCCCGCCGAGGGTGAAGGGGCGGTCCCACCACAACCCCTCCATCGTCGTTTCCACCGACTCGACCTTGTCGGGTGCGGCCAGGGTGCGCACACCGACCGGGCCGATGGGCCAGTCGGAGTTCAGCATGTCCAACGTCTGCTGTGCCCGGATACCGGGAGGAGTGCGGGTGTCGATCTGTCGCCCCGGGTTCGCCGCATTCGCCTGCGGGGAAGGTGAGGGTGCGCAACCGGGCGCCATGGTCACCACGAGTGCTGCGGCGGCGCTGAGCGCGGCCACCCGGCGCTGCTTGCTAGCCGGTCTTGTCGTTGGCTGCAACGTCCAGCACAACCTCGAATTCCAGCAGCGTCGCGCCGGTCGCCACCGGGTTGGCCCGGTGACCGGCATGGGCCTCGATGGCAGGCCCCTTCGCCCACGCCTGGAATGCTTCATCGGACTCCCAGTGTGTCACCACGAAGTAGCGGTCCTCACCCTTGACCGGCCGCAGCAGCTGAAAGCCGAGGAAACCGGGCTGGTTCTCCACCGCGTGCGCGCGGTGGGCGAACCGCTTCTCCAGCTCGGGGCCAGCGTCGGCGGGCACCTCGATTGCGTTGATCTTCACCACTGGCATTCCGCTAGGCTACCGCGTCGTATGCCCGGCGATCTGTTGACCTGCCACGGCGGCGAGGGGGCGCCGTTGGTGTTGGTGCACGGCCTGATGGGCCGGGGCAGCACCTGGTCGCGGCAGCTGCCGTGGCTGACCCGGTTGGGCACCGTGTACACCTACGACGCGCCGTGGCACCGCGGCCGCGACGTGCCGGACCCGCACCCGATCAGCACCGAACGGTTCGTGGCCGACCTCACCGACGCGGTGAGCGACCTGGGGGAACCGGCCCGGCTGGTCGGGCACTCGATGGGCGCCCTGCACTCGTGGTGTCTGGCCGCCGAGCGGCCCGATCTGGTGTCGGCGTTGGTGGTCGAGGACATGGCCCCGGACTTCCGCGGCCGCACCACCGGCCCGTGGGAGCCCTGGCTGCATGCGCTTCCGGTCGAATTCGCCTCCGCGCAGCAGGTATTCGACGAATTCGGGCCGATCGCCGGGCAGTACTTCCTGGACGCCTTCGATCGCACCCCCTCCGGCTGGCGGTTGCACGGCCACACCTCGCGCTGGATCGAGATCGCCGCCGAGTGGGGCACCCGGGACTACTGGGCGCAGTGGCAGGCCGTGCAGGCGCCGGCGCTGCTGATCGAGGCCGGCGACTCGGTCACCCCGCCGGGCCAGATGCGCGCGATGACCCAGACCGATTCTCCGACAACATATTTGGCGGTCCCGCAGGCGGGTCACCTGGTCCACGACGAGGCGCCCGAGGTCTACCGCCAGGCTGTCGAGTCATTCCTCGCCGGGCTCGCCTCCTGACCCCGCGCCGGGTCGCTCGGCGCGCGCCGGGAAAGACTATCTGATAAATTCTTCAATCGTTCGAATATAGAAAGTTTGTAGTCTTCAGGAGCCCTCGTGTCGGAACCGCTGTACAAGGTCAAGGCGGAATTCTTCAAGACGCTGGGGCATCCGGCGCGGATCAGGATCCTCGAGCTGCTCGTCACCGGGAACAAGTCGGTGGCCGAACTGTTGCCCGAGGTCGGACTCGAATCGTCGAACCTGTCCCAACAGCTGGGCGTGCTACGCCGGGCCGGCGTGGTCGACGCGCAGCGAGACGGCAACACGATGGTCTACTCGATCGCCTCACGGGACATCGCCGAACTGCTCGTGGTTGCGCGCAAGGTGCTCACCGGGGTGTTGAGTGACCGCGTGGCGGTGTTGGAGGATCTGCGCGCCGGCAGCGGGCAGTAGCGTTGATGGGCTGGTTTCGTAAAGCCTTCGGTGTTGGTCGGATCACCGAACGGGCGGGGCCTGCACCCCGGCAGACAGTGAAACCGCCTGCCGGAGTGCGTGGTTCGCTTCAGGTCCGCCACGTTGACGCGGGTTCGTGCAATGGGTGCGAGGTCGAGATCGCGGGCGCGTTCGGGCCGGTGTATGACGCCGAACGGTTCGGCGCGCGGCTGGTGGCCTCCCCCCGCCACGCGGACGCGCTGCTGGTGACCGGCGTCGTGACACACAACATGGCCGGCCCGTTGCGCACCACCGTCGACGCCACCCCGCGGCCCCGGCGGGTGATCGCGTGCGGCGACTGCGCCCTGAACGGAGGGGCGTTCCAGGACGCCTACGGCGTGGTCGGCCCGGTGGGTGACGTGGTTCCCGTCGACGTGGAGATCCCGGGCTGCCCCCCGACGCCGAGCCAGATCATCGAGGCTCTCAGATCGGTGACGGGCAAGTGACCGCGGAATCGGTGGCCCGCAAGGACTTCGGACCCGCACTGCCCGGCGCGCTGACGTCGCTGCTCGGTGGGGCCGGCGTATGGGCGGGGGCGCTGGGCATGTTCGGCTCTGCACGCACGGTGCGCATCGGATGGTTGCTTCCCCTGTCGGGGGTGCAGCTGGGCCTCGACCCGCTGGGCGGATTCTTCATGGCCCTGACGGGCGCCGTCGCGGTCGGGGTCGGGCTCTACGCGATCGGGTACGCCCGGCGCGGTCATCTAAGTCGGGTGGCACTGGCGGTGTTGCCGTTGTTCGTCGCGGCGATGCTGCTGGTGCCGGCCGCTGCCTCGGTCACCACCTTCCTGCTCGCGTGGGAGTTGATGGCCCTCGCGTCGTTGGTGTTGGTGCTGGCCGAGCACACTCGACCGCAGGTTCGTTCCGCCGCGTTGGTGTACGCGGTGATGACCCAGTTGGGGTTCGTCGCGATCCTGGTCGGGCTGATGGTGTTGTCGACGGCAGGTGGCACCGACCGCCTTGCCGACCTGCACCGGATACCGCAGGGCGCACGCACCGCGGTGTTCCTGTTGACGGTTGCCGGGTTCGGATCGAAGGCCGGGCTGGTGCCGCTGCACGCCTGGTTGCCGCGCGCCCACCCCGAGGCGCCCAGCCCGGTGTCGGCGCTGATGAGCGCTGCGATGGTCAACCTCGGCGTCTATGGCATATGCCGGATCGACCTGCAGCTGCTCGGCCCGGGTCCGCGGTGGTGGGGGCTCGCCTTGATGGCCGCCGGCGCGGTGTCGGCGCTCTATGGCGTGGTGCAGGCGTCGGTGGCCACGGATCTCAAACGGCTGCTTGCCTATTCGACGACGGAGAACATGGGGCTGATCGTGCTGGCGTTGGGAGCAGCGACCCTGTTCGCGGCCTCCGGTGCGCACGCGCCGGCAACAATCGCCGCGGTCGCGGCGATGCTGCACCTGATCGCGCACGCGGCCTTCAAAAGCCTCGGATTCCTGGCGGCGGGTTCGGTGCTGGCCGCAACGGGGCTGCGTGACCTCGACCGGTTGGGCGGCTTGGCCCCCCGGATGCCGGCGACCACCACCCTGTTCGGGGTGGCGGCGCTCGGCGCGTGCGGGCTGCCGCTGGGCGCCGGGTTCGTCAGCGAGTGGCTGCTGATCCAGTCACTGATCCACACGGCCCCGGAACATGTCGCGGCCCTGGCGCTGACCACGCCGCTGGCGGTGGGCGCGGTCGCGCTCACCACGGGTCTGGGCGTGGCGGCGATGGTCAAGGCGTTCGGGATCGGATTCCTGGCGCGGCCGCGATCCGAGCAGGCCGCCCGGGCTCGCGAGGCGCCGGGCAGCATGCTGGCCGGCATGGCAACGGCGGCGGCCGCGTGCATGGTGCTGGCCGTGGCGCCCTCGGTCGTCGCACCCGCGCTGCGTCGGGCGGTCGCCGCGTTACCCGCAGCGCGCACAGTGGAATTCACCGACCTCGGCGCCTTGGTGCGGTTGCCGGGCCTGCAGGGGTCGATCGCACCGGGCGTGATCGCTGCCGGCGTTGCGGTGGCCGCCCTGACCGTCGCCGTGCTGGCGAGATGGCGCCGCAGGCTGCGCCCGGCGCCCGTGACGGCGCCGTTATGGGCTTGCGGCGCAGAGGATCTCACTGCACGCATGCAATACACGGCCACGTCGTTCGCGGAGCCGCTGCAACGGGTCTTCGACGATGTCCTGCGTCCCGACACCGACATCGAAGTCACCCACACCTCCGAGTCGCGGTATCTGGCCGACAAGATCACCTACCGCACCAGGATCGCGGACGCGATCGAGGAGCGCTTCTACACGCCGGTGCTTCGGGCGATCTCGGATGCGGCGGGGTTGGTCCGGCGGGCTCACACCGGCAGCGTGCACCTCTACCTGGCCTATGGTGCGCTCGGCGTTCTGACCGTGTTGGTGGTCGCCCGATGACCTTCCTGTCCTACGTCGCGGGCGCGGCGCAAATCGCCGGCGTGATGGCCGGGGCGCCGTTGGTGGTGGGCCTTACCCGCCAGGTGCGCGCACGCTGGGAGGGCCGGGTGGGTGGTGGAGTCCTGCAGCCGTGGCGCGACCTCGTCAAACAGCTTGGCAAACAAAAGATCACGCCGCGTGGCACGACGGTGGTGTTCACGGCCGCACCCACCGTCGTCGCCGGTTCGACGTTGCTGATCGCCGCGATCGCACCGCTGGTCGCGACCGGATCGCCGCTAGATGACAGCGCCGACTTGTTCGCCGTCGTCGGCCTGCTGTTCCTGGGCACCGTCGCTCTGACCCTGGCCGGCATCGACACGGGCACCTCGTTCGGCGGCATGGGCGCCAGCCGCGAGATCACCATCGCCGCGCTGGTCGAACCCACCATTTTGCTGGCGGTGTTCGCGGTGTCGATGCCGGCCGGGTCGGCCAACCTCGGTGCCCTGGTGGCGCACACCGTCGCTCATCCCGGGCAGGTGGTGTCGCTGGCGACGGTGCTGGCGTGCGCCGCGCTGGTGATCGTGATCGTCGCCGAAACCGGGCGGCTACCCGTGGACAACCCTTCCACCCATCTCGAGCTGACGATGGTCCACGAGGCGATGGTTCTCGAATACGCCGGTCCGCGGCTGGCATTGGTCGAATGGGCGGCCGGGATGAGGCTGACGGTGCTACTGGCGCTGTTGGCAAACCTGTTCGCGCCGTGGGGGATCGCCGGCGGGCGGCCCAGCGCGCTGGACCTCGTCGTCGGCGTGGCGGCGGTGGCGGCGAAGGTCGCCATGCTGGCCGGACTGCTGGCGACCGTCGAGGTGTTCGTCGCCAAGCTGCGGCTGTTCCGGGTTCCCGAACTGCTGGCCGGATCGTTTCTGCTGGCGCTGCTCGCGGTCGTCGCGGCCAACTTCTTCGCGGTGCCGGCATGACGTACAACGCCTTTTCGGTACTGGTCGACCTCGCCGCCGGCGGGCTGCTCCTGGCCGCGGTGCTGATCGTGTGGCGCCGGAACCTGGCTGCCATCGTCCGGCTGCTGGCATGGCAGGGCGTCGCCCTGACGGCCATCCCCGTGCTGCGCGGTGTGTACGACGGCGACGCCGCGCTCATCGGTGTCGGCGTCGCCGTGCTGGTGTTGCGCGCGGCGGTGCTGCCGCGGCTGCTCGCCCGCGCGGTCGGGTCCGGGCCGCAATCGCACCGCGAAGCCACTCCCCTGGTCAACACCGCCACTTCGCTGCTCATCACCGCCGCCCTGACCCTGGCGGCCTTCGCGGCAACCCGGCCCCTGGTGAATCTGCAGCCCGGGGCGACGACCACCGCCGTCCCGGCGGCCACCGCCGCGGTGCTCATCGCGTTGCTCGTCATGGTCACGCGGCGTCACGCGGTGTCGCAGGCCGCGGGATTTCTCATGCTGGACAACGGAATCGCCGCCACCGCATTCTTGCTCACCGCCGGGGTGCCGCTGATCGTCGAACTCGGCGCCTCGCTGGACGTGCTGTTCGCCGTCATCGTGATCGGCGTCCTGACCGGCCGGCTGTCGCGCACCTTCGGGGGCGCCGACCTGGACGCGTTACGGGAGCTGCACGACTGATGACCGGCCTGCTGCTCACCGCGATCCTCGCGCCCGTCGGCGCGTCGATCGCCATACTGGTCGCCGGATGGCGCAGGGCGACGGCGACCCTGGTGGTCTTGTCGGCGGTGGCGGTGCTCGGGTGCGGCGTGGCGCTCCGCTTCCGCGTCGGATCGGGGACGAGGTTCGCGTTGGGCGGGCTGCTGCGGGTCGACGCGCTCACCGTCACGATGCTCATCGTCATCGGAATCGTTGCCGCACTGGCCACCTGGGCCAGCATCGGCTACATCGACGCCGAACTTGTGCACGGCGAAACCGACATGCGCGGCGCCCGGGTCTACGGTGCGCTGACCGCGGCATTCCTGGCCGCGATGGTTGTCGCGGTGTGCGCCAACAACATCGGCGTCATCTGGATCGCCGTCGAAGCCACCACGGTGATCACCGCCTTCCTGGTCGGACACCGCCGCACCCGTGGCGCGCTCGAAGCGACCTGGAAATACGTCGTGATCTGCTCCGTCGGCATCGCGATCGCCTTCCTTGGCACGGTGCTGCTCTACTACGCCGCCGAGCACGCCGGCGCGCCGGCCGCTGCCGCGCTGAACCTCGACGTGCTGGCGGCGCACGCAGGAGGGCTGCAACCCGACATCGCCCGGCTGGCAGGCGGATTGCTGCTGATCGGCTACGGCGCGAAGGTCGGGCTGTTTCCGTTCCACACGTGGTTGGCCGACGCCCACAGCCAGGCCCCGGCACCGGTTTCGGCGCTGATGAGCGGGGTGCTCCTGGCGGTGGCATTCTCGGTCCTGGTGCGCATCAAGCCGATCATCGACGCGGCCGCCGGGCCCACCTTCATGCGGTCTTGGCTGCTGGTCATCGGGTTGGCGACGCTGGTGGTCGCGGCGCTGATGCTGGCGGTGACACCCGACATCAAACGCATGCTCGCGTACTCCTCCATGGAGAACATGGGCCTGATCGCGATCGCCGCGGCCGCCGGAACCACGCTGGCCGTCGCCGCGCTACTGCTCCACGTCCTGGCCCACGGGATCGGCAAGACGGTCTTGTTCCTGGCGAGTGGTCAGTTGCAGGCGGCGCACCGCTCCACCGCGATCGCCGACATCAGCGCCGTGCTGCGGCGCTCCCGCGTTATCGGTGTGTCGCTGGCCGTCGGTGTGATAGTGCTACTCGGGCTGCCACCGTTCGCGATGTTCGCCAGCGAGTTGGCCATCGTCCGCTCGCTGGTCGACGCCCGGCTCACCTGGGCCATCGGGGTTGGCCTTCTGTTGGTCGCGATCGCCTTCGCCGCGCTGGCGCGCAACTGGGGCCGAATTCTGTTGGGCGCCAGCCCCGTTGACACACCGGAGATCACGGTGCCGCGAACGGTGGCGGCTTCGCTAACCGCCGGCGTTGCCATGTCGATCGCCCTCGGTGTGACGGCGGGTCCGCTCACCGGCCTGTTCACCGCCGCGGCCAGTAGCGTCGGTGCATCGCCGTGAACCGTGACCGGTTGCAGCACAGGCTGTCTCAGGATTCACTGGCCGAGATGGCGGAAGACTTGCTGGGCAATGGCTTTCACCTGGGACTGGTGGCCGCTCACGACGACGACGGTGCATACCGCGTGATCTACTTGTTCCTCGCAGGCGACCCCGATCGCCGCGTCGAACTCGAATGCGTTGTGCCCGCGTCTGATCCGGCCGTGCGTTCACTGGCATATCTTTCGTTCCCGGCCAGTCGCTTCGAGCGCGAGATGGCGGACCTGTACGGGATCCGGCCCGTCGGGCATCCCAAGGCGCGCCGGCTGGTGCGGCATGCCCATTGGCCCGAGGAATGGTACCCCATGCGGCGCACAGCCCCACCTGCGCCCAAACTTGATGGCAGCGGCCACTTCCCGTTCCTCACCGTCGAGGGGCCCGGGGTGTACGAGATCCCGGTGGGTCCGGTCCACGCGGGGTTGATCGAGCCCGGCCATTTCCGCTTCTCGGTCGCCGGCGAGACCGTGCTGCGCCTCAAGGCCCGGCTGTGGTTCGTCCACCGCGGCGTGGAAAAGCTCTTCGAGGGCCGGCCGGCAGGAGGCGCGGTCGACCTGGCCGAACGCGTCAGCGGCGACACCTCCGCTGCGCACGCGCTCGCCCACAGCCTCGCAATAGAAGACGCGCTCGGGATTCGACTTCCCGACGAGGCACACCGGCTGCGCGCACTGCTCGTCGAACTCGAACGCCTCTACAACCACGTCGCGGACCTGGGCGCGCTGGCCAACGATGCCGGGTTCGCCCTCGCCAATGCGCACGCCCAACGGGTCCGCGAACAACTGCTGCGACTCAACGCGAATGTCGCCGGACACCGGTTGCTGCGTGGCGCCATCCGACCCGGCTCGGTCGCGCTGCGGGCGCTGCCGGAGATCGCCGAGCTGCGGTCCATTGCGGACGACGTCGCCGAGATCGCCGAACTGACCCTTCGCAACTCCCTGGTGTACGACAGGTTCGCCGGCACGGCGGTGCTGGACAAGGAAGATGCCCACGCCCTCGGCTGCCTGGGCTATGTGGCGCGGGCGAGCGGCCTGCGCACCGACGCCCGGCTGCAGCACCCCACCACCGCGCTTCCCGTAACCGAGGTCGGCGCAGTCGAGGGGGACGTGCTGGCCCGCTACACCGTGCGGCGCGACGAGTTCGCCGCGTCCACCGCGTTGGCATGCCACCTGATCGAATCACACACCGGCCCAATCGAATACGCTGAAGACATACCCGCACTGCATGCGTCGTGCAGTGGTGTCGGCATCGTCGAGGGATGGCGCGGCACCGTCGTCCATCGCGTCGAGATCGACGCCGCCAACCGGATCACGCGCGCGAAGATCGTCGACCCATCCTGGTTCAACTGGCCTGCGCTGCCCGTCGCGATGGCCGACACCATCGTCCCCGACTTCCCGTTGGTCAACAAGAGCTTCAACCAGTCGTACGCCGGCAACGATCTTTAATCGGCGCGGCTACCCTTCGCCGGCCAGGGCGAACCTGCCGTCGGCGGTCTGGGTGACCAGGCCGTCGGCGAGCAACGAATACAGGGCGCGGTCTCGCTGCGCGGTATCGGTCAGCCACGCCACGTCCAGGTCGGCGCGGGTGACCGGGGATGTGTTGTCGCGCAACACATCCAGCAGCCTTCCGCGGACCTGCCGGTCGGTCCCGGCGTAGGTCTGCGCGCGCCGGGCCGGCCCGTGCGCCGGCGGAAAGCCGGCGCGCCGCCAGGCGCACTCGCTGACCGGGCACAGCCCGCATCGCGGAGCCCGCGCGGTGCACACGATCGCGCCCAGTTCCATCAGGGCCACCGAAAACCGCGGCGCCCGTTCGTCGTCCGGCAACAACGCGGCGACGTCGGCGTGGTCGCGCGCCGCGGACGGCGCACCGGCGTCGGCCAGGCCGTGCACGGCCCGGGCCACCACCCGTCGCACGTTGGTGTCGACCACCGGCACCGGCTTGCGGTAGGCGAAGCAGGCCACGGCCCGCGCGGTGTAGCCGCCCACTCCCGGTAACCCCAACAGGGTCTCGACGTCGTCGGGCACCATGTCACCGTGCTCACGGGCGATGACGGTGGCGCACTCGTGCAGGCGCTTGGCCCGCCGCGGATAGCCCAGCTTGCCCCAGGCGCGCAGCACGTCGGCGGCGCTGGCCGCCGCCGTGGCCGACGGGGTGGGCCAACGCCGCACCCAGTCCTGCCAGACCGGCAGCACCCGCGCCACCGGCGTCTGCTGCAGCATGAATTCGCTGACCAGGATCTGCCACGCGCTCACATCCGGCTCCCGCCACGGCAGGTCGCGCCGCGACCGGTCGTACCAATCGAGAAGATCGGTAACCGCTATGAGTGGCCTGCCGTTCATGCGCGGCTGCGGCATGATGTGTGGCATGCCCAACACCAGCCCGGTAACCGCGTGGAAAGCACTCAAAGAGGGTAACGAGCGGTTCGTCGCCGGTAAGCCGCAGCATCCCAGCCAAAGTGTCGAGCATCGGGCCAACCTGGCCGCGGGCCAGAAGCCCACCGCGGTTGTGTTCGGCTGCGCGGACAGCCGGGTCGCCGCCGAGCTGATCTTCGACCAGGGGCTGGGCGACATGTTCGTCGTTCGGACCGCCGGGCAGGTCATCGACTCGGCGGTGCTGGGCTCCATCGAGTTCGCGGTGACGGTGCTCGACGTGCCGCTCATCGTCATCCTCGGCCATGACAGCTGCGGTGCCGTCAAGGCGGCGGTGGCGGCGATCGAGGACGGTGCGATCCCGGCGGGTTGGGTGCGCGACCTGGTGGAGCGGGTCGCGCCGTCGATCCTGATGGGCCGCCGCGACGGCCTGACCCGCGTCGACGAGTTCGAGGAGCGGCACGTCAGCGAGACGCTGGCGCAGCTCATGGCGCGTTCCTCGGCGATCGCGGAGCGGGTGGCCGCCGGCACGCTGGCCATCGCGGGCGTCACCTATCACCTCGCCGACGGGAAGGCCGCTTTGGTCGACCACGTCGGCGACATCGGGGAGTAAACAGCACAGCTGATTCGGGTGCCCGCGCCGCGATGACGAACCTGCTAAAGGCTCGTATCGTGGCTTATATGACATGGATACAATTGCACGAGCGGATGGTCCTGATGGCCGAACTGATCGACCGGGCCTCCGAGGATCCCGACGCGGCATTGGATTACGGCTGCAGCCTGCCCGACGTGGGGCGGCTGTTCGGCGGTGCGGAAGGCCTGCTGCTGTCGCTGGAGCAGCGTTGGGTGACGTTTTTGACGGCGAAGCTGGATCAGGCTGCCTACGAAGGCGTCCCGCCCGAACGCGCCGCTGCTGAGCTCGCCACCGAGCAGCCGGGGCTGCGTTCACTGCTCGACGCCGCCGCACGGCGGTCGGATCGCGTCCGGTCTCAGGAGCGCGACGACGAGTGGATCATCAAGGTCTACGGCAGCGCAACTGGCACAGGTATGGCCGCGGTAGGGCTGCCGCGGGTGCGCAACCCTGCCGGCGTCGCCGACCCGGCCTGGTCGCAGCAACACCAGCGGATGGCCATCATCGCCGATTTGATCGACCGGGCCTCCGGGAATCCCGACGCGGCATTGGATTACGGCTGCAGCCTGCCCGACGTGGGGCGGCTGTTCGGCGGTGCGGAAGGCCTGCTGTTGTCGCTGGAGCAGCGTTGGGTGACGTTATTGACGGCGAAGCTGGATCAGGCTGCCTACGAAGGCGTCCCGTCCGAACGCGCCGCCGCTGAGCTCGCCATCGAGCAGCCGGGGCTGCGGGCACTGCTCGACGCCGCCGCACGGCGGTCCGTTCGGATGGACGCCCTGGAACACGCCGACGAGTGGATCGTCGAGGTCTTTCACGACGCCCCTGGCCACGGTGTTGCGGTGCCGTAGCTGACCGTCGCCGTGGGCGGTCTCTTACACGCCGGTTGGCCAGCTAACATCGCGACACGCCGGGGCGGGTCGGGCAAAACCACGTGACCTGGCCCTACGGTGTGAATGTGCTGGATCTGGAACCGCGTGGCCCGCTACCGACCGAGATCTACTGGCGGCGCCGGGGCCTGGCCCTTGGTATCGCGGTAGTAGTGGTCGGGATCGTGGTCGCCACGGTCATCGCCTTCATGAGCAACAACGCGGGCGCCAAACCCGCTAACGCCGACAAGGCCAACTCCGCGCAGGCCAAGCCGGCGGCGCCCGCACCGCAGGCGCCCCCGCCCGCCGGGCAGGAGGGGCCGGTCCCGGTGCCGCCGGCGCAGGGGCAAAACCCGGAGACGGCCACGCCCACCGCGGCCGTGCAGCCGCCGCCGGTGCTCAAGGAGGGCGACGACTGCCCCGACTCGACCCTGGCCGTCAAGGGCCTGACCAACGCGCCCCAGTACTTCATCGGTGACCAGCCGAAATTCACCATGGTCGTCACCAACATCGGGCTGGTGACCTGCAAGCGTGACGTCGGCGCCGCGGTGCTGGCGGCCTACGTCTACTCGCTGGACAACAAGCGGCTGTGGTCCAACCTGGACTGCGCTCCCTCCAACGAGACCCTGGTCAAGGCCTTCACCCCGGGCGAGCAGGTGACGACGGCGGTCACCTGGACCGGGATGGGGTCGGCGCCGCATTGCCCGCTGCCGCGGCCGGCGATCGGCCCGGGCACCTACAACCTCGTCGTGCAGCTGGGCAACCTGCGCTCGCAGCCGGTTCCGTTCATCCTGAATCAGCCGCCACCGCCGCCGGGTCCGGCGCCCGCGCCGGGTCAGCCCGCGCTCGCCCCGCCGCCCGAGGCACCGCCGGCCCCGACCGGGTAGCTCGAAGTCAGCTCAGCGGGTCGGCGATCGTCGACTCCGCCAGCTGCGACAGCCCTTCCCGCACGTGGCGGGCCCACATGGCGCCGATGCCGTCGACCGACTGCAGGTCGTTGGCGCTGGCCGCCAGCAGGCCCTGCAGCGTCCCGAACGACCTGACCAGCAGATCGACGTGGGCGAACTGCAGCCGCGGGATACCGGCCATCGCGCGGTAGCCGCGCGGGCTCAACGCTGAGTCCTGCGCCTCCGCGGTCGTCGGGTACCCGAAAACCTTTGCCAGCGAAGTGAAGTCGAGCAGCTCGGTGTCCGACAGGGCGTCCAGCTCTTCCAGGGTCGCGGTCACCTGCGATTCGGAGAGCGGTTCGGGGCTGGCGTGATAGTCGCGCACGATCAGCTCCCGCGCGATGTCGTTGCCGCCGAGCAGCTCCTCGAGTTGCAGCCGCAGCTGGCGCCCGTCGGTGCCGAGTTCGACGCAGTCGTAGTCGATCGCCAGCCCGATGCGCCGGACCAGCTCCAGCCGCTGCACCACCGTCATCACGTCGCGCAGGGTGACGAAGTCCTCGATCTCGGCTCGCGAGAGTTGCCGGCTGACCTCGTCGAGGCGCATCTTGTACCGCTCCAGGGTCGCGATGGCCTGATTGGCCCGCGACAGGATGGTCGCCGAGTCCGCTACCACGTGCCGCTCCCCGCCCACGTAGACGGTGACGATGTTCATCGAGTGGCTGACCGAGATCACCGGGTGGCCGGTCTGGATCGCGGCCCGCTCGGCGGAGCGGTGGCGGGTTCCCGATTCGTCGGTGGGAATGGACGGGTCGGGGACCAACTGCACGTTGGCCCGCACGATGCGGCTGCCGTCGGTGGACAGCACGACAGCGCCGTCCATCTTGGCCAGCTCGCGCAACCGGGTCGGGGCGTACCGCACGTCGAGCGCGAAGCCGCCGTCGCAGATGGCCTCGACGTTCTCGTCATTGCCCAGCACGATCAGCGCGCCGGTGCGCCCGCGCAGGATGCGCTCCAGGCCGTCGCGCAGCCCGGTGCCGGGCGCCAGGCGGGCGATGGTCTCGCGCAGGGTGGGACGGGTCACAGCGTGCATTCTCTGCCACGCACCGTTGGCGCGCAAAAGGGAAGCGCCCGGCCGCCGCCGCCCTCAGGGGGTGCTGGCGTGGTGATCGGCGATGTCGATCATGTGCTCCAGCGCCGCGACGATGGTCGGCGCGCGCAGCGCGCGCATCCCGCTCGGCACGATCTCCCGCCGCGGGTCGTCGCCGTCCGGGATCAGCGCGATGTTGAACCCCTGGCGCACGGCTTCGCTCAGCCGTCGCTCCATGCCGCTGACGCGGCGCAGGTCGCCCGCCAGGCCGACCTCGCCGATCATCACCGCCGTCGTGGGCAGCGGCAGGTTCGCGTACGCCGAGGCCAGCGCCATCGCGACGGCCAAGTCCGACGAGGGGTCGGTCAGCCGCATGCCGCCCACGGTGGACAGGTAGACGTCGTTGACGGCGATGGAGAGCCTGCCGTGCTTTTCCAGCACCGCGCCGATCATCGCGGCCCTGGCGTGGTCGATGCCGCTGACGGCGCGGCGCGGCGAGCCGCTCGACGGCGTCGCCAGCAGCGCCTGAACCTCGCCGATGAGCGGTCGCTTGCCGTCCAGCGTGACCGTGATCGCGGTGCCGGGCACCGGCGTGTGCCGTTGATCAAGGAAAAGGTTCGACGGATCGGCCACGCCTTCGATCCCGTTGTCGTGCAACAGGAAACACCCGACCTCGTCGGCCGCGCCGAATCGGTTCTTGATGCCGCGGACCATTCGCAGCGCGCCGTTGCGGTCGCCCTCGAAATGCAGCACCACGTCGACGAGATGTTCCAGCGAGCGCGGTCCGGCGATGGCCCCGTCCTTGGTGACGTGGCCGACGAGGATCAGCGCGACGTCGCCGGCCTTCGCGGCGGCGGTCAGCCGGGCGGTGACTGCCCGCACCTGGGTGACCCCGCCGGCGACGCCGTCGGCCTCGGTGGTGGACATGGTCTGCACCGAGTCGACGATGACCAGCGCGGGCCCGACCGTCGCGATGTGGTCGAGCACGGTGTGCAGGTCGGATTCGGCGGCCAGATAGAGCTCGTCACCGCCGCAGCCGGTCCGGTCGGCGCGCAGTCGGATCTGGCCGGCGGACTCCTCACCGGAGATGTACAGCGCGCGCCTGCCCGACTGCGCCCAGCGGTGGGCGACCTTGAGCAGCAGCGTCGACTTACCCGCGCCCGGATCGCCCGCAAGCAGCGTCACCGAGCCGGGCACCACGCCGCCGCCGAGCACCCGGTCGAGTTCGTCCACGCCCGTCGACCGGTGCCGGCTGATGTTGGGCGCGACAGAAGAGATCGGGACGGCCCGCGAGGCCGGGGCCCGTCGGCGGCCGCCTACGGAGGCGAGCACCGTCACTTCATCGACGGTGCCCCAGGTGCCGCACTCCAGGCAGCGGCCCACCCACTTGGGGGTGACATGACGGCATTCCGAGCAGCGGTAGTGCGAGCGTGCGTTTGCCACGCCATGACGGTATCGGGCTGGTCCGACAAGTCGCGGTGTCGCGGACGGGCGAGCCCCGCTCAGCCTTGCTGCGGCCCCAGCCCGGCCGAGAGCGGCACGATCACGCTGGCCTTCCCGGCCTTCTCGAAGTCGAAGGTGAAGTTGTAGGTGAGGCCGTTCGTGATGGGCTTGGCCAGGTTGACGGTCGCTTTGGCCGCGGTGTTGGAACCGATGGGCCCGGGCGCCACCCTCGCGCCTTCGGGCGTGCCGATGAACAGCATCCCGCCGGCGGGCAGGCGCGCGTCCCCGTTGATCGTCACCGTCCCGATGTCACTGGTGACGCTCACCAGCCTGTCGGGGACGTCCGGCGACTGGTTGACGGCGACCAGCACCAGGTCCACCGTTCGGCCCGGCTGAAGGTAGTCGCCGGTCTGCACGGCCTGCATCCGGACGTCGCGCAGCGCCACGTTGTTGATCGTGACCCTGTTGCCGTTGACGGCGGGCTCCTGGGTGGCCATCTGCGAGATCTGGCCGGCGCCGCAACCGGTGAGCACGGCGGCGATCAGGGCGAGCACGGGCAGGATCGGGAGGCTGGTCTTCAAGCGGTTCACTCATTGCCTCCTGCTGGGCCTCGCGCCGTCTGACGGCCGTCCGATCGTGCAACTATGCACAGTAGTAGGAAGGCCCTCGCGACGGTAGCGCAGGGCACCAGACCTGCGCGGCAGGGTCCGGATGGGGCCGCCGTACAGGTCGGATGAGGGCATTGGTACTCTGTTGCCTTGCATGTTCCGCTCCGCCTGTCAACCCCTAATGTGCACGTGTTGTGCCCCTGACCTGCAACGTTGTTCCGCACGCGTCGGGCCGCCGTGTTAGACTGAAGTAACGAAAGGGGCTCGAATCAGATGATCTTCAAGGTCGGCGACACCGTTGTCTATCCACACCACGGTGCTGCGTTAGTCGAGGCGATCGAAACCCGCACCATCAAAGGGGAGCAAAAAGAGTATCTCGTCTTGAAAGTGGCGCAGGGAGACCTGACCGTTCGAGTGCCCGCCGAAAACGCTGAATACGTCGGTGTCCGTGACGTCGTCGGCCAGGAAGGCCTCGACAAGGTCTTCCAGGTCCTGCGCGCTCCGCACACCGAAGAGCCCACCAACTGGTCGCGCCGCTACAAGGCCAATCTGGAAAAGCTCGCCTCCGGTGACGTCAACAAGGTGGCCGAGGTGGTGCGCGACCTATGGCGTCGCGACCAGGAGCGCGGGCTGTCCGCCGGGGAGAAGCGCATGCTGGCCAAGGCGCGGCAGATTCTGGTCGGTGAGTTGGCGCTAGCCGAAAGCACCGACGACGCCAAGGCGGAGACCATCCTCGACGAGGTTTTGGCCGCCGCTTCCTGAAGGCCCTGAGGCTCTGGTGGTCGGGGCGGCGGGCAGCGTAGTAGCGGTAGTCCCGGCCGCGGGGTCGGGTGAGCGACTGGCTGCCGGGATCCCGAAAGCATTCTGTGAGCTCGACGGGCGCACCCTGCTGGAGCGCGCCGTTGGCGGCCTGCTGGAGTCCGGCGTCGTCGGCGGCGTGGTGGTCGCCGTCCCCACCGACCGCATCGACCAGGCCGAGCGAGCGCTGGGCGAGGACGCCACCGTCGTGGCCGGGGGAGCCGACCGCAAACAATCCGTGCGCCTGGCCCTCTCGGCGCTGCCCGCGACCGCGGAGTTCGTGCTGGTGCACGACGCCGCCCGGGCGCTGACGCCGCCGGGGCTGATCGTGCGGGTGGTCGACGCGCTGCGGGCCGGGCACCGCGCCGTCGTGCCCGCGCTGCCGCTGTCTGACACCATCAAGGCCGTGGATGCCAACGGGGTGGTACTGGGCACGCCGGAGCGCGCCGGCCTGCGGGCGGTGCAGACGCCGCAGGGATTCGCCACCGAACTGCTGCTGCGGGCCTACGAGCGCGCCGGCACCGCCGATTTCACCGACGACGCGTCGCTCGTCGAGCACGTCGGCGGCCAGGTCCAGGTGGTCGACGGCGACCCGCTGGCGTTCAAGATCACCACCCAGCTGGATCTGGTGCTGGCCCAAGCGATTGTGCGCCGGTGAGCGAGCCGCGGGTCGGTGTGGGCGCCGACGTGCACCCGATCGAACCCGGCCGGCCGTGCTGGCTGGTGGGGCTGTTGTTCGACGGCGCCGACGGTTGCGCGGGGCATTCCGATGGCGACGTCGGGGTCCATGCGCTGTGCGACGCCGTGCTGTCGGCCGCGGGGCTGGGCGATATCGGCGCGGTGTTCGGCGTCGACGATCCGCGCTGGAAGGGCGTCAGCGGCGCCGACATGTTGCGCCACGTAGTCGATTTGATTGCGCGGCAGGGCTATCGGGTCGGAAACGCCGCCGTCCAGGTGATCGGCAACCGGCCGAAAATCGGGCCGCGCCGCGCCGAGGCGCAGGAGGTGCTGTCGGGCCTGCTGCGGGCCCCGGTGTCGGTGTCGGGGACGACCACCGACGGGCTGGGCCTGACCGGGCGCGGCGAGGGTCTGGCCGCGATCGCCACGGCGCTATTGGTGCCCGCCGCGGACGCGCCCTGACCGCCGGGGAAATCGGAACCAGCAGGTAAGCTGGCACGTCGTGACCGATAGCGCCCGCATGCGGCTACACGACACGGCGGCCGGAGCCGTGCGTGACTTCGTTCCGCTGCGCCCGGGGCACGTCTCCATCTACCTGTGCGGCGCGACGGTGCAGGGCCTGCCGCATATCGGTCATGTCCGCAGTGGGGTGGCCTTCGACATCTTGCGGCGCTGGCTGATCGCGCGCGGCTACGACGTCGCGTTCATCCGCAACGTGACCGATATCGACGACAAGATCCTCACCAAGGCCGCCGCCGCGTGCCGGCCGTGGTGGGAGTGGGCGGCCACCTACGAGCGAGCCTTCAGCGCGGCCTACGACGCCCTCGACGTGTTGCCGCCGTCGGCGGAGCCGCGCGCGACCGGGCACATCACCCAGATGGTCGAGTTGATCGAGCGCCTGATCGAAAAGGGCCACGCGTATACCGGCAACGGCGACGTCTACTTCGACGTGCTCAGCTACCCGGAGTACGGCCAGCTGTCCGGGCACAAGATCGACGACGTGCACCAGGGCGAGGGCGTGGCCAGCGGCAAGCGCGACCAGCGCGACTTCACGCTGTGGAAGGGCGCCAAGCCCGGCGAGCCGTCGTGGCCGACGCCGTGGGGGCGTGGGCGCCCCGGCTGGCACACCGAATGCGTGGCGATGGCCCACGAGTACCTGGGCCCGGAATTCGACATCCATTGCGGTGGAATGGATTTGGTGTTTCCACACCACGAGAACGAGATCGCGCAGAGCCGCGCCGCCGGCGATGCGTTCGCCCGCTACTGGCTGCACAACGGCTGGGTGACGATGGGCGGGGAGAAGATGAGCAAGTCGCTGGGCAATGTGTTGTCCATCCCGGCGATGTTGCAGCGGGTGCGGCCCGCCGAGCTGCGCTACTACCTGGGCAGCGCGCATTACCGGTCGATGCTGGAGTTCTCCGAGACCGCCCTGCAGGACGCGGTGAAAGCCTATGTCGGCGTTGAGGATTTCCTGCACCGCGTCCGCGTTCGGGCCGGTGCGGTGGTGCCCGGCGAATGGACACCGCGGTTCGCCGCGGCGCTCGACGACGACCTGGCGGTCCCGGTCGCGCTGGCCGAGGTGCATCACGCCCGCGCGGAGGGCAACCGGGCGCTCGACGCCGGCGATCACGAGGGCGCCCTGAAGCACGCCGGCGCGATCCGGGCCATGATGGGCATCCTGGGCTGCGACCCGCTGGACGAGCGCTGGGAGTCGCGCGACGAGACGTCGGCGGCGCTCGCGGCCGTCGGCGTGCTGGTGGAGGCCGAGCTGGAGAACCGGGAGAAGGCGCGCGAGCAGCGCAACTGGGCGCTGGCCGACCAGATCCGGGATCGCCTCAAGGAGGCCGGCATCGAGGTCACCGACACAGCCGACGGGCCGCAGTGGACGTTGGGCGGAGACGGCACGTAGATGGCCGGTAACTCGCGGCGCCGGGGGGCGGTACGCAAACCCGGCACCAAGAAGGGCCCCACCGTGGGCTCGGGCGGCCGGCGGCGCCGCGCGCTGGAGGGGCGCGGTCCCACGCCGCCCGCGCACATGCGCCCTCACCATCCGGCCGCCAAGCGCTCCCAGTCGCAGCCGCGGCGACCGGCCAAACGCGGCGACGAAACCGAGACGGTGCTCGGCCGCAACCCGGTGCTGGAATGCCTGCGCGCCGGTGTGCCGGCGACCGCCCTGTACGTCGCGCTCGGGACCGAGGCCGACGAGCGGCTCACCGAATCCGTGGCGCGGGCGGCCGATTTGGGCATCGCGATCCTCGAGGTGCCGCGCACCGACCTGGACCGGATGACCGCCAACCACCTGCACCAGGGCGTCGCGTTGCAGGTGCCGCCGTACCGCTACGCCCACCCCGACGACCTGCTCGCGGCCGCTCGCGACAGCCCGCCGGCCCTGCTGGTCGCGCTGGACAACATCTCCGACCCCCGCAACCTGGGGGCGATCGTTCGTTCGGTGGCGGCCTTCGGCGGTCACGGGGTGCTGATACCGCAGCGACGGTCGGCGTCGGTGACGGCGGTGGCCTGGCGCACCAGCGCGGGCGCGGCCGCCCGCGTCCCGGTGGCGCGCGCCACCAATCTCACCAGGGCGCTCAAGGGATGGGCCGACAGCGGGTTGCGCGTCGTCGGGTTGGACGCCGACGGCGACACCGTGCTCGACGAGCTCGACGGCACCGACCCGATGGTGGTGGTCGTCGGATCGGAGGGCAAGGGCCTGTCGCGGCTGGTGCGGCAGAACTGCGACGAGGTGGTGTCCATCCCGATGGCCGGTCCGACCGAGTCGCTGAACGCTTCGGTCGCCGCCGGGGTGGTGCTCGCCGAAATCGCCCGCCAGCGGCGGCATTAGGTGATCACCCGGCTAATCGCTGCGCTGCTGGCGCTGGTGGTGCTTCTGGCCGGGCCGGCTGCTGCGCAAGGATCCGATTTCGACCTGCAGGCGCACCGCGGCGGGCGCGGCGAGACGACGGAGGAATCGCTGCGGGCCTTCGCCAAATCGCTCGAATTGGGCGTCAGCACTTTGGAACTCGACATCGGCATCACCAAGGACGGCCAGCCCCTGGTGTGGCACGACCCGACGATCGAGGCCGAGAAGTGCTCCGACACCGCACCCGCCTTCGCCGGTGACCCGGCCTATCCCTACGTCGGCAAGCTGGTTCACGAGCTCACCCTGGTGCAGATCCGCACGCTGGACTGCGGCCGCCGGCTCGACGAGTTTCCCGATGCGGAAGTCGTGCGGGGCAACAGGATAGCGACGCTGCCGGAGGTTTTCGCGCTCGCCGACTCGTATCGCGCCGACGTGCGCTACAACATCGAAACCAAGGTCGAGGCCGATCACCCGGGCGCCTCGGCGGAGCCGCAGGAATTCGTCGACGTGATGCTGGCCGCGGTCCGGGCCGCGGGCAAGGTCGACCGCGTGGAGATTCAGAGCTTCGACTGGCGCACCTTGCCGATGGTGCGCCGGGCCGAGCCGTCGATTCCCTTGGTGGCGCTGTACAACGAGGAGACCTGGCCGCCGGATTCCGGCGACCCGATGGTCGGCGCCTTGATGGTGGGTGCCAATGCGGTGTCGCCGCGATATGGGCTCGTCTCGGGCAAACCGTATGTCGATCACGCGCATGCGTTGGGGCTCAAGGTCATTCCCTGGACGGTCAACGACGCCGACGCCATGCGCGCGCAGATCGGCTACGGCGTCGACGGCCTCATCACCGATTACCCGACGCTGCTGCGCGGTGTGCTGGCCAGACTCGGCACGCCGCTGCCCCCGTCGTACCACCGGAGTTAGTAGTCGCCGCGGTACCCTATGGGCCGGTACCATCTACCTCTATGGCGTTAAGTATCGAAGATCCTGAGGTGGATCGGCTCGCCGCGGAACTGGCAACCCACTTGCACACCAACAAGACCGACGCGATCCGCCACGCCCTCCGCGCCCAGCTGGCGCTGCTGGAATCGCGCGTTGGCGACTGCCAGACACGGCTTCTCGACGTCATGCGCACCGAAATTTGGCCCCTACTAACCGACCGCAGGCCCGTCACCAAGCGCGAGCGCGAGGAAATCCTTGACTACGACCCCGGAACTGGGGTCTGAGCGCACGATGATTATCGACACCAACGCCGTCCTGGGCTGGATTCACCTCAAACAACCCCACGTCGGCGAGGTTGCCGCCGCCAAGACCGGCACCAGCGGCGGGTAGCGCTATTTGCGGCATCTGCCGGCTAGCGGGACATGCTTTCGGTCAGGACGGGAACGTGGTCGGGCTCATGCCGGCGCCTGCGGTGGTTGGCGCGGGCGGCGCGCCAAACCATGCCCGGGCGCAGCAGCCGGGTAGCGGGGTCGACAAATGAGGTCACTCGGAAGAATTGCTCGGCTGCGGCGGGGTCGTATTCGGCCGCGGTGAGCACCCGATCGACGTACACGTTGAGCAGCCGGGTGAGCAGTGGTGGTGTGCCGTCGATTTCGGGTAGGCAGAGATCGGGATTGGCCGACAGCTCCCACGCCTGGCGGATCGGCACCGCCGCGGCGCGGAAGAAGTGCCGCGCCAAACCCCTTGTGCCCCACAATAAACAGTCGCGCAGCGCCAGCGCTTCCAGCGCGGCCACCGTCATCCCCTGGCCGTAGATCGGGTTGAAGCTGCAGATTGCGTCGCCGACGACCAGCAGGCCCTCCGGGAATCGCCGCATCTTGTCGTAGCGGCGCCACTGACTGGACGGCTGACGGTGCCGCGTGGGTTCTCCGACGGGTTCGGCGGCCCGCACCGCGGCCAGCATCCGCGCGGGTGCATATCCCTCGACGAACTCGCACATGGCCGAAAGGCCAAGGGGTGGCTCGTGACCCGCTACGCCGAACACGGTGAACATCCAGAGGTCGTTCTCGCAATGGAGAATGCCCAGCCCGTGCGGGCGACCCGGCACGACTCCGACGACGAAACCCAGTTCGTGCAGCGCGTCCGGCGCCATGCGCAGCAACTGGCTCGTGTAGGTCAGGCGCACCGCGACGTGATCCTCGCGCGGGCGGTCGTAGCCCAGGCCGTTCAGCCATGTCGGGGTGCGGGCGGCGCGCCCGGTGGCGTCGACCACCAAGTCGGCGCTCAGCGTGGCGTGTTCGCCGTTGCGCCGGTTGACTACTCGTGCGCCGGTGACGCGGTGGTTGTCGGGCGTCGCGGTCAATTCCACGATGTCGTGCTCGTCGAGCAGCGTGACGTTGGGGATGGTGCGCAGGCGCGCGCGGACGTGTTCCTCGAGGAAGGGCCGGGTCGCGAGATAAGCCGTGACCGAGGTGGCGCTGCCGTCGCGCACCATCAGGTGGCCGCCGATGTCGTAGTGCAGCCGCGACAGATCACTGCCGTCCATGTAGTGCGCACCGTCGAGGACCATCTGATCGAGGATGCCGGGGAACAGCTCCTCGAGCACCTGTGCGCCGCGGGCCAGCAGGCCATGGAGGTGCCGGCCCTGCGGCACACCCCGGCGGGCTGCGCCAGAGTCGGGCAGCGGGTCGCGCTCCACCACCGTCACCGCGTCGAAGAACTCGCTCAGCGACCGCGCGGCCAACAGCCCGGCCATGCTCGCTCCCAATACCACCGCGTGATTGCCGACCTTCGCCATAGCCCACCGCCTGCGCCGAGTTGTTAGCTGACAAAAGCCATGCTCACGCGGCACGGTGGGCGTCGATAGGGTAGTCGGGTACGTCACTTTGTCGGGCGGACTACACACCGCCGCAGCGAAACGTCGACAAATCCACCCGCTGGACGCGGGCGCACGGTTATAGTCGCCGCGTGATCGGCGCTGAGCCGCTGACCGGGCGCAAGGCTGAATTGGAGACCATTCGCCGCGCCCTGAACAGGGCTGGCAACCACTCCGGCGCGGTGATCGCCGGCGCCGCGGGAGTGGGCAAGACATGGTTGGCCCGCGAAGCGTTGCGGTGCGCCGAAGCCTCGGGCGAGCGCACCCAATGGATCGTCGGTACGGAATCGGCGCGTGGTTTGCCGCTGGGGGCGTTCATCGGCTTGCTGGGCGAGGCGATGTCGGACCCGCTGACCAATGTGCGGCGCGTCATCAACTCGTTCGTAGCGCGACAACGCAGGGGCCGGGTCGTGGTGGGGATCGATGATGCCCACCTGCTCGACGGGTTGTCCGCCCTTGTCGTGCACGAGCTGGCGCAGTCGGGCGGGGCGCGGCTGTTGGTCACGGTGCGCACCGGTAGCGAGGCGCCCGATGCGGTGACGGCGTTGTGGAAGGACGGGCTGCTGGTTCGCCTTGATCTCGAACCGCTTTCCGCCGCGGCGACTCGCGAGGTGATCGAGACGACGCTGGGCGGTCCGGTCGACGCCCGCACCGCGGCCCGGTTCCGGAAGTTGACCGGCGGGAACACGCTGTTCCTTCGTCAGTTGCTGGCCGACCAGGTTGCGGCGGGGCGGATGCGGCAATCGGCCGGCGTGTGGATGTGGGACGGCGACGTCGCGGTCTCGGCGAGCCTGTCCGACACGGTGGGGCGTCAGATGGGTCGGCTCGACCCGCCGGTGGCGACGGTGGTCGACATGCTGTCGCAATGCGAGCCGCTGGCCGTCGAGGTGCTGTGCGACTTGGTGCCCCGCTGCGATCTGACTGCCGCCGAGAGACTGGGCCTGGTGAGCGTCGAACGCACCCGCGGCGGGTTGATGGCCCGGCTGGCTCACCCGCTGTTCGGTGAGCTTCGCCGCGCGAGCGCCGGCGAGTTGCATCTGGCGACGATCAGGGGCAGGTTGGCGACGCGGCTGGCCCAAGACGGCGACGCCGACATGCAGGCCACCGTGCGTCGGGCGCTGCTCCGCCTCGAGTCCGACCTCGATCCCGACCCCGAGCTGTATCTCGAATCGGCGCGCCACGCCATGACGCTGCTCGATCTGGACCTGGCCGACCGCTTCGCCACCGGCGCCGCGCAAGCCGGGGCGCCCGGGGCGGCCGGTGTGCGGGCGATGAACCTGGTGTTGCTCGGGCGCGGCGAGCAGGCCGAGGCGGCGCTGCGCGACATGGCCGAAGCCGATCTGCCCGACGGCCACCACTGGGCCACCGTGCGGGCGGCCAACCTGGTGTGGATGCTCGGCAAACCCCGGGAGGCGTCGGCGATCCTCGACGGGCTTGCCGGGGCCGGAGAGACCCCGACGCAGGTGGCGGAGCGGTTGGCGGTGCAGGCCTGCGTGGACGCGGTGCTCGCACGCTGCGAACCGGCGGCCGAAAAGGCCCGGGCCGCATTGGATTCGGTTGACCTGCCGGACTTCCACGCGATGATGGCCTCGCTCGCGTTGATCATGGCCATGGGCGCGCTGGGGCAGGTCGATGACCTCGCTGGCGTGGCCGAGCAGGAGCTGCGGCGCGCGACGACATCCTTTCAGGCGTCCCACATGCGGTTCTGGTTCGGCGCCGTGTACGGCCGCGCCTGCCGGTTGACCGGGCGTATCGACGAATTCGTCAGGGCCGCGGAGCAACTGGCCGACTCGTCCCGCGACATCCCCGGCCTCGCCTACGCGAACCTGGCCCTCCTGCTGGGGAACGCCAACCTGGTTCGCGGCGCGGCCGCCGAAGCGGCCCGGCTGGTGCACGAAGCGCTTGCCGGGGTTCAAATGCACTCCGTCACTACGGGTTTGCGCCCGGCGAGCTACTTTGCCTTGGCCGAGGCGCACGCCAAGCTCGGGCAGCCGGCCGAAGCCAATGATGCGGTGGCCGAGGCCCGGTCGTGTGTGCCGGCCGAATTTCTGTTCATGCAGACCGCCCTGTCGCTGGCCGACGGGTGGGCGATGGCGGCGAGCGGGCGGTTGAGCGAGGCGGTGGCAAGCGCGCTACAGGCGGCCCTGATCGCCCGCGACCGCGGCCAGTCCACCTACGAGCTGGCCTGCCTTCAGGCCGCGGCGCAATGGGGCGATGCCTCGCAGGCCGCGCGGGCGCGGGAGCTGGCCGACGCGTTGTCGCTGCCGCTGGCCGATGCCGTTGCCACGCATGCGGAGGCCCTGCTGGCCGGCGACGGCGAGGGGCTGCTGGCGGCCTCCGCCGCGTACCGGCGCATCGGCGATCGCGCCGCGGCCGCCGACGCGGCGGCGCAGGCGTCCGTCGCGTTCACCGAAAGCCAGCGACACAAGCGTGGACTGTATGCCGCCGCACTGGCCAGGGAACTGGCCGACGACCGCGGTGGTTTGTGCACGCCGGCGCTGCGGACCCCGGCGGGGCTGAAGTTGTTGGGTCGCCAGCGCGACGTCGTCGAACTCGTGGTGGCGGGCCTGTCCAACCGCGAGATCGCCGAGAAGCTGGTGATGTCGGTGCGCACCGTGGAGGGCCATGTCTACCGGGCCTGCCAGCGGGTGGGCGCCCAGTCGCGCGGCGAACTGGCGTCGATCATTCGATCGGGGCCGGGGCAAGTCGGGTAAGGCCCGTGCGCCTAAACGCCCAGCAGCCGCGCCGACGCCCACAGGGCAACCACCGCCACCACCAGGGCGGTGGGCACGGTGCACAGTCCCAGCCGGGTGTACTCGCCGACGCCGGCCTCGACGCCGTGCAGTCGTAACACCCTGCGCCACAACAGGTTCGACAGTGATCCGACGTAGGTCAGGTTGGGCCCGATGTTGACCCCGATCAACACCGCCAGGATGGCCACCGGGCCGCCGGGGGCGACCAGCGGCAGCAACACCAGCGTCGCGGGCAGGTTGTTGACGACATTGGCCAGCACCGCGGCCACCGCGGCGATACCGAGCAACGCGGGCAGCCCCGAACCCGACGGCAGCACCGCGGACATCGCGGTGCCCATCCCGTTCAGCGTGACCGCGCGCACCACCACGCCCAGCGCCAGCACGAACACCAGGAACGACGCCTGCGCGGAGCGCACAATCTCGGACGCCGATGTGTGCCGCCGGCCCAGGCTGCGCACCGCCAGCACCGAGGCGCCGGCCAGCGCCACCCAGGCGGGGGCCACTCCAACCGATTCGGAAAGCGCGAAACCGGCCAACGTCAGACCCACGACCACCAAGACGAACACCGGTGGCCGCGGCGGCGGCGCGAGTTGGTCGGGATGCGGCGCCACGCGCAGGTCCCCGGCGAAGAACCAGCGGAAGACCCCGTACAGCGCGGCCACCGTGGCCAGCCACGGCACGGCCATCACCAGGGTGAACTTGGCGAAGGAGACGTTCGCCTGGTGGAACGCCAGCAGGTTGGTCAGGTTCGACACCGGAAGCAGCAGCGAGGCGCCGTTCGCCAGATGCGCCGTGGCATACGCGTACGGACGCACCGGCGTTCGCAGCCGCCGGACCGCGGCCAGCACCACCGGGGTCAGCAACACCACCGTGGCGTCCAGGCTGAGGACGGCGGTGATGGCGGCGGCGATGACGAACACTCGCCGCAGCAGGCCGTGCGATCCGGCGGGTACCCGCGCGATCGCGGCGCCCGCGGCTTCGAAGAGGCCCTCGTCGTCGCACAGCTTGGCCAGCACCAGCACGGCGCCCAGGAATGCGACCACCCCCGACAGATCGGCGACCTGCCGCGCCGCCTGGTGCACCGGGATCGCGCCGATGCCTATCAGGATGAGGGCAGCCGGAACCGCCGCCATCGCCTCCGGCCAGCCGCGCGGGCGCGCGACGGCGAACCCGAGAACAACGGCAAGCAGCAACAGCGCAGCGGTAAGTGCCAACGTCTGAACCGCTTCACGCCCAGGGGTTCTCGCGCCGCCACACCGTCGGCATGTGCAGCGCGACACCGTCCCGTGCGGCCAGTTCGTCCAGGGTTCGGATCGACACGTTCAGGTCGTCGCCCGCATAGGGCAAGGCCCGCAACGGCTTTGACAATGGGCGGAAGAAGTCGTCCCAGTGGATGAGCACCACCCGCCGCGCGCCGACCGCGCGCACGGTCTCCGCCCAGTAGTCGAGCAGGTATGAGCGCGGCTGCACGCCCAGCTGACCGACGGACAGGTAAACGGCGTCGGCGCGGTGCCCGGCCAGCGCGCCCTCGACGAACCCGGCGCTGCCCTGGATCAGCAGCCGCTGCCCCGACGGCAGGTGATGCACCAGCGTCGACCATGCCTCGCCGCACCGGTAGGCCGACACCTTCACCGGCGGCGTCAAGGGTGCGTCGATCACACCCGGAAACCGGTCGGGCGGACAGTGATTCGACTCCACCAGCGCCACCTCGTAGGTGCCCAGGCGGATCGGCTCGCCGCTGACCGCGACGACGAGGCGATCCTCGGACAGCCCGTATCCGCGCCCGACGTTGGCCGCCGACTCGCCCCCGACCAGCCGCGCGCCGGTGCGGTCGGCGACCAGAGCGGAATCCATCGCGTGGTCGACGTGGGTGTGCACCGGGATGACGGCCTCCAGCCGCGACACCTTGGCCCGGGCAAGGCAGCCGTCCACGCGCGCCGGTGACGGGGACAGCTTGCCGGCCGCGACCCGCGCCAGGCTGGGACGGGAGAAGTAGCCGTCGGTAATCAGCGCGCACGACCCGTCGTCGAGCAGCAGCGTCGCCACGCCCATCCACGTCACCGAAACGGGCGCGTCGGGCCCGGCGGCGGGCACGTCGAACCGGTCCGAATAGCGCGCGATGTCGGGGCGGCCGGGCTTGAGTCGCATCAGCAGAACGACCTGATGTCGATGCCGGTCGCGGCGAGCCCGTCGCGCACCGCGGCGGCGATCTGCACCGCACCGGGCGAATCACCATGCACGCAAACGGATTCCACGCTCACGGGAATATCGGCACCGTCGATCGCGGTGACCCGTCCCGAGGTCACCATGGTCACGACGCGCTCGGCGATCGCCGCCGCGTCGTGCAGCACCGCGCCCGGTTCGCGACGGGACACCAACCGGCCGTCCGGCCGATACGCGCGATCGGCGAACGCCTCTGCCACGGTGCGCAACCCGAGGCGGGTGGCCTCGCCGAAAAACGCCGAGCCCGCCATGCCCAGCACCGGCAGCGTGGGGTCCACCAGGCGCACCGCCTCCGCGACGGCGGCGCCCTGCTCACGGTTGGTGACAATCGTGTTGTACAGCGCGCCATGGGGTTTCACGTAGGACACCGACGAGCCCGACGCCCGCGCGATCGCCTGCAACGCGCCGATCTGGTAGACGACGTCGCCGACGAGGTCCTCGGCGGCCACGTCGATGTAGCGCCTGCCGAAGCCGGCCAGATCCCGGTAGCTCACCTGCGCCCCGATCCGCACGCCGCGCTCGGCGGCCGAGCGGCACACCCGCAGCAGCCCCGCGGGATCCCCGGCGTGGAACCCGCACGCCACGTTGGCGCTCGTGACGATCCCGAGCATCGCGTCGTCGTCACCGAGGCGCCAGACGCCGAAGCCCTCGCCCAAGTCGGCGTTGAGGTCGATACCGGCCACCCGCCTAGCTTATGGGTGACGTTAAGTGGTGGCCTCGCGGCGCCGCCCCAGCAGCCAGCAGAACAGGTAGATCACGAACGAGATGGTGGCGACGAAAACCGACACCGGGACACCGGGCGCCAGCGAGAGCACGATGCCCCCGACGGCGGCGACCTCGGCGAACGCCACCGAGGCCACCATCGCCGCCGCCGGCGAGGCGACCACCCTGGCCGCCGCGGCCGCCGGCGTGATCAGCAACGACATCACCAGCAGCGCCCCGACGATCTGCACGGCCTGCGCGGCGACCACGCCGACCAGCGCGGCGAACACGATGCCCAGCGCGCGAACCGGGACGCCGCGCGCGGCCGCGACGTCGGGATCGACGGTGGCGAACAACAGCGGGCGGTAGCACGTCGCCAGCACGGCGACGACGAGCAGGCAAACGAGCGCGAGCATGGCCAGCCCGCTGTAGCCCACCCCGACGATCTGGCCCGTCAGCAACGCGAAACTGGTCGCCGTGCGCCCGGGGTAGAGGTGGATGAACAGCACCGCCAGGCCCAGTCCGAACGCCAGCACCACCCCGGTCACCGAATCGCGCTCCCGGGCCCGCTGGCCGAGTAGGCCGAACAGCGCCGCGGCCAGGGCGCTGCCGATCAGCGCGCCCAGGCCCACCTCGAAACCGGCCAGCAGCGCGAAAGCCGCTCCGGTCAAAGACAATTCGCTGGATCCGTGCACGGCGAACGACATCTGCCGCATCACGATGAACGGCCCGATCAGCCCGGCCACCAGCCCCAGCAGCGCGGCCGCCAGCAGCGCCTGCTGGACGAAGTCGTGGGAGAGCAGGTGGGCCGTGACGTCGAAGGCGAACAGATGGTGCAGCATGTCGGCGAGCCGGTGGTTCATCACCCGGGCCCGTCGCCGCGCACCGGCTCGCCAACCACCGCGTAGCCGTCCTTGACCCTGACCACCTCGATCTCGGCGCGATACAGCGACGACAGCGTCTCGCTGGTCATCACCTGCTCGACGGTGCCGATCCGGAACCGCCCGTCGACCAGATACAGCACCCTGTCCACGTACGGCAGGATGGGGTTGACCTCGTGCGTGACGACGATGACGGTCGTGCCGGCGTCTCGGCGGCGCCGATCGATCAGCGCCGCGGCCAGCCTGGTGTTCGCGGGGTCCAGGGTCAGCAGCGGTTCGTCGCACAGCAGCAGCATCGGGTCGCCGACCAGCGCCTGGGCGATGCGCACGCGCTGCAGCTCGCCTCCCGACATCACGCCGACCCGGACGTTCGCCAGGTGTTCGCCGTTGACCTCGCGCAGCGCCCGCCACATGGCGGCGCGCCGACGGGCCCGGTCGGCGGACCGCAGCGGCGCGCCACCCCAGTGGCCTCCGTCGATGCCGAGCCGAACCAGGTCGCGCCCGCGCAGCATCACGTCCCGGTCGATCGGCCGGTGTTGCGGCACGTAGCCGATGTTCCCGCTGCCGGCCGTGATCGGCCTGCCGTCCACCAGCGCGACGCCGGCGCTCAGCGGCAGCTGCCCGAGCAGGACCTTGAGCAACGACGTCTTCCCGCTGCCGTTGGGGCCCAGCACCGCGACGAACTCGCCGGGCGACACCGACAGGTCGAGGTGGTCCCACAGCACGCGATCGCCGAAGGCCAGCCGCGCACCGGTGAGCGAGACCGCGTGCGGGGGATTCTCGACGGCCTGAACCGGTTGGACGCTCACCGGTTCGACCGCAGGGCGGCGAGCAGGCCCTTGACCGTGTTGCGCTGCCAGGTCAGGTAGTCGGTGCCGTCGGGCAGCGTCTCGGTCACCTCGGTCACCGGCACGCCCGCGCGCCGGGCCGCGTCCTCGAGCCCGCCGATGGCGGCGGTGGACGTCTGCGGGTTGACCAGCAGCGCCAAAACCCGGCGGTGGTTGATCAGGTCGAGGACGGAGGCCATGTCGGCCGGCGCGGGATCGGTCTCGTTCTCGTTGGCGGCGGTGAAGGCGGCGGGGGTGCGGTTGACCAGGCCGGAGGCCTGAAGCAGGTAGTCCACGACGGGTTCGGTCGTGATGACTCCGGCGTTGGGGTACGCGCCGGCGATGGCGTGTTCGGAGATGGCGATCGAGTCGGCGCCGCGGCAGAATTCGGCCGCGTTGGCCCGGTAGTCCGCGGCATTGGCGGGGTCGATGGCCGCCATGCGGTCGGCGATCGCCGAGGCGACCGATTTGGCCACGTCCAGGTCGTAGAAGACATGCTCGTTGGGCCGCTCGCCGGGGTTCGCGCGACCCAGGAACGAGTAGGCGTCAATCGGTTTGACCGACGGATGCTCCGCCAGCACCTGGTCCACCCACGGGTCGTAGCCGCCGCCGTTGTAGACGACGAGGGCGGCGTCGATCATCGCGGCGGCGTCCGACGGGCTGGCCTGATAGGAGTGCGGATCCTCGTCCGCGCCGCTCAGGATGGATTTGACGGAGACGTGGCGCCCGACGACGGCCCGCGCCACGCTGCCCCACACGTCGGTGGACGCCACCACGGTGGCCGCCCGCGGGTGCGCCGAGCTGGCGATGCCGCAGCCGGTGAGCGCGGCCGAGGTCACCAGGCAGGCGACCGCGGCCGACAGCCACCGCATCGGATTTACCAGTGCCATTCGTGTCCCATGTGTGTCGATTGTGCGTCCTAATACTAATGACAATCGTTTCCATTAGGAAATGGGGAATCGAAGCCGCGTACCCGCGAGCGCGCATCGGCTGTAGCGTCACCGAACGTGAGTCCCACACCCCGCCGGCGTGCGACTCTGGCGTCGTTGGCGGCCGAACTCAAGGTCTCGCGCACCACCGTCTCGAATGCCTTCAACCGCCCGGATCAGCTGTCGGCCGAGCTGCGGGAACGGGTGCTCGCGACGGCCAAGCGGCTCGGGTATGCCGGACCCGACCCGGTGGCGCGATCGTTGCGGACCCGCAAGGCCGGGGCCGTCGGGTTGGTGATGGCCGAGCCGCTGACCTATTTCTTCAGCGACCCGGCGGCGCGGGATTTCGTTGCGGGAGTGGCGCAATCCTGCGAGGAGTTGGGGCAGGGGCTGCTGCTGGTGGCCGTCGGGCCCGGCCGAAGCCTGCAGGACGGGACCGCCGCGGTGCTGGGCGCCGGGGTGGACGGCTTCGTGGTCTATTCGGTCTGCGACGACGATCCCTACCTTCAGGTGGTGCTGCAGCGCCGGCTGCCCGTCGTGGTGGTGGATCAGCCCAAGGACCTGACCGGGGTTTCCCGGGTCGGCATCGACGACCGGGCGGCGATGCGCGAGCTCACCGACCACGTGCTGGGGCTGGGGCATCGCGAGATCGGGTTGCTGACCATGCGGCTGGGCCGGGACCGCCGGCAGGGCCTGGCCGACGCCGAGCGGCTGCGGTCGCCGGCGTTCGACGTGCAGCGCGAGCGCATCGCCGGTGTGTGGGAGGCGATGAAAGCCGCGGGGTTGGACCCGGACTCGCTGATCGTGGTGGAAAGCTACGAGCACCTTCCGGAGTCGGGTGGCGATGCGGCCAAGGCGGCGCTGGAGGCCAATCCGCGGATCACCGCGCTGATGTGCACCGCGGACATCCTGGCGCTGTCGGCCATGGACTACCTTCGCGCACATGGCATTTACGTGCCGGGGCAGATGACCGTCACCGGGTTCGACGGCGTGCCCGAGGCGATCAGCCGCGGGCTGACGACGGTGGCCCAGCCGAGCCTGCAAAAGGGCCGCCGCGCGGGCGAACTGCTGCTGAACCCGCCGCGCTCGGGCCTGCCGGTCGTCGAGCTGTTGGACACCGAGCTGGTTCGCGGGCGCACCGCCGGCCCGCCGGCCTAGGACCGCTCAGGACTCTTCCTGGTGGCCGATCAACAACCGCACCGCCAGGTCCAGCCGCTTGGTGACGTCGGTCGCCGAGGCCCGCCGGGTGAGCCAGGCCAGCAGGTTCGACGTCCACACGTTCGAGAGCACCCGGGCGATGTGGTACTGCTCCTCGGTCGGCTCACCGTCGGCCATCGCGCGCGCGAACATCGAATCGATGATCTTCTCGACCTGGTCGACCTCGCTGGCCGCCGACGCATCGGCGAAGACGTAGGCGCGCGTCATCGCCTCGGTGAGCAGCGGATTGCGCTGCATCGCGCGGTTGAGCTTGTCGACCATGAATTTCAGCCGCTGAAACGGGGTGCCGCCGGCCACCGCGGAGCGATCGGTCTTGGCGTCGATGCGGCTGAACTCCCGGCCCAGCGCCGACACCAGCAGGTGCACCTTCGACGGGAAGTAGCGGTACAGCGTGCCAACGGCCACGTCGGCCCGGTCCGCCACGGCGCGCATCTGAACCGCCTCGTAGCCGCCCTTGGACGCGATCGCCATGGTGGCGTCCAGGATGCGCTTGCGGCGCTCCCGCTGTGCCTCCGAGCCCAGCTCGGATTCGGCCAATACCGCCACGTTTATGACCTCGCGCGGCTGCGAGTCGGAGACGCGGCCCAGGTTGGTGTTCGCTGGCGACATCTGGCGGATTCCCCCTCTTCCGGGCGGTTCGTTCGCAAACGATACGCAAGCCGATTGCGAATTTCCCACCTCCATCCCGCCGGGACTGCGGCCCTTTCCAGGACCTGTCCTGCTGTAATGGCGTTCGACTTGACGCTCGATCGCTGGCACTATTAGAACACGTTCTAGTGGGCGCGGGCCCCCCTTTTATCACCTCGAATCAAGGACGCGGAGGACGCACGTGGTAGCGACCGTCACCGACGAACAGTTCGCGGCGCGTGCGTTGGTGCGCGATTGGGCGCGCGACGCGTCGTCGGGGCCCAACGGGACCAAGGCGATCCGCGAAGTCGAGCAGGGCGACGCCGACGCCTGGCGGCCGGTGTTCGCGGGCCTGGCCGAGCTGGGGCTGTTCGGCGTGGCAGTTGCCGAGGACTCCGGTGGGGCCGGCGGCAGCATCGAGGACCTGTGCGCGATGGTCGAGGAAGCGGCCAAGGCGCTGGTCCCCGGGCCGGTCGCGACCACGGCGCTGGCCACGCTCGTCGTCTCCGAGGCCGGCGCCGATCCCGAAACGCTGGCCGCGCTGGCCTCCGGTGAGCGCTTCGCCGGTGTCGCGCTCGAGGGCTGCGTGGAGTTCGACGGCGAGACGGCCTCGGGCTCAGTCGATCTGGTGCTGGGGGCCGCCGACGGCGGCCTGCTGCTGCTGCCCGCCGACGGGACGTGGGCGCTGGTGGACACCGAGGGCGACGGCGTGCGGGTGGAGCCGTTGCGGGCCACCGACTTCTCCCGGCCGCTGGCGCGGGTGGTGCTGACGTCGGCGCCGGCCACCGCGATCGACGCGTCGCCGGAGCGGGTCACCGAACTCGCCGCGACCGTCCTGGCCGCCGAGGCGGCCGGCGTGACCCGCTGGTCCCTGGACACCGCGGTCGCCTATGCCAAGGTGCGCGAGCAGTTCGGCAAGCCGATCGGCAGCTTCCAGGCCGTCAAGCACCTGTGCGCCGAGATGCTCTGCCGCGCCGAACAGGCGGAGGTGGTCGCGGCCGACGCCGCCCGCGCCGCGGCGGATTCCGACCCGGCTCAGTTCTCGATCGCCGCGGCGCTGGCCGCGAGCACCGGCATCGCTGCGGCGAAGGCGAACGTCAAGGATTGCATTCAGGTGCTCGGCGGCATCGGCTGCACCTGGGAGCACGACGCGCATCTCTACCTGCGCCGGGCGCACGGCATCGGCCGCTTCCTCGGCGGGGCCGAGCGCTGGTTGCGCCGCATCACCGAGCTGACCCAGTCGGGCGTGCGGCGCCGCCTGGGTATCGACCTCACCGAGGTCGAGGGCGTGCGGCCGGAGATCGCCGCGGCCGTCGCCGAGATCGCCGCCCTGCCCGAGGACCAACGCCAGGCGGCCCTGGCCGATGCGGGGCTGCAGGCGCCGCACTGGCCACCGCCGTACGGGCGCGCCGCGTCACCGGCCGAGCAGCTGCTGATCGATCAGGAGCTGGCGGCGGCCGGTGTGGTGCGGCCGGACCTGGTGATCGGTTGGTGGGCGGCGCCGACCATCCTGGAGCACGGCACGCCGGAGCAGATCGAGCGCTTCGTGCCGGCCACCCTGCGCGGCGAATTCCTTTGGTGCCAACTGTTTTCCGAGCCGGGGGCCGGCTCCGACCTGGCGTCGCTGCGTACCAAGGCGGTGCGGACCGACGGCGGCTGGCAGTTGACGGGGCAGAAGGTCTGGACGTCCGCGGCGCACAAGGCACGGTGGGGCGTGTGCCTGGCGCGCACCGATCCGGACGCCCCCAAACACAAGGGCATCACCTACTTCCTGGTGGACATGAAATCGCCGGGCATCGAGATCCGCCCGCTGCGCGAGATCACCGGCGACTCGCTGTTCAACGAGGTGTTCCTGGACAACGTGTTCGTGCCCGACGAGATGGTGGTCGGCACGGTGAACGACGGCTGGCGGCTGGCCCGCACCACGCTGGCCAACGAGCGGATCGCGATGGCCACCGGCACCGCGCTGGGCAACCCGATGGAGGAGCTGCTCAAGGTCCTGGCCGAGATCGACCTCGACGTGTCCCTGCAAGACCGGCTGGGCAGGCTGATCGTCGCCGCCCAAACCGGCGCTTTGCTGGACCAGCGCATCGCGCAGCTCGCGGTAGGCGGCCAGGACCCCGGCGCGCAGTCCAGCGTGCGCAAGCTGATCGGTGTGCGCTACCGACAGGCGCTGGCCGAATTCGCGATGGACGTCTCCGAGGGCGGCGGCCTGGTCCACAACCAGGCGGTCTTCGACTTCCTCAACACCCGCTGCCTGACGATCGCCGGCGGCACCGAGCAGATCCTGCTCACGGTGGCCGCCGAGCGCCTGCTGGGCCTGCCGCGCTAGTCGGCCCTCTCCCGTTCGCCGAGCCTGTAATCTTGGCGGCCCCTACTCGCACTTTGCCTGCAGATTTGCAGGCTCGGCGAACTGTCGGACGCCGATGTCACCATGCGGGCATGCGGGTGGTGTTTATCGGCGGTGAAGCGATCGCAAGCGCGGAAGTGACGCGGCACGAAGTGCGTCGTTGGTACGAGCCGATCTTCCCGGGCGTGTATGCCGCACGGGGTCAACAACTTTCGCTGCGGGCCAGGACCGAAGGCGCATGGTTGTGGTCGCGCCGCCGGGCGATCGTGGCGGGTGTCGCGGCTTCCGCGTTGCATGGCGCCCGTTGGGTCGACGCCGACATCCCCATCGAGTTGATCTGGTCGAGCACGCGGCCGCCGAGGGGGATCATTGCGCGTGAGCAGCTGCTGGCCGGCGATGAAGCCACCCGCGTCGCGGGATTGCCGGTCACCACTCCCACGCGGACGGCGTACGACTTGGCCCGGCATCTGCCGCGCGGGCAAGCCATCGCGCGGCTCGACGCGCTGATGAGGGCGACGCCGTTTTCGACGAAGGATGTGCTGCTGCTCGCCGATAAATACCCCGGTGCCCGTGGGGTACGGAAGCTGCGCTCGGTATTGCGCCTTGTCGACGGCGGTGCCGCCTCGCCGAAGGAAACCTGGTTGCGGCTACTGCTCATCGACGCCGGCTTGCCTGCCCCGACCACCCAAATACCGGTGGTCGACGGCTACCGCGCCCTGGCCATGCTCGACATGGGCTGGCGCGAGTTCGGCGTGGCCGTCGAGTACGACGGCGACCAGCACCGCAGCGATCGGCGTCAGTACGTAAAGGACCAGTGGCGACTACGAAAGCTCGCGGAAATGGGCTGGATTGTGATTCGCGTGATCGCCGAGGACAAGCCCGCCGATGTCATCGAGCGCGTCAGGCGGGCGCTGCTCGCGAGAGGTTGGCGACCCGATTCGTCGAGCCTGTAATCCCGCAGGCCCTTACTCGCACTTTGGCTGCAGATTTACAGGCTCGGCGAAACCACAGCTACGAGAACGTCGTCTGCGCGCAGGTGCTGGGCGAGGTGATGTTGACCCCGCTGTAGACCACCTGGATGTGGGTGCAGGTGATCACGTTGATGTCGGTCTTGGGCTGTCCGGTCTGCCAATCGGTGGAGTCGATGCGCCCGGTCGTCTGGTATTTGTCCGGCGGCCCCTCACCGAAGTAGACGGTAGTGATCTCGTCGTTGCCCATCGACTTGTGCACCCGCTCGTACTGGCCGTTGGCATGCGCGTCCAGGTAGGCCAGCCGGTTCGACGACCGGATCTCGGTGGTCTGGCGGGCCCACAGGTCGTGCGGGAAGCCCGTCACGCCGTCGGGTGTGCGCATGTCGGCGCCGGCGGTGAAGTTGCAGAAGCCGCCGGACTTGAAGCATTCGAGGGTCATGTGCGTCTCGAGCTGGTTGGGGCCGTCCAGCGGGAACAGGGTGGTGGAGGTGTTGCTGGCGCCCGAGGAGATCGGCGCGGACAGGAACACCAGCATGGACCCGACGACCGCAAATCCCGTCACCAGCCGCATCATCGCGCTCCCCTTCCCGGTTCGCTGACCCTACTCGTCGTAGGTCACTTCTACCGAATCAGATTCCGGGTGAGATTGACAGGCCAAGATCAGGCCCTCGTCGAGATCCTGCTGCTCCAGCACGTCGTTGACCTCCATGCTCACCTTGCCGCCGCGCAGCGTGCAGGCGCATGCGCCGCAGTGGCCCTCCCGGCAGGAGAACGGCGCGTCCAGGCCCTTGGCGAGCAACACGTCGAGCAGCTTGGCGTTGCGCGGCCAGGACACGGTGTGGGTCTCGCCGTCCAGCTCGACGATGGCGGTGGCCGGCGGCTCGTCACCCTCGGCGCTGTCCTCGATCTTGACCGCCGCGAACGGATCGGACTCCAGCGACTTGAACACCTCGATATGCACTTGGGGCGCAGGCACTTTCAGCGTTTCCAGCGCCTCGCGCGACGCATCCATGAAGGGGCCGGGCCCGCAGATGTAGACGGGACGGTCGGTGTAGGGGCCGGCCAGTTTCGCCAGCGCGGTCGCGCTGGGCAACCCCTGCAGCGACTCCAGCCAGTGCAGCACCGTGAGCCGGTCGGGGTACTTGGCGGACAGCTCGCGCAGCGCGTCGCCGAAGATCACCGAGCGGTCGTCGCGGTTGGCGTAGAGCAGGGTCACCTGCCCGCCGCCCTCGGACAGCGCCGACTTGCAGATCGACATGATCGGGGTGATCCCGCTGCCGGCGGCCATCAACAGGAAGTCGCCGTCCAGCGTCTTGGGCACGAAGTTGCCCGACGGCGCCAGCACATGGATCCGCATGCCCTTGTGCGCGTGGTCGCACAGCCAGTTCGACGCGTATCCGTCCACGGTCCGTTTCACCGTGACCGTGAGGGCATCATCTGTGAACGGCGAGCTGCACAACGAGTAGCACCGCGCCACCGATCCGGTGCGATCGCTGGGCACCCGCAACGTGAGGAACTGGCCCGGCGCGTACCGCAGCCGCTCCGGCGGGATGCCGGGTTCGCCGGCGGCGTCCGGCACCGCGAACACCAACGACCGCGCGTCGTCGGTTTCGGCGACGACCTCGGCGATCTGCAGTTCGAGGACGTGGTCGCCGAGTGGCTCGTCGGGAATCGCTTCCGTCAAAGACCCGCCCTTCCTTTCATGGCAACTAGAACATGTTACAGAAAACCAGATTGGTACCGCTACCAGCCGCAGGAATACCCTGCTCGACACAAATCGGAACGTGTTCTAGTCTTCTGTGTAAATCCGCTGCGCAGTTCCGGCCCAGGAGGCAAACGTAAGTGACTTCCATTCAACAGCGTGATGCCCAGTCGATCCTGGCTGGCATCGATGATCTGCTTCCGCAGATTCGCAAGCGCGCTCAGGCGACGGAGGATTTGCGCCGGCTGCCCGACGAGACCGTTCAGGCGCTCGAGGACGTCGGCTTCTTCACCCTGCTGCAGCCCGAGCAGTGGGGCGGCCTGCAGTGCGACCCCACGCTGTTCTACGAGGCCGTCCGCCGCCTGGCCAGCGCCTGCGGCTCGACCGGCTGGGTGAGCTCGATCGTCGGGGTGCACAACTGGCACCTGGCGCTGTTCGACCAGCGGGCCCAGGAAGAGGTGTGGGGCGAGGACCCCAATACGCGGGTCTCGTCGTCGTATGCCCCGATGGGGGCGGGCGTCGTGACCGACGGCGGCTACCTGGTCAACGGCTCGTGGAACTGGTCGTCGGGCTGTGACCACGCCACGTGGACGTTCGTCGGCGGCCCGGTCATCAAGGACGGCCGCCCGGTGGACTTCGGCAGCTTCCTGATCCCGCGCTCGGAGTACCGCATCGACGACGTCTGGCACGTGGTCGGCCTGCGCGGCACCGGCAGCAACACGCTGGTGGTCAAGGACGTGTTCGTGCCCCGGCACCGGTTCCTGTCCTACAAGGCCATGAACGACGGCACCGCCGGGGGATATCAGACCAACACCGCCCCGGTCTACAAAATGCCTTGGGGCACAATGCATCCCACCACCATCTCGGCCCCGATCGTGGGCATGGCCTACGGCGCGTACGACGCGCACGTCGAGCACCAGGGCAAGCGGGTGCGCGCGGCGTTCGCCGGCGAGAAGGCCAAGGACGACCCGTTCGCCAAGGTCCGCATCGCCGAGGCGGCCAGCGACATCGACGCGGCATGGCGGCAGCTGATCGGCAATGTCGGCGACGAGTACGCGTTGCTGGCGGCGGGCAAGGAGATCCGGTTCGCGTTGCGCGCCCGCGCCCGCCGCGACCAGGTGCGCGCCACCGGCCGCTCGATCGCCGCGATCGACCGGCTGTTCGAGGCCTCCGGTGCCACCGCGCTGGCCAATGACCAGCCGGTGCAACGCTTCTGGCGCGACGCGCACGCCGGACGGGTGCACGCCGCCAACGACCCCGAGCGCGCGTACGTGATCTTCGGGAACCATGAGTTCGGGCTGCCGCCCGGCGACACGATGGTATGACGGCTACCGAAGAGCTCACTTTCGAGTCCACGTCGCGCTTCGCCGAGGTCAACGTCGACGGCCCGCTGAGGCTGCACTACCACGAGGCGGGGGTCGGCAACGACCAAACGGTGGTGCTGCTACACGGCGGCGGCCCCGGCGCGGCGAGCTGGACGAACTTCTCGCGCAACATTCCGGTGCTGGCGCGGCGGTTCCACGTGCTCGCCGTCGATCAGCCCGGCTACGGCCACTCCGACAAGCGCGCGGAGCACGGGCAGTTCAATCGGTATGCCGCCAGGGCGCTCAAGGGCCTCTTCGACCAGCTGGCCCTGGGACGCGTTCCGCTGGTGGGCAACTCACTGGGCGGGGGAACGGCGGTGCGGTTCGCACTCGACTACCCGGATCTGGCCGGGCGCCTGGTGCTGATGGGCCCCGGCGGGCTCAGCGTCAACCTGTTTTCGCCCGACCCGACCGAGGGCGTGAAGCGCCTGGGCAAGTTCTCTGTCGAACCCACCCGCGAGAACCTCGAGGCGTTCCTGCGCGTGATGGTCTACGACCAGAAGCTGATCACCCCGGAGCTGGTCGACGAGCGTTTCGCCCTGGCCAGCACGCCGGAATCGCTGACGGCGACCCGGGCGATGGGAATGTCGTTTTCCGGGGCCGACTTCGAGCTCGGCATGATGTGGCGCGAGGTGTACCGGCTACGTCAGCCGGTGCTGCTGATCTGGGGGCGCGAGGACCGGGTCAACCCGCTGGACGGCGCGCTGGTCGCGCTGAAGACCATTCCCCGTGCGCAACTGCATGTCTTCGGGCAATGTGGGCATTGGGCGCAGGTGGAGAAGTTCGACGAGTTCAACAGGCTCACCATCGATTTCCTGGGAGGTGCGTGATGAGTATCCGGTCCCTGGGCTACCTGCGCATCGAGGCCACCGACATGGCGGCCTGGCGCGACTACGGGCTGAAGGTCCTCGGCATGGTCGAGGGCAAAGGCGCGGCGCAAGGCGCGCCAGAAGGAACACTGTATCTGCGGATGGACGATTTCCCGGCCCGGCTGGTGATCGTGCCCGGCGAGCAGGACCGGCTCGCCGAGGCCGGTTGGGAATGCGCGAATGCCGAAGGGCTGCAAGAGATCCGCAACCGACTCGATGTGGAGGGCACCCCCTACAAGGAGGCCACCGCCGCAGACCTGGCGGAGCGGCGGGTGGACGAGATGATCCAGTTCTCCGACCCCTCCGGCAACCCGCTGGCCGTCTTCCACGGCGCCGCGCTGGAACACCGCCGCGTCGTCAGCCCGTACGGCCACAAGTTCGTCACCGGCGAACAGGGCCTGGGCCACGTCGTGCTGACCACCCGCGACGACGCCGAGGCCCTGCACTTCTACCGGGACGTGCTCGGGTTCAAGCTGCGTGACTCGATGCGGATGCCGCCGCAGGTGGTCGGCCGGCCCGCCGACGGCGCGCCGGCCTGGCTGCGCTTCTTCGGCTGCAACCCGCGCCACCACAGCCTGGCCTTCCTGCCGTTGCCGACGCCGAGCGGGATCGTGCACCTGATGGTCGAAGTCGAGCAGGCCGACGACGTGGGCCTCTGTCTGGACCGGGCGTTGCGCCGCAAGGTGCCCATGTCGGCGACGCTGGGCCGCCACGTCAACGACCTGATGCTGTCGTTCTACATGAAGACACCGGGCGGGTTCGATGTCGAATTCGGTTGCGAGGGCAGGAAAGTCGACGACCACGATTGGATCGCCCGGGAAAGCACCGCGGTGAGCCTGTGGGGCCACGACTTCACCGTGGGCATGCGCGGGTAGCCATGTCGGCGCCGATCGATCCGCGGGCCTTCCGGCAGGTGCTGGGTCAGTTCTGCACCGGGATCACCATCATCACCACCATGCACGACGACGTGCCGGTCGGCTTCGCGTGCCAGTCGTTCGCGGCGCTGTCGCTGGACCCGCCGCTGGTGCTGTTCTGCCCGACGAAGGTGTCGCGGTCCTGGAAGGCCATCGAGGCGACCGGGCGGTTCTGTGTCAACGTGCTGACCGAAAAGCAGAAGGACGTCTCCGCGCGGTTCGGCTCGAAGGAGCCGGACAAGTTCGCCGGAATCGACTGGCACCCTTCCGAACTCGGTTCGCCGATCATCGACGGCTCGCTGGCCTACATCGACTGCACCGTCGCATCGGTGCACGACGGCGGCGATCACTTCGTGGTTTTCGGCGCCGTGCAGTCGCTGTCGGAGGCGCCCAAGATCAAGCCGCGGCCGCTGCTGTTCTACCGCGGCGACTACACCGGGATCGAACCGGACAAGACCACGCCGGCCCAGTGGCGCGACGACCTGGAGGCGTTCCTCACCACCACCACCCAGGACACCTGGCTCTGACGTATGGCGCTTGGCGGGGCTCCCGGTGGCCCGCTGAGGGGGCGGGCCACCGGGTGGGGACCCGTCTCCACGAGGTGCCCGTATTTGACATATATCAAACAAGCGCGCAAAACGCGTGCGCTTTGGAGGATTTTCGGCGACGAGACGCTTGCGCACTGATTCGATAGGTGTTTATATAGATGGATGTCGAATCAAGCGGCCCTGGAATGTTGCCCGGCACTGGGGGCGGCCGCCCTGGGCGAGCCGCAGGCCGTCGAGCTGGCGGCGATGTTCAAGGCCCTGGGCGATCCGGTGCGGCTGCGGCTGTTGAGCCTGATCGCCAGCCACCCCGGCGGGCAGGCATGCGTGTGCGAGATCTCGTCGACGTTCGACCTGTCCCAGCCGACGATCTCCCACCACCTCAAATTGCTGCGCTCCACCGGCCTGCTGGACTGTGAGAGGCGGGGCACCTGGGTCTACTACTGGGTGATTCACCAAGCGCTGCAGCAGCTTTCGTCGGTGCTTCACGGTGAGGACCGTCTGGTTGAGACAGCCCAAGGGTGCGGCCAATGACCCAGCTGCGGGCTCCGGCCGGGGCCCCGCACGGGGTGGGCGCCCGGCTGTCGACACTGGACCGGCTGCTTCCGGTGTGGATCGGGGTGGCGATGGTCGCCGGTCTGCTACTGGGCCGTCTCGTTCCCGGCCTCGGATCGGCGTTGAGTGCGGTTGGCGTGGACGGTGTCTCGTTGCCGATCGCGGTGGGTCTGCTGGTGATGATGTACCCGGTGCTCGCCAAGGTCCGTTATGACCGTCTGGGGGATGTCACCGCCGACCGCAAGCTCATGGTGTCCTCCCTGGTGCTGAATTGGCTGGTCGGTCCGGCGGTGATGTTCGCATTGGCCTGGCTGTTCCTCGCGGATCTGCCGGAGTACCGCACCGGGCTGATCATCGTCGGGTTGGCTCGCTGCATCGCCATGGTCATCATCTGGAACGACCTGGCGTGCGGGGACCGCGAAGCCGCGGCTGTCCTGGTCGCCCTGAATTCGATATTTCAGGTCGCTTGTTTCGCCATCCTGGGCTGGTTCTACCTCTCGGTGTTGCCCGACTGGCTGGGTCTGCCTCAGACCGGCGTCGACGTCCACCCATGGCAGATCGCAAAATCGGTGCTCGTCTTCCTCGGCATTCCATTGCTGGCCGGATATCTGTCGCGCCGGTTCGGCGAGCGGGCCAAAGGCCGTGACTGGTATGAGACCCGCTTCCTGCCACGCGTCGGTCCATGGGCGCTCTACGGACTGTTGTTCACCATCGTCATCCTGTTCGCGCTGCAAGGCCACCAGATCGCCGCTCGGCCATGGGATGTCACGCGCATCGCGATCCCGCTGCTGGGGTACTTCGCGATCATGTGGGCCGGCGGGTACGCGCTCGGCGTCTCGTTGCGATTGGGCTATGCCCGCACGGCCACCCTGGCGTTCACCGCCGCGGGCAACAACTTCGAACTGGCAATCGCGGTGGCGATTGCCACCTACGGCGCCACCTCCGGGCAAGCCCTGGCCGGCGTCGTGGGACCCCTCATCGAGGTTCCCGTCCTCGTCGCGCTGGTCTACGTCTCGCTGGCCCTTCGCCCACGCCTGTTCCCCGGAACCGCCGAACTCTCATGGAGCCCCTCGTGACCGCTGGCAAGCCCCGTGTGCTGTTCGTGTGCGTCCATAACGCCGGCCGCTCCCAGATGGCCGCCGCCCTGCTGACGCATCTGGCGGGCGACCGCATCGAAGTCCGTTCCGCCGGAACCGAACCCGCCGAGCGGATCAACCCTGCGGCCGTCTCGGCGATGGCCGAATTGGGCATCGACATCACCGCCGCCAGACCCCGGGTTCTCACCGGCGACGCGGTGCGATCCAGCGACGTCGTGATCACCATGGGCTGTGGTGACACCTGCCCCAGCTTCGCGGGGGTTTCCTATCGCGACTGGAACCTCGACGACCCCGCCGGCCGGCCGCTCGACTCGGTGCGCGCCATCCGCGACGAGATCGCCGACCGCGTCCGGGCCCTCGTCACCGAACTGACTCCCTAGCGCACCCAAGGAAAGGAATCACCATGTCACGTATCCAGTTGGCCCTCAACGTCGACGACCTCGACGAGGCGATCACGTTCTACTCCAAGCTGTTCGACACCGCGCCGGCCAAGGTGAAGCCCGGGTACGCCAACTTCGCGGTGCCGGAACCCCCGCTCAAGCTGGTGCTGATAGAAAACCCCGGCCACGGCGGAACCCTTAACCACCTCGGCGTCGAAGTCGCCACGAGCGACGCCGTGCACCAGGAGATCGCCCGGCTCGGCGACGAAGGCTTGTTCACCGAGGAACAGCTGAACACCACCTGCTGCTTCGCCGCCCAGGACAAGGTCTGGGTAACCGCGCCGGGCGGTGAACGCTGGGAGGTCTACACGGTTTTCGCAGACTCCGACACCTTCGGCTCGTGCGCCGACCAGCCCGGCGAAACCTGTTGTACGGCCTAGGCGCGCGACCCGCCGTCGCCGCAAATCGAGTGTGAACACAGGGCTTTCACGGTGAACCCACGGCGGGATTTCGGCCGATTTTTCCGCCCACGATTCCCGCCCAAAGCCAAGGATTCACAGCCGAACCCGCAACACACCCGAGCGCCTACATGAAGTCCAGCGCCTCCACCGTCGCGATGGGGCCCTCGTGGGTGGGACGGTTGGCGCCGCCGATGCAGTACACGGTGTTGCCGACCGTCGCCACGACCTCGGCGTGACGCGCCGTCGGCATCGGGGGCAGCGTGCTCCACTTCCCGTCGGCGATGTCGTACATCTCGGCCACGTTCAGCACCCGCGTCGGCTCCTCGCCGCCGACGGCCACGATGCGCCCGTCGATGTAGGTGGCGCCGTAGCTTCCCCGCGGCGTCGGCATGCCCACCAGCTTGGTCCATGTCCCCGAGCCGGGGTCGAACCGCTCGAGCGCCGCCGAGTTCTTGTCCGCCGAAAGGAACCTGCCGCCGAGCGTGTACACGTAGGTGCCGTCGGACACGGCCGCCAGGTGTTCGCGCGGCGTCGGCATGTCGGCGGCGTCCTTCCACGAACTGCCGTCGAAGACCTCGGTCTGCGGGACGAGCTGCTTGGCGTTCTGCCCGCCGACGGCCACGAGCTTGTCGCCCACGACCGCGGCGGCCGGCGCCGCCCGGGCGTGCGTGAGGCTGGGCAGCTCCACCCAGCTGCCGCCGCGCAGGGCGAACACCTTGTTGGACGCGTCCGCGAGGTTCTCTTTCGCGCCCCCGAGCACTACCACCTCGCCGCGATAGGTCGCCGCCGCCGCGTGGTGCAGCGGGATCGGCAGTGGCGGCCCGGGTTCCCAGGCGCCGCTGCGCGGGTCGTAGCTCTCGACGGTCTGCAGCGCGACGCCGTTGCGCAGGCCGCCCACGATCCAGATCTTGTCGCCCTGCACGGCCCACGCCATCATCAGCCTGGGGGTGGGTGCGTCCGGCAGCGACCGCCACTGCGAAACCGGCTGGACCTTGCGCGCGGGCAGCTTCAGCACCTCCGCCGACGCGGTCAGCTGGCCATCCCCGACGGCGGTGGACCCGCCGATCGCGTATACGGCCTTCTCCACCGCGGCGACGGCCATGCCGTGGCGCGCGGTCGTCATGTCCGGCAGCCCCGCCCACGCCTTGGTCATCAGGTCGAACACCGAAACGGTCTTGAGGACCTGCCCCGACGACACGCCCCCGACCGCCACCAGGCGTCCGTCGGCGATGGCCACGCCGAGGTCGCTGCGTGCTTCGGGAAGCGCCGGCAGCGACGTCCAGGTCTTCGCGGCCGGGTCGTACGCCTCGACGGTCGCCAGGTCCGAGCCGCCGTTGCTGCCGCCGACCGCGTAGACCAGCTTTCCGTCCGATGCCGCGGCCAGCATCTGCCGCGGGGTCGGCAGCGGCGTGCCCAGGCTCCACGAGTTGCCGTCGAAGACCTCGGTCGTGTTCAGCAGCGCGCCGCCCGCGTCGACACCGCCGGTGACGACGAGGTGATCACCCACCACGGCCGCGGCGGCCGCCGCCCTGGGCTGCAGCATGTGCGGCATCTCCACCCAGCGACTGTTGATCACCCGCCAAACCTGGTCCGACGCAACGTTTTTGCCGCCCACCGTCTTGAAACCACCCAGCACGACGGGATTTCCCTGCCAGTTGACCGCCGCCGCGCGCTGAACCGGGACCGGCAGATCGTCGCCGCCCTTCCAGCTGTCGATGACGGGGTCATAGCCCTCCTGCATCGCGCTGAGGGCGCCGTCGGCGCGAATTCCGCCGAAGATCCAGATCGTCCCGTCGACCTGGGTGGTCGCCGCGGCGTCGCGCGAAACGCGCGCGTTCGTGATCGGTTTCCACACCACCGGCGCCTGGGTGGTCGGCTGGCTCGCGGTGCCGCCGCGATTGCCTTTGTCGCTCGGAAGCGCGAAGAAGATCCCGGCGATCACCACCAGCGCCACCAGCGCGGCGGCACCGGCGACCAGCGCAATGCGATTGCGCTTCTTTCCCGGCTCCCCGAACCAGGCGGCGGCCCGCGCGGTCAGCGGCGGTTTCCCACCGGGCGCGCCCGGAGACGTCGGCCGCCCGGGACCGCCCGGCGGGCCGATCGGGCTGCCGTTTCCGGGCGGCGCGATGCCGCCGCCGCGCAACCTGATCGCCGCTTCGGAGAACTCGTCGCGGCCGGCGGGCGCGGGCCGACTCGGCGTCTTGGTGGTGGCCGGGGCGCTGTCCGCAACCGGCGGCTTCGGAATGGTCGACGTGGTCCGTTCGGGCGGCGGCATCGCCGCGGTGTGCTCGCCGGGCGGGACGGACGGGGTCGCACCGGGGCCCGCTGGCACGCCCACCGCGCGCGCCGGATCGACGCCGGCGTTGGTGATCGCCATCGAATCGGGTTTCAGGCCGTTGAGCCGCTGCGCCGCCTGCAACTCGCGGCCGAACTCCGCCGCCGACGCCGGCCGCTCCGCCGGATCGATCGCCATCGCATGCTCGATCGCCGAGCACACCGCGTCCGGGATCCCGTCCGGACGCATGTCCGGGACCCGCGTCGTGCTGATCCGCAGATACTGCGCGATGAGGTCCTCGCCGCTGCGGCGTTCATGCGCGGCGTTGCCGGCGATGAGCGCATAGATCGTCGCACCGAGGGAGTACAGGTCGGAGGCGACCGTCGCCGGATTGCCGGTCATCACCTCCGGCGCGGTGTAGTCGATTGTGCCGGAGAAGAACCCGGTCGCCGTTTCGTACCCGCCCTCGATGTGGGCGATGCCGAAATCGCTCAGTTGCGGCTCGCCGTAGTCGTTGATGAGCACGTTGGCGGGTTTGATGTCGCGGTGCAAAGTGCCGCTCTTGTGCGCGGTTTCCAGCGCGCCGCACAACTTGACGCCGATCCGCAATGCCTCGGGCCACGGGATCGCGCCTTCGCGGCGCAGCCGGACCGCCAGCGAATCCTCGGCGTGGTAGGGCATCACGATGTATGGCCGCCCGCTCTCGGTCACGCCGACGCGCAGGATGTTGACGATGTTCGGATGCCCCGAGAGCCCGCCCATCGCGTAGCCCTCGCGCAGGAAGCGCTCCCTGCTGTCCTGGTCGAAATGCGACGGCAACACCTTGACCGCGACGTTTCGACCCAGCGCCGTCTCGTAGCAGCAATAGACCACCCCGGCGCCGCCCCTGGCCACCTGGCGCGCGTCTTCGAATCCGGCGGCGGCCAACTCCGTCGCGAGCCCGCTCGGTGCCGGCGCCGGACCGTCGGGGGTGGGTCCTTCAGCCATTTCTGAGCCGCCCATTCTGCTGACGATTTAATTCGCGAGGTCAAGAGTATCGCTCGCAATCTCCTGTGGAAAAGATTCGGTGAGGATCGTTATCTGGCCCTTTGCCAGAATGGCTGCATGGGGCTGGATCTGAACGGATATTTCGATCGCATCGGCTATCGCGGCGCTGCCGAGCCCAACCTCGATGTGCTCCAGGGTCTGGTGACCGCCCACACGCAAGCCATCCCCTTCGAGAACCTCGACCCGCTGATGGGGGTGCCGGTCTATGACCTGAGCCCGGAGGCCCTCGCCGACAAGCTGGTTCGCCGGCGCCGGGGTGGCTACTGCTACGAGCAGAACGGGCTGATGGGCTATGTGCTGACCGAAATCGGCTTTCGGGTGCGGCGATTGGCCGGGCGGGTGGTCTGGATGCTGCCGCCCGACGCGCCGGTGGGGGCACAGACGCACACGCTCCTGGCGGTGACGTTCCCCGGCTGCGGGGGGCCGTATCTCGTCGACGTGGGTTTCGGCGGCCAGACGCCGACGTCGCCCATCCGCCTCGAGACGGGCGGCGTCCAGCAGACCACGCACGAACCGTGCCGATTGCAGGACCGCCGCGACGGGCTGGTCCTGCAGGCTCAGGTCCGCGGCGAGTGGCGGCCGCTCTACGAGTTCACCACGCGGACCCGGCCGATCATCGACCTGCAGGTGGGCAGCTGGTACGTCTCGACCCACCCGTCGTCGCACTTCGTGACGGGCCTGATGGTCGCGCGGGTCACCGGCGAGGCCCGGATTAACCTGGCCGGGCGCGACCTGACCATTCACCGCGCCGACGGGAGCGAGAAGATCCGCCTCGAGGACGCCGCGGCGGTCGTCGACGCGCTGCGCGACCGGTTCGGCATCGATCTCGACGGCCTCGGCGAGCCCGGCGCGCTCGAGGCGCGCCTCGACAAGGTCCTCGCCGCTTAGGTCGGGCCCCGCCGCGGCAGCCACGGGCCGATCCGCCGCAGCGCCTCCTCGATGTCGCCGGTCGGCCCGGCGAACGACAACCGGACGAACGAATTCCCGCGGGCCGTGTCGAAGTCGATGCCCGGCGCGATGGCAACACCGGTGTCCGCCAGCAACTTCGAGCAGAACGCAAGCGAGTCGTCGGTGAAGTCGGAGACGTCGGCGTACACGTAGAACGCGCCGTCGGTCGGCGCCAACCGGTCGATCCCGATGCGGCGCAACCCGTCCAGCAGCAGCGAGCGGTTGACCGTGTAGTGCTGCAGATGGCCGTCGGCCTCGGCGATCGCCTCCGGGGTGAACGCCGCGACCGCCGCGATCTGCGACAGCACGGGCGGGCAGATGGTGAAGTTGCCGGTCAGGCAGTCAACCGCGCGGCGCAGCTCCGGCGGCACCAGCAGCCAGCCCAGCCGCCAGCCCGTCATCGCGTAATACTTCGAAAAACTGTTGACCACCACCGCGTTTCGCGAAGTCTGCCAGGCGCAGCTGGTCTGCGGTGCTCCCGGGTAGACCAGACCGTGATACACCTCGTCGCTGATCAGCCGTACCCCCGAGGCATCGCACCACGACGCGATCGCCGACAGCTCGGCCGGTGGGATGACCGTCCCGGTGGGGTTGGCCGGGCTGGCGACGACCACGCCCCGCACCGGTGGGTCGAGTGCGGCCAGCATTTGCGCCGTCGGCTGGAACCGGGTGTCCGGCCCGCACGGAAGTTCCACCACCTCACATCCCAACGCCGACAAGATGTTTCGGTAGCACGGGTACCCGGGACTGGCCAGCGCCACCCGATCACCCACGTCGAAGCACGCCAGGAAGGCGAGCAGGAACCCGCCCGAGGAACCCGTGGTGATCACCACGGCATCGGACTCGACGTAGATCCCGTGCTGGCGCTGGTAATCCGCCGCGATGGCGTCGCGCAGCTCGGGGATGCCCAGCGCCACGGTGTAGCCCAGCTCGTTGAGATGCAGCGCGCTGGCCGCGGCCGCCCGCACCGGCTCGGGGGCGCCGGCGCTGGGCTGGCCCGCCGACAGGTTCACCAGATCGCCGTGGCTGCGCTGGCGCTCCGCGGCGGCCAGCCAGACATCCATCACATAGAACGGCGGGATGCCGGCACGCAGCGCGACGGGAAGGCTCACGACGTTTTGAGCACCTCAGATTCCAGGCGGCCCAACACCTCTCGTGGCGAGCCGAGCAGCTGCGCGCTGCCGTGTGCGCGTTTGAAATACAAGTGCATGTCGTGTTCCCAGGTGATCGCGATGCCGCCGTGCAGCTGGATGCCCTCGGCGGCCACCTTGGTTAGTGTCTCGGTCGCGGCCAGGCGCGCGGTGGCGGCGTTGGTGGGCGTGGGGTCGGCGCACGCATCGGCGACAACGGCCTTGGCCGCGGCGACCGCGACGTACAGATCCGCCATCCGATGCTTGAGCGCCTGGAAGCTGCCGATGGGGCGGCCGAATTGCACTCTGCTCTTGGTGTATTCGACGGTCAGCTCCAGGCAGCGTTCGGCGGCCCCGATCTGCTCGGCGGCCAGCAGGATGGCCGCGGAGTCGGCGAGGCCCGGGTCGGGGCCCAACGCGGTGGTCTCTTCGGGCCGCACCCGGGCCAGCCGGCGGGTGGGGTCCATGGTCGCGACGGGTTGCGCGCCGAATCGGGTCCACCGGCTCAGCTGGCCGCCGTCGGCGGCGACGACGACGTCGGCGATGTCGCCGTTTACCACGTAGTCGGCGTCGAGCACCAGCGCGCCGATCGAGCTGCCCTCGACCAGCTCCGAAAGCGTGTCGGCATCGGGCTCGGGCGCGGCCAGCAGCGCCAGCTCGGCCAGCGTGGTGCCCAGCAACGGGGAGGGCACCAGTGCGCGGCCCAGCTCCTGCAAAACCGTTGCGGCATCGGCTAATTCGCCGCCGGCGCCGCCGAGCGCCTCGGGCACCACCAGTGCGGCGGCGCCCACCTGCTCGCACAGCAGCCGCCACAGCGACTCGTCGTAGCCGCGTTCGGATTCGATCGCCGAACGCACGGCCGCCGGGTCCGCGTGCTTGGCGACCAATGCGGCGACGGTCTCCCGCAGCAGCTCTCGCTCTTGGTTTACGGTCATAGCGCCTCCAGAACCCGCCGCCGGTGGTGCTCGGGTGTGCCCCAGGCCGAGCGTAGTGCCTGCACCCGCAGCAGCCACAGGGACAGGTCGTGCTCCTGGGTGAACCCGATCGCCCCGTGCGTCTGCAACGAGGCGCGCGCCGCCAGCAGGCCGGCCTCGGATGCCGCCGCCTTGGCCGCGCTGACGTCGCGCGGCTGCAGCGACAGCGCCGCGCCGTAGACCAGCGGGCGGGCCAGCTCGATCGCGATGTGCACATCGGCCAGCTTGTGTTTGATCGCCTGATACGAGCCGATCACCCGGCCGAACTGGGTCCGCTGCTTGGCGTAGTCGACGGCATCGTTGAGCAGCGTCTCCGCGGCGCCGACCAGCTGCGCCGCGGTCGCCAGCGCGCCGAACTCGTAGGCGCGCTTGATGTCTGCCCGCCAGGACTGGCCCGTCGCCGTCACGTCGTACAGGCGGCGGCTGGGGTCGACGGAGCGGTGGCACTCGCCCGTCGCGGCTTCGCTGACGCCGCCAGCCCCGTCGTCGGTGGCCAGCAGCACCAGTCCGGCGGTATCGGCGTCGACCGCGCGCGGGACTTGCGGCGGCAGTGCGACGGTGGCGATCAGCTCACCGGACGCCAGCCCGGCGCAGCGCTCAGCCTGATCGTCAGAGGCGAGCAAAACCGGTGCGACGGCGATGGATTCGGCCACCGGTCCGGGCACGCACCAGCGCCCGAGGCGCTCCAGCGCGACCACCAGGTCCACCGGGTCGGCGCCGATGCCGTCGAATTTCTCCGGCACGGCCAGCGAGGTGACGCCCAGGTTGGCCAGCTGCTCCCACACCTTGCGGCCGGGCGCGGTATCCCCGGCGGCCCACGCCCGCACCGCGCCGGGCAGGTCCGCGGCGCCCAGCGCGGCGTCGATGCTGGCCGCGAAGTCGCGTTGCTGTTCGTCTAGTGCGAAGTCCATTACCGCTTCTCCCGGGGCAAACCCAGCAAGCGCTCGGAGATGATGTTGCGCTGAATCTCGTTGGTGCCGGCGTAGATCGGGCCGCCGAGCGCGAACAGCAGGCCCTCGGTCCACGGCCCGGCGAGCTCGCCGTCGGCGGCGAGGATGTCCAGCGCGGTCTGATGTATCGCCACGTCGAGGTCGGACCAGAACACCTTGGTCACCGACGATTCGGCGCCCAGCTCGCCGCCGGCGGCCAGCCGGGTCACCGTGCCGAACGTCTGCAGCCGGTAGGCCTGCGCCTTGATCCAGGCGTCGGCGACCCGATCGGCGAATTCGGCGGCCGACCCGTTGTCCTTCCACAGCCGCACCAGCCGCTCGGCGGCGGCCAGGAAGCGGGCCGGGCTGCGCAGCGACATGCCGCGCTCGTTGCTCGACGTGCTCATGGCCGCGCGCCAGCCGTCGTTCGGGGTACCGATGACGTCCTCGTCGGGCACGAAGACGTCGTCGAGGAAGATCTCACCGAAGCCGGTGTCGCCGCCCAGCTGGACGATGGGCCGCACCGTGACGCCCTTGGCCTTCAGGTCGAACATGAAGTACGTCAGCCCGTTGTGGCGCTCCGCCGCGGGATCGGACCGGAACAGCCCGAAGCCCATCTCGGCGAACGGCGCCCGCGAGCTCCAGATCTTCTGACCGTTCAGCAGCCAGCCGCCTTCGGTCTTGGTGGCGGTGGAACGCAGCGACGCTAGGTCGCTCCCGGATTCGGGCTCCGACCAGGCCTGCGCCCAGATCTGTTCGCCGCTGGCCATTTTGGGCAGTATCCGGTCGCGCTGCTCCTCGGTGCCGTGCGCGAACAGCGTCGGGGCCAGCATCGAGGTGCCGTTGGCGCTGGCGCGGCCCGGCGCCCCGGCGTGGAAGTACTCCTCCTCGAACACCACCCAGTGCAGCAGCGGCGCGTCGCGCCCACCGTACTTCTTGGGCCAGGTGATCACCGACAGGCCGGCGTCGAACAGTACCCGGTCCCAACGCCGGTGCTGTTCAAAGCCTTCCGCGTTGTCGTAGGACTTCGTCGGGATCGCCGCGGCGTTTGCCGAGAGGAATTCGCGCACCTCGGACCGGAAGGCCAATGTCTCTTCGTCTAGTTGCAGGTCCATTACGTCATTTCTCGCAGTTGTGGTTTGACCACCTTGCCGCCCGCATTGCGCGGCAACGCGTCGACGAACCGCACCGACCGCGGGGCCTTGAAGTTCGCCAGATGTTCACGGGTATAAGCGATTACCGATTGCTCGTCGAGGTGGTGCCCGGGCCGGGTGACCACGAACGCCCGGCCCACCTCGCCCAGCCGCTCGTCGGGAACCCCGATCACCGCGGCGTCGGCCACGCCCTCCATCCGGGCCAGCACCTGCTCGACCTCGGCGGGGTAGACGTTGAATCCGCCGCAGATGTACATGTCCTTGAGCCGGTCGGTGATGCGCAGGTTGCCGGCCTTGTCCACGGCGCCGATGTCACCGGTGTGCAGCCACCCGTCGGCGTCGATGGCCGCGGCGGTGGCCTCCGGGTCGTCGAGGTAGCCCAGCATAACGTTGGGCCCACGCAACAGGACTTCGCCAGTGTCATCGATGCGCAACTCGAAGTCCGCGAACGGGCGGCCGCAGGTGGTGGCGACGGTCGCCGCGTCGTCGTCGGGGCGGCACATGGTGCCCATGCCGTTGGCCTCGGTCAGGCCGTAGGCGGTCAGCACGATGTCGATGTCGAGCTCGGACTGCATGCGCTCCACCAGCACGACCGGCACCGTGGCCGCACCGGTCACCGCGAACCGCAGCGAGCTCAGGTCGTAATCGCGGCGCGCCGGGTGATCGAGCAGGGCTTGGTAAATCGTTGGGGGCCCGGGCAATACGGTGATGCGGTGCTGCTCGATCGCTTGCAGCGCGCGCAGCGGATCGAACGTCAGGTGCGGGATCAGCGTCGCGCCGGTCTGCAGGCAGGCCAGGATGCCGGCCTTGTACCCGAAGTTGTGAAAGAACGGGTTGATGCACAGGTAGCGGTCGTCGCTGGTGATCTTGCCGTTGGCGGCCCACGACGCCGAGGCCGACAGCGATTGCCGGTGCGCGCACAGCACGCCCTTGCTGCGCCCGGTGGTGCCGGAGGTGAACAGGATGTCGCTGACGTCGTCGGGGGTGACGGCGGCGGCCCGCTCCGCGACGGCCGCTTCGGCGCCGGCGCCCCCGGCGACGAACTCGTCCCACGTCCCGTCGTCGGCCTCGATCGGTATCCGCACGACGTGCCGCAGCGCGGGCAGGGCTTGAGAGCCCAAGCGGTCCAGGTCGGCGACGCGGTCGTTGCCGAGGAACCGGCCCATCCCGAACAGCACCGGCGCCCGGGTGCGGGCCAGGATGTCGGCGGCTTCCGACGCGGTGTAGCGCGTGTTCAGCGGCACCATCGCGGCGCCGGCGTGGTGAATCGCCAGGCAGGCGACCACCCAGTGCCAGGTGTTCGGCGACCAGATGGCCACCCGGTCGCCGGCTTGGACGCCGAGCGCGATCAGCGCGGCGGCCGCCCGGTGCACCTCGTCGCGCAGCTCGGCCGCGGAAAACGAGCGGTCGTCGGTGACCAGCGCGGGGTGGTCGGGGAGCTGGCGCGCGAAACGATCCAGCGCCGCGGGCACGGTGCGGGGATCGTTCGACATTGATGCTCCTGGGCTAACAAAGCAAGTGCTTGGTAGGTTAGCCTACAGGGCATGCAGGACGTCGAGGAGTTCCGGGCGGAGGTCCGCTCTTGGCTCGCCGACAATCTGGTCGGCGAATTCGCGGCGCTCAAGGGCCTCGGCGGGCCGGGGCGCGAGCACGAGGCGTTCGAGGAGCGCCGGGCGTGGAACCAGCACCTCGCCAAGGCCGGGCTGACGTGTCTGGGGTGGCCGGTCGAGCACGGCGGCCGCGGGCTGTCCACAGCGCACCGGGTGGCGTTCTACGAGGAGTACGCCCGCGCCGACGCCCCGGACAAGGTCAACCACTTCGGCGAGGAGCTGCTCGGACCGACGCTGATCGCGTTCGGAACCCCCGAGCAGCAGCAGCGATTTCTGCCGCGCATCCTCGACGTCACCGAGCTGTGGTGCCAGGGATATTCGGAGCCGGGCGCCGGCAGCGACCTCGCCAACGTGTCGACCACGGCCGAGCTCGACGGCGATCAGTGGGTGATCAACGGCCAGAAGGTGTGGACGTCGCTGGCCCACCTGTCGCAGTGGTGCTTCGTGGTCGCGCGCACCGAGAAGGGATCCAAGCGGCACGCCGGGCTGTCGTATCTGCTGGTGCCGCTGGACCAGCCGGGCGTGCAGATCCGGCCCATCGTGCAGATCACCGGCACCGCGGAGTTCAACGAGGTGTTCTTCGACGACGCCCGCACCGACGCGTCGCTGGTGGTGGGCCAGCCGGGCGACGGGTGGCGGGTTGCGATGGGAACGCTGACCTTCGAGCGCGGCGTGTCGACGCTGGGGCAGCAAATCCGTTACGCCCGTGAGCTTTCCAACCTGGCCGAGCTCGCGCAGCGCAACGGCGCCGCCGACGACCCGTTCGTCCGGGAGCGGCTGACCCGGGCGTGGGCCGGGCTTCGGGCCATGCGGTCGTACGCCCTGGCCACCATGGATGTCGAGCAGCCCGGACAGGACAACGTGTCGAAGCTGTTGTGGGCCAACTGGCATCGCGATCTGGGCGAGCTGGCGATGGACGTCATCGGCAAGCCCGGCATGACCATGCCCGACGGCGAATTCGACGAGTGGCAGCGGCTCTTCCTGTTCACCCGCGCCGACACCATCTACGGCGGCTCCAACGAGATCCAGCGCAACATCATCGCCGAGCGGGTGCTCGGCCTACCCCGAGAGGTCAAGGGATGAGTCTGGCCGAAGCTCCCAAAGAGGTTGCCGGACACGGGCTTCTGACCGGCAAGGTCGTCGTCGTGACCGCCGCCGCGGGCACCGGCATCGGATCGGCCACCGCGCGGCGGGCGCTGGCCGAGGGGGCCGACGTGGTGATCTCCGACCACCACGAGCGACGGCTGGGGGCGACGGCCGACGAGCTGGCGGCGCTGCGGCAGGGCCGTGTCGAGAGCGTGCTGTGCGACGTGACGTCCAGCGTCCAGGTCGACGCGCTGTTCGCGTCGGCCCACGCCCGGATGGGCCGCATCGACGTGCTAGTCAACAACGCCGGGCTGGGCGGGCAGACGCCGGTGGTCGACATGACCGACGAGGAGTGGGACCGCGTCCTGGACGTGACCCTGACGTCGGTGTTCCGGGCCACCCGCGCGGCGCTGCGGTACTTCCGCGACGCGCCGCACGGCGGGGTGATCGTCAACAACGCCAGCGTGCTGGGCTGGCGCGCGCAACACTCGCAGTCGCACTACGCCGCCGCCAAGGCCGGGGTGATGGCCCTAACCCGTTGCAGCGCAATCGAAGCCGTCGAGTACGGGGTCCGCATCAACGCGGTGTCGCCGAGCATCGCCCGGCACAAATTCCTGGACAAGACCACGTCGGCCGACCTGCTCGACCGGCTGTCCGCCGGCGAGGCGTTCGGCCGGGCCGCCGAGCCGTGGGAAGTGGCGGCCACCATCGCGTTCCTGGCCAGTGACTACTCCAGCTACCTCACCGGCGAGGTCATTTCCGTCTCGAGTCAGCACCCGTGAGCGCGAACTGGCCAAGCAAGCGCTTGGTTGATACCCTGATCGAGTGGACCGAGTGACCGGTCAAGCGAACACCCGCCGCGACGAGCTCCTGGAGCTCGCCGCGGCCATGTTCGCCGAGCGCGGCCTGCGCGCCACCACCGTGCGCGACATCGCCGACAGCGCCGGCATCCTGTCCGGCAGCCTCTACCACCACTTCTCCTCCAAGGAGGAGATGGTCGACGAGGTGCTGCGCAGCTTCCTGGATTGGCTGTTCGCCCGCTATCGGGAAATCATCGACAGCGAGGCCAACCCGCTGGAGCGACTCAAGGGGCTGTTCATGGCGTCGTTCGAGGCGATCGAGCATCGGCACGCGCAAGTCGTCATCTATCAGGACGAGGCCAAGCGGCTGTTGTCGCAGCCCCGGTTCTCCTACATCGAGGACATGAACCGCCAGCAACGCAAGATGTGGGTCGAGGTGCTCAACCAGGGAGTCGACGAGGGCTACTTCCGGCCCGACCTCGACGTCGACCTCGTCTACCGATTCATCCGTGACACCACCTGGGTGTCGGTGCGCTGGTATCAACCCGGCGGACCGCTCACCGCGCAGCAGGTGGGTCAGCAATATCTCGCCATCGTTCTCGGCGGGATCACCAAAGAAGGAGTTCTGTAATGGCTGAGGCGTACGTCATCGACGCCGTCCGCACCCCGGTCGGCAAGCGCGGCGGATCACTGGCCGGCATACACCCCGTCGACCTCGGCGCGTTGGGATGGCGCGGGCTGCTCGACCGCGTCGACGTCGACCCGGCCGCCGTCGACGACGTGATCGCCGGTTGCGTCGACGCCATCGGGGGACAGGCGGGCAACATCGCCCGGCTCTCCTGGCTGGCCGCCGGCTATCCCGAAGAGGTGCCCGGTGTCACGGTGGACCGCCAGTGCGGCTCCAGCCAGCAGGCGATTTCCTTTGGTGCGCAGGCGATCATGGCCGGCATCGCCGACCTCATCGTGGCCGGCGGCGTGCAGAACATGAGCCAGATCCCGATCTCGTCGGCGATGACGGTCGGCGAGCAGTTCGGGTTCACCTCGCCCACAAGCGAATCCAAGCAGTGGCTGCACCGGTACGGCGATCAGGAGATCTCACAGTTCCGCGGCTCCGAGATGATCGCCGAGAAGTGGAACCTGTCGCGCGAGGAGATGGAGCAGTACGCGCTGACCAGTCACGAGCGCGCGTTCGCCGCGATCCGCGGCGGCCACTTCGACAACGAAATCATCACCGTGGAAACAGAATCCGGGCCGTTCCGGGTCGACGAGGGACCGCGCGAGTCGTCGCTGGAGAAGATGGCCGGCCTCAAGACGCTGGTCGAGGGCGGCCGGCTGACGGCGGCTATGGCCAGCCAGATTTCCGACGGCGCCAGCGCGGTGCTGCTGGCCTCCGAGCGGGCCGTCAAGGACCACAAGCTGACCCCGCGGGCGCGCATCCACCACATCAGCGCCCGCGCCGCCGACCCGGTGTTCATGCTGACCGGCCCCATCCCGGCCACGCGCTACGCGCTGGAAAAGACCGGGCTGTCGATCGAAGACATCGACACCGTCGAGATCAACGAGGCATTCGCGCCCGTCGTGCTGGCCTGGCTCAAGGAGATCAAGGCCGACCCGGAGAAGGTCAACCCCAACGGCGGGGCGATCGCCCTGGGGCATCCGCTGGGCGCCACCGGCGCCAAGCTGTTCGCCACCATGCTCAACGAGTTGGAGCGCGTGGGCGGCCGCTACGGCCTGCAGACGATGTGCGAGGGCGGCGGCACCGCCAACGTCACCATCATCGAGCGCCTGTAATCCTTTTCGCCGAGCGTGCGTATCTGTACGCCGGCACGCCGCGTCGCGCGTACAACTGCGCACGCTCGGCGGTGGGCAAAGCGCCTACCGGGTAGCCACAACCAGCGCGATCCCGCCGAGTGCCAGCAGCCAACTGGTGAAGCTGCCCACCAGAAAGTACTCGGTCACCTCGTCGATGCCCACGTCGCCATTGCGGTTCTTCTGGGCGCTCAGCTCGGGAAAGCGGATGATGCCCTTGGCGGCGACGACGGCGCTGGCCGCCGCCACCTGTCCGCCGACGCCGAGGCTGAGGATCAGCAGGCGCTCCATCGGTCCCAGCAGCCGGCCGCCCTTGAGCCGGTCCGACGGTTGCGGCTCACCGGCCGGGCGCACCGCGCCCACCGAGCCGAGCACGAGGCGGACCAACTGATTTCCGGTGGCGAACTGCGCCAGCACCACGCCGACGATCATCAGCAGCCGGGTCGGCGTCACGTGGCTCAGCGGCAGCTGCACCCACGCCGACCACCGGCCGACGACCCCGCCGACCCGCGACGACCATCCGGACAACACGATCAGCAGCGCCAGCGCGGCGGCGAACACGGCCAACGGGGCCGCCTGCTGACGGCCGCTGCGCTCGCTGCGCAGGCATAGCCACTCCCAGACGACCGCCGCGGCGGCCGCCACAGCGAGAAGCGGGATGTCACCGCGATGCCACAGCGCGCCCAGCGCCGCGCACGCCACCACCACCGCCGGACCCATCGCCATTGGGGGCCATGCGGTGCGGACCGCCCGCCGGCACAGGTCGGCTATTCCGACCGCGAGCAGCAGGACCGCAACACCACTCACGGGAGACCCCGAAGATATTGGGACGCAAGGACAATCAGATCCAGACCGTCGCGGGCCGCCCGCTGGGACACCGCGGAAGGGCTGATGCCCTCCGCCGCGGCGAGTTCCTTTTTGGTCAGGCCCGTCATCAAGCCCCTCACAATCCGTGACGATCTCTCGTCGAGCGATCCAAGCAGATGGTCCCGACAAATCAGGGCCGCGTTGACGGCGGGGACGTCGGTGCGCGTGTCGTCGTCCGCCCGGAATGTCGTGCGCACCAGCGCGAAGCCGGGCTGCCGCTGAGTTTCCGCGGTCTGCTGGATGGCCTCCCGCGCGGTCCACCAGCCCGGACCGTCCTGGATTCCCGCGTCGGCGTCGAGCACGGTGACCGCGCCCCAACCAATCCCGAAACGGATGTCGATCTCGGGGGCGAGCAGTAGGCGCACGGTCAATGCCGCGTCGATGGCGGCACCGAGGGTGGGGTAGCTGCCCTGGAACTCATCGCCGACGGTGAAGGCGGGCGGGTCGAGCGCGCCGTCGGCGGCCCGGCGTAGGGCGGCGGCGACGCGTTGATGCAGGGCGGGCCGATCGCCGGCCCGCCTGGATCCCACCACGTCGCCGATCAGGGTCGCACGCGGTGAAGGGGCAGCCTTCACCCTTGCCATATGAAGAGTATAGCTTCATTCAGGCAGAATTTAGGACATGGCTTAAGGGCCGGTCTTGACCCTGAGATACCGTTCGATGCCGACCCGTTGGAAGGTGCGTCGCCGTCGCGCCGACAGCAGGGGCAGGGCCGTCGCCGCGTCGATGATCTCGGGCTGCGTCACGTCGTAGCTTTCGCCCCCGGACGAAATCGCCGCATGCCCCGCGGCGAGGACGTTTTTGCAACCAGTCGACCCGGGTGCCGTACGGCAGCGGAATCACGAAGCCGTCGGGCACGCGCTCGGCCACGACCGGTGTGGCGTACTGCTTGCCCGAGCGCCGTCCGGTGTGCCGGATCGCCGCCGCGTACCAGTGCGTGTGGCCGGCCAGCCGCAACATCAGCGGGTTGAGCAGATGCCTGTTGGAGGCGCGAACCGCGTTCAGGAGCGGGGCGGGCCAGGATTCTGGTGCGAGCGTGATCATCCATCCAGGATGACGCCGCGCCCTGGGCCGGGGCCAGGGTCGTTGGTCCTCCGGCTACGGTTCCTCGATCAGCGCCGCCGCGGCCCGCAGGTGCTCGATCGCGTCGCGGACGATCGAATCGATCAGCTCGGCGCACGACGGCAGGTCGTCGAGGATGCCGGCCACCTGCCCGGACGCCAGCACCCCGGCGTCGGTGTTGCCCTCGACGAGGCCGGCCTTGAGCAGCATCGGGGTGTTGGCCGCCATCACCACCTGCGACCAGGTCAGCTCCTTGCCGTGCCGCATCGCCAGCCCGTCGCGGATCATCGACCGCCAGGTCATCTGCGACATCTTCTTGAACTTCGCCGCATTGCGCACCGCGGCGGTGAAACCCCTTGCCCGGGAGCCGCTTTCCAGCCTCTCGACCAGCCCGGTGCGCAGCACGCGGTGCGGCATGCCGTCGACGCGCGTGGTGACGACGGTGCCGTCCAGCGCCGCCTCCAGGTAACGACGCTTGACGGCGTCGGGCACGGTGGAATCCGAGGTGAGCAGGAACCTGGTGCCCATCGCGACGCCGGCGGCGCCGTAGGACAGCGCGGCCGCGAGCCCGCGGCCGTCGAAGAACCCGCCCGCCGCGATCACCGGGATGCCGGTGCCCTGCACCGCGTCCAGCACGGACGGCAGCAGCAGCGTGGTCGCGACCGGCCCGGTGTGCCCGCCGCCCTCGCCGCCCTGCACGATCATCGCGTCGGCGCCCCAGCTCGCGACCTTGCGCGCGTGTTTGGCCGCGCCGATCGAGGGGATGACAACCGCCCCAGCGTCTTTCAGCCGGGAGATCAACTCCTGCTTGGGCGCCAGCGCGAACGAGGCGACCTTCACGCCCTCACGGATCATCAGCTCGACCCGGTCCCCGGCGTCGGCGGCGTCGGCGCGGATGTTCACGCCGAACGGCTTGTCGGTGGCGGCCTTGACCTTGCCGATCGCGGTGGCCAGCTCGTCCAGCGTCATCGTCGCCGACGCCAGGATGCCGAGCCCGCCGGCGTTGGCCGTGGCGGACACCAGCCGGGCCCCGGCCACCCAGCCCATCCCGGTCTGCACCACCGGATGCTCGACGCCGACCAGCTCGGTCAGCGGCGTGCGCAACCTCATGCCCTTATCTCTCTGTCCCGCAACGACTTCGGGTCGATGACTTCACGGATCAGGCGCAGCTCGTCGTCGGTCGGCAGCCTCGTCTCCCCGGCCTCGTCGAGGCCGTGCACCTCGAACGACGTGTTCTCGCGGACCTCGTCGGGCGACACCCCGGGGTGCAGGGACACCGCGCGCATGGTCTTGCCGGGGCCGCCGAAGTCGAACACCCCGAGGTTGGACACCACCCGATACGGGTTGGCGAACCGGAACGCCGGATTGCCGGTGTCCACCTTGTCCCAGCCGATGCCGCAGACCACGTCGACCGCCTCGCAGAACACCCGCTTGGAGTGGTTGCCGACCCAGTAGCTGGTCGCATGGTTGATCGCGTTGCCGGGCGCGCCGCGCAGGCCGAACATCTGCCGGGTCGGGTGCTGCAGCGGGCCGAACGCCGAGATGTTCTGATTGCCAAAGCGGTCAACCTGATTGGCGCCCATCACCACGTGGCGCCGCCCCCAGGCCAGCGTCTCGAACACCCGGCCGAACGGCATCCAACCCTCGATTGCCCCGGCCTTGCCAAGCGCCGGAGTGTCGGCCAGCAGCTGGGCCTCGCCGTCGGTCAACAGGATGTCCGGCGAGAAGGTCAACCGGGCCAGCCGCGCCCCGACCGATGCCATGTTCGTCATCGGGCTGATCATGATTTCGCCCGCGTCCCTGAACAATTCGGCGCAGGCGACCGCGCAGATCTCGGCCCGGGTGCTCACTGGTCCGACTCCTCTCCGAAAGCGCGCACGGCCGCCTGGTATTCGTCCTCACCGCCGGACAGGTACGTCTCGACGAACCGCCGCCAGCCATCCTCGGTCGAGGCGGCCTCGGCGTAGTGTCGCTGGAACTTCTCGTCGCGGCCGTAATCCGGTGCGGCGGTGGTGAAGTGAGCCCCGCCGGGCGCCTCGACGACGGCGTCGACCATCATCCGGTTGACCAGCAGCGCCTGCGGCGGCACCGCCTTGACCAGCTCCTCGGTCGGCACGACGCGCTCCACCGATAGGTAGCGCCGCTCGGCGGCCATCAGGAAGAGGTCGTCGAAGTAGGGGTCGATGCCGGTGTAGGCGGCATTGCCTTGGCTATCACCGAGATTGAGGTGCACGAAGGCGGCGTCCAACGACAGCGCGGGCATGGCGATCAGCGTCTCGTGCCCGCCGCCCGGGGCGGGGTAGGGGCTGGTCACCGTCTGCAATTCGCCCTCCCAGAAGTCGGGCACCGAACTGCCCAGCCCGGCGCGGATCGGCAGGAACGGCAGCCGCTGCGCCGCCGCCTGCAGCCCGCAGCGCAACATGCCCTCGTCCATCTCCCGGGCCTCGATCGCACCGCTGGTGCGGGCCTTGGCGAACCACGGGTCGTAGAAGGGCGGCGAATCCAGCGAGACGAAGCCGTAGTACGCGCGCTTGACCTTGCCCGCCGAGCACAGCAGCCCCAGGTCGGGCCCGCCGTAGGTGACCACCGTCAGGTCCGTGACGTCGGTGCGCAGCATGGCACGCACGAAGGCCATCGGCTTGCGCCGCGACCCCCAGCCGCCGATGCCGATCGTCATGCCGCTGCGCAACTGCGCGACGGCATCGTCGAGGGTGGTCCGCTTGTCGCTCAAGACTTCTCGCCCTTCGTCGTACCGGCGAATGCGTCGCGGTGCTCGTCGGACACCCCGGCGAGGTTGAGCTCGAACGTAAAGCCTTGCTCCATGCGGTAACTCGAGTTGACCCGCTGCACATCGATGAAGTTGAGCGCCTCCTTGGCCGCGCGGATGACGCGGGTGTCCTTGGCGGCGATGTCGCGGGCCACCCGCAGGGCGGCCTCGTCGAGCTGGTCGCGGGGCACCACCTCGTGCACCGAGCCGAAGTGGTGCAGGGTGGCGGCGTCCACGGTCGCCGCCGTGAAGAACAGGCGCCGCATCAGATGCTGCGGCACCAGCCGGGACAGGTGGGTGGCCGCCCCGAGCGCGCCGCGCTCCACCTCCGGCAGCCCGAAGGTGGCGTCGTCGGAGGCCACGATGACGTCGGAGTTGCCGACCAGCCCGATGCCGCCGCCGACGCAGAATCCGTTCACCGCCGCGATCACCGGCACCGCGCATTCGTACACCGCGCGGAACGCGGCGAAGCATCCGCGATTGGCGTCGATGAGCGCGGTGAATCCCTCGGTGCGCTGCATTTCCTTGATGTCGACGCCGGCGTTGAAGCCGCGGCCCTCGGCCCGCAGGATGACGGCGTGGGTGTCGAGGTCGTCGCCGGCGGCCGTGATCGCGTCGGCGAGCTCGAACCAGCCTCGTGACGGGATGGCGTTGACGGGCGGGTAGTCGACGGTGACCGCGACGATGCCCGGTTCCGTGGTGGTGGATGTGATCGTCATTGCACTTCCTGATGGGGTGGTTACCTAAGCAAGCACTTGCTTGGTACGCTAGCACAGTGACTCCGCCCGAAGCAGGCTCGCCCCTTTCGGAAGGCATCAACCTGGGGCTAGCCGCGCGGGTCGTTCTGGTCACCGGCGGCGTGCGTGGGGTGGGTGCCGGCATCAGCTCCGTTTTCGCCCGGCAGGGCGCGACCGTGATCACCTGCGCTCGGCGCGCCGTCGAGGGTCTGCCCTATGAGTTTCACGCCTGCGACGTCCGCGACGACGATGCCGTCAAGGCGATGATCGACACCATCGTCGGCAACCACGGTGGGCTCGACGTCGTCGTCAACAACGCCGGCGGATCGCCGTACGTGCTGACCGCGGAGTCCACCCCGAACTTCAACCGTAAGATCATCGAGCTCAATCTGATTGGTGCGCTGTCGGTTTCGCAGCACGCAAACGCTCACATGCAAGGCCAGCCGCAGGGTGGCTCGATAGTCAACATCTGCAGCCTGTCCGGCCGCCGCCCGTCGCCGGGCACCGGCGCCTACGGGGCAGCCAAGGCGGGCCTGGAGAGCCTCACCCAGACCCTGGCGGTCGAGTGGGGGCCGAAGGTCCGGGTGAATGCGTGCGTGGTCGGCATGGTGGAGACCGAACAGTCGGAATTGTTCTACGGCGACGCGGAGTCGATCGCCGCGATCTCGAAGAACGTGCCGCTGGGGCGGCTGGCCAAGCCGCAGGATGTCGGTTGGGCCGCAGCGTTTTTGGCCTCGGACGCGGCGTCTTACATCAGCGGCGCCACGTTGGAGGTGCATGGGGGTGGCGAGCCGCCGCACTATCTGGCCACCACGAACGCGAGCGCAGTCAAGTAGAGGAGACAGGAAACTATGGGAGTGGTCGACGGCCGTGTCGTCATCGTCACCGGGGCGGGCGGCGGTATCGGTCGCGCGCACGCGCTGGCCTTCGCGGCCGAGGGTGCGCGCGTCGTCGTCAACGACATCGGTGTTGGCCTGGACGGGTCGCCCGCGAGCGGCGGCAGTGCCGCGCAGGGTGTCGTCGACGAGATCACCGCTGCCGGTGGCGAAGCCATCGCCGACGGGTCCAACGTCGCGGACTGGAACCAGGCGGCGGGACTGATCCGGACCGCCGTCGAGAAGTTCGGTGGGCTGGACGTCCTGGTGAACAACGCCGGCATCGTGCGCGACCGGATGATGGCCAACACCAGCGAGGAGGAGTTCGACGCCGTCGTCGCCGTGCACCTCAAGGGTCACTTCGCCACGATGCGGCACGCCGCGTCGTACTGGCGCGGGCTGTCCAAAGAGGGCAAAACCGTTGAGGCACGGATCATCAACACCAGCTCGGGTGCCGGCCTGCAGGGCAGCGTGGGACAGGGCAACTACAGCGCCGCCAAAGCCGGCATCGCGGCGATGACACTGGTCGGGGCCGCCGAGATGGGTCGCTACGGCGTCACGGTCAACGCGATCGCACCGTCGGCGCGAACCCGCATGACCGAGACCGTCTTCGCCGAGATGATGTCGACGCAGGACCAGGATTTCGACGCGATGGCGCCGGCGAACGTCTCGCCGCTGGTCGTGTGGCTGGGCAGCACCGAGTCGCGCGACGTCAGCGGGAGGGTGTTCGAGGTCGAGGGCGGCAAGATCCGCGTCGCCGAGGGGTGGGCGCACGGACCGCAGATCGACAAGGGCGCGCGGTGGGATCCCGCCGAGCTCGGGCCGGTCGTGGCCGACCTGCTGGCCAAGTCGCGCCCGCCGGTCCCGGTCTACGGCGCCTAGCGCGCCGAGCTCGCGCCGAGTGTGAAGCTGTTGCGAAACTGCGCGCCTCGGCTTCAAGGGATGGATGCAACACATCTGATTGAGGAGTGTTGTTGTGACCCGTCCGGCGTTGAGATCTGTTG